>JBOGRS010000001.1:0-79197 GCA_050749685.1 Thermoplasmata archaeon
GCCCTATCGCAAGTCGGCCCGCACCGTCGGGGACGTGCTCGGGAAGTACCACCCCCATGGCGACCTCTCCGTCTACGACGCGCTCGTCCGCATGGCGCAGCCGTTCTCGCTGCGCTACCCGTTCATCGACGGGCAGGGGAACTTCGGCTCGATCGACGGCGACTCCGCGGCCGCGATGCGCTACACGGAGGCCCGCCTCGCCCCGATCGCCGAGGAGATGCTCCTGGACATCGAGAAGGAGACGGTGGACTGGTCCGACAACTTCGACGGCTCGCTCCAGGAGCCGAAGCTGCTCCCCTCGAAGGTCCCGAACCTGCTGATCAACGGGTCCGCCGGGATCGCCGTGGGCATGGCGACCAACATGCCGCCCCACCGCCTGGGCGAGGTCGTCGACGCGCTCCTGCTCCTCCTGCGGAAGCCCGAGGCCACGCTCGACGAGATCATGGCGGTCCTCCCCGGTCCGGACTTCCCGACGGGCGGCTTTCTCGCCGCGTCCGACGGCATCCGCGAGGCGTATGCCACGGGCCGCGGCATGCTGCGGATGCGCGGCAAGGCCGAGGTGCGCGAGCGCGACGGGCGCGACGAGATCGTGATCACCGAGATTCCGTACGAGGTCAACAAGACCACCCTCCTCCAGCTGATCGCCGACCTCGTGAAGACGAAGCGGCTCGACGGGGTCACCGATCTGCGCGACGAGTCCGACCGGGAGGGGACGAGCGTCGTCCTCGAGCTGCGCCGCGACGTGCCGGCCGAGATCGTCCTCAACCGCCTCTACGAGCACACCCCGCTCGAGACGAGCTTCGGCGTGATCAACCTCTGCCTCGTCGAGGGGCGCCCGAAGGTCCTCGCGCTCAAGGAGCTGCTCGAGCTCCACCTCGTGCACCGGCGCGCGACGATCACCCGCCGCACCCGCTTCGACCTCCGCAAGGCGGAGGAACGCCTCCACCTGCTCGAGGGGTTCCTCACCGCGATCGACCACATCGACGAAGTGATCCGGATCATCCGCCGCTCGAAGGATGTGCCGGCCGCCGAGCAGTCCCTCATGGGGAAGTTCCTGCTCTCCACCGAGCAGGCGAAGGCGATCCTCGATATGCGGCTCGCCCGCCTGACGGCCCTCGAGCGGGAATCGGTCCAGAAGGAGGCGCTCGAGAAGGAGGGGCTGATCCGGCGCCTCAAGGAGATCCTCGCGTCGGCCGCCGAGCTCGACCGCCTCATCGTCGAAGAGCTCACCGACCTCACAACGCGCTTCGGGGACGCGCGCCGCACCCGCATCGTCCCCGAGTTCACCGCCCGCACCCTCGAGGACCTCATCCCGGACATGGACGTGGTCGTCCTCGTGACGCGGGACGGCTACATCAAGCGCCTTCCGCTCGACCAGTACCGCCGCCAGCGCCGCGGCGGCAAGGGGCTCGTCCAGATGGAGACGAAGGAGGAGGACTACGTCATCCGCACCTTCGTCACGCGCACGCACGACAACGTCCTCTTCTTCACGACGCTGGGGCGCGTCTACCGGCTTAAGGCGTTCGAGCTCCCGGAGGGGAGCCGCCACTCGAAGGGCAAGGCGGTCATCAACCTCCTGCCCAAGCTCAAGCCCGGCGAGAAGGTCCAGACCCTCCTTCCCCTCCGCGACCTCGCGACGGACGGCTCGCTCGTCTTCGCGAGCCGCAAGGGGATCGTCAAGCGCACCGGCCTCGACCAGTTCCAGAACATCCGCACGAACGGCATCCAGGCGGTCCTGCTCGACGAGGGCGACGAGCTCGTCGACGTCGCGCTTGTCACCGACCCGGCGACCGAGATCGTCCTCGCGACGCGCGCCGGTCAGCTCGTCCGCTTCCCCGTCGCGGATGTCCGGGGGATGGGGCGGGCCACCTACGGCGTCATCGGCGTACGCCTCGCGTCCGCACGGGACGACCACGTCGTGTCGATGGCCCCGGTATCGGCCCAGTACCCGTACCTCCTCACCCTCACGGACACCGGTTTCGGCAAGCGGAGCGCGACCCAGGAGTACCGGCGCACGAAGCGCGGGGCGATGGGCGTTCGGACGATCCGCACCGGGGGGCGGAACGGCAACGTGGTCGCCGTCCTCCCGACGAACGACGACTCCGAGCTCCTCGTCACGACCCAGGACGGGATGACGATCCGCATGATGGTCAAGACGATCCGATCCCAGGGACGGAACACGATGGGGGTGCGCCTCATCCGCCTCGAGGAATCCGACCGCGTCCGGGACGCCGTCGTCCTCGCCGCGTCGATCGAGAACGGCGGGGAGGTCGCGGAGGGTCCGCCGTTGGAGGGCCCCGACGTGACCGGCGCGCCGCCGCCCGCCGGGAACGACTCGGAGGACACCACGCACGAGCCCGCTTTGGAGGAGGACGGAACGGGCCCCGACGGGGAGGACGCCACCCTCCCCGAGGACGACGATGCGGCGCCGGGCCCGGGGTAGGACCGTCCTGCGCTGTCCGCAGTGCGGGTCGACGAAGCTCGAGTACGCCTCCGCGCTCATCACGGGCCAGGTCTACCACTGCCTCGCGTGCCAGTACGTCGGCTCCCTCGTCCTCGAGAGCGACCTCACCGAAGACGAGGCGCGAGCGTCCCCACCCCCGTAGCCGCGCGTCGCGGACCCGCGCCGCGCCGACGTGGGGTGGATGCTACGCGTCGGGGTCGGAGTAGCCGTCCTCGATCGGCGCGCGCGCGAGACCCGCACGGCCGACGGCGTCGGTGAAACGGAGCGCTCGGACCACGGGAAGCACGTCGTGGACGCGCACGATGTCCGCTCCGTTCGCGGCCGCCAGGACCGCCGCGGCGATCCCCGCCTCGCCGCGCTCCCCGGGCTCGGCTCCCCCGAGGGCGACGCCGAGGAATGACTTTCGCGACGCCCCCACGACGATCGGGAACCCGAGCGAGCGGAACTCCCGCAGGTGACGGACGAGCTCGAGGTTGTGCTCCGCCGACTTGCCGAAACCGAGGCCCGGGTCGACGAGCAACCGGTCCGGCGGGATCCCGTCGGCGAGCGCTCGCGCGGTCGCCTCGGCGAGGAATCCGAAGACCTCGGCCCGAAGGTCGGTGTACTCGGCGTTCGCCTGCATCGTCGTCGGGAGCCCTCGCATGTGCATCGCGATCGCCGGGGCCCCCGTCGCGAGGAGGACCTCCCGCATCGCGGGCCGCCGCAGCCCCTCGACATCGTTGACGAGGTCCGCCCCCGCCTCGAGGGCGCGGGACGCGACGCTCGGATGCCGGGTGTCGACCGAGATCGGAACGCGCAGTTCGCCGTGCAAGGCCGCAACGACCGGCGCGATCCTCCGCCACTCCTCCTCCTCCGCGACCTCGCTCGCCCCCGGACGCGTCGACTCCCCTCCCACGTCGAGGAGGTCCGCCCCTTCGGCGACGAGCGTGCGCGCGTGGGCGATGGCCGTGTCCGGGTCGAGGAACGCCCCCCCGTCCGAGAACGAGTCGGGCGTGACGTTGACGACCCCCATGACGAGCGTCCTTTCGCCGACCACGACCGACCGGTGGACACCGTGGACCGTCCGCGGCGCCGTGGAGGTCGCGTGGTGGAGCGCCTGGTCGACGGCGTCCGCGATCGCCGTGAGGTGGAAGGGCTGGCGGCGCAGCTTGGGGAGGAGGCGACGATACTGTCCCAGCGTCGCGAGAAGGACGACGGACGTGTGCGGGACGGAGTGGTCGGCGATCCCGCGGTCGTGCGCCGCATCGCCGCCCACCGCGAGCATCTCCTGCTTCAGGAGGGGCGCCGCCTTGAGGGACACGTCGTCGAGGCGGACCGGGAAGATGCGGGCCTTGCGGGTCATGATCCCCACCCCCTCCGGATCGCAGTGCGTGCGCTGGATCTCCTGGGCGATCTCGCGGAAGCGTTCGACGTCGAGCACCCGGGCGCGGTAGCGCGAGCTCGGTGAAGGGGCCACGGTCCGGGCGGCCACGTCCGGTCGAGCCGCCCGCCCGATTAAAGCGCTCCCGCCCGCTCGAAGTTATGCGTTCGCGTCGCCGTCGCCCCGCGGGGGACGAGCGCGTCGGCGTGGATCATCGCCCTCGAAGGCCCGTCGGGCGTCGGGAAGTCGACGGCCGCGCGGCGGCTGGCGCGGGCGACCTCCTCCCACCTCGTACGGGAGGCCGTCGAGCGGCTGCGACCCCCGGCGTCCCTGCGGTACCGAACGCGGACCGGACTCGAGGCGCTCGAGCTCCGTCTCGCCGAGGAGGAAGGGCGACGCTACCACGACGCCGTGCGGCGGCGGGAGCGCGGGCAACCGGTGGTCCTCGACACGTCGACCCTCGGCCCTCTCACCTACGCCTGGGGCCTGCGGAACGTCCGGGGGAGGCAGCATGACGTCGTCCCGTCCGTGCGACGCTGGTTCCGCAACGCCCTCGCGTCGGACCGATGGGGGTTGCCGGACCTCACGATCTACCTCGATGCTTCGCCCGAGGTCGTGGCCGCGCGGCTCGCCGGGGCGACGGCGACCCATCCCGCCGACCTCGCCGCGCGGCACTTCGCCGTGGCACGCTGGGAACGGCGCTTCTGGTGCGGTCGCGCCGCCCGGGTGGCCCCGTCCCACGTCGCCACGATCGACGCGGGCGGGGACCGAGAGGACGTGATCGCGACCCTCCTCGATCGGATCGAACGTCGTGGCACGCTGCGGCCGTTGCCCTCCGCCCGCGCCCGTCGGCTCGTGAACGCGTTGAGGTGATCGCGTCGCGCCCTGTCGGACCGGGCAACTGTTAAGTGGGGTACCGGGTCTGCCCGACGCTCCGCCGATGAAGCCCCTCGACGTCCTCCAGCAAAGCCTGCACAAGCGGGTCCTGGTGGAGATGAAGGGCGGGCGGTCGTTCCGGGGGGTCCTCGACGGGTTCGACCAGCACCTCAACCTGGTGCTCTCGACCGCCGAGGAGGTGGTCGAGGACGTGGTGACACCCCGCGCGGGCCTCACCCTCTTGCGCGGCGACAGCATCGTCTACATCTCACCGTAAGGCACTTCGGAGGAACCGCACATGGGAAAGGGAACACCGGCACGACGCGGCGGAAAGATCGTCCACGTGATCTGCCGCCGGTGCGGCAAGCACTCCTACCATCGTCAGAAGGGCGTCTGCGCGTCCTGCGGCTTCGGTGACACGGCGCGTCGCCGCGGCTTCAGCTGGGCGAAGCTCAAGTAGGCGGGGTCGCGGGACCCCGCGTCCACCCCGGGGGGCGGGGGCGGGAAACCCACGGGTTCGCGTCGAGCGCGAAGCGAAGCGTCCGGTCGCGGGCCTTGAGGATGCCGACCCGCGGCCCGAGGAGGGTCCTCTCGGCCCGCCGACGATGCCCGGCCGAGATCGTCACCGGTCCCTCGATGAGGTCGGTCCCGTCGAGCGCGAGGGGGATGTGCAGCGCGCGGCACAGGCGTCCCGGACCGCTCGGGTCGTCGTCGAGCCCCGCGACGGGCTCGGCGGCGCGGAACAGGACCGCTTCGCCGCGTCGCGCCACCGCATTCGCGCAGACCACCTGGTGGATGCGGAACACGTAGAGCGTTCCGGGTCGCTCGAACATCGAACGGTTCCGCCGGGTCGGGCCGGCAAACGCGTGGCTCGCCGGATCCCTCCGGACATACGCCTCGGTCTCGACGACCCTCGCGACCTTGCGACCGTGCGGGGTCCGGTGGGCGATGAGGGTCCCGAGAAGCGCGCGAGCGACCTGCCGCGCCGGCCGGTCGAAGAACGCCCGCGGGATCGCCCGGTACGCGGGATCGTCCATGCGAGGTCGACCGCTACAGAAGGTGGCCGCGGTCGAGGAGCGGCGTCTCGTCGACCGCCACGGTCGCCTCGGCGAGGACGATCCACGAGAGGAACGGACACCGATTCCGTCCGCCGTACGCGCGATTGTCGCCGACGGCGATCGTGACCGCACCCGCCTCCTGGTCCTCGACCTGGGGCAGACCGGCGCCGATCTTCGGATTGAGCCCGATCGAAACGAGGCCGACGACATCCTTGCCCTTCGGCGCGTCGCGGTACGCGGTCTCGAAGGTCGGCTGGCCGTCGGTGTACCACGCGTTCGCGAGGTGGCCCGCATGCACCTCCCACTGGCCCCCTTCGACCCGGCCTCCGCGCAGGTAGCTCGGACGGTTCGCGACCGCGATCCCCTCGGCGCTCGCCTCGTCGATCGCCACGATCACCGTCCCCGGAGGGGACGTCGTGAGGTTGTGGCCGAGGTCCAGGTCGGAACGGTCGATGACGCCATCCTCGACGGTCGGGGTGCGCTGGCGGAGCTTCGCGCGGACCTCGCTACCGTTCGCGGCGGTGATGTGGAGCCGGTGCCCGCTCTTGAGGCGCTGGGCGACGCCGCGGGCCTGGCGCTGGATCTCGGCGAAATCGACCTCGACCGTGGCCCGTAGGAGGCCCTGCCTCCACTCCGGGCCCCGTACGCCCCAGAACTCCGCCTGCGGGTCGGAGGCATAACCCAGCATGCTACGCACCCCGCGCAGGCGCGCCGACTTGGCACGGCGGTACCACTCCGCGTTGTACGTCGTGAGCGCGCTGCGATGCGTCGGAGGAAGCTGGTGGAAGCGAGGACGGTCCTCCGGTCCGGGGAAGAAGACGTAGGCGTGGGTCTTCCCGAGGGCGCCCCACTCGTGGCCGCCCACGCGGCTCCACCGTCCGACGGCCGGGGCGACGTCCAGGCTGCGCCAGTACGCGGCCTCGTCCTCGACGAGGAGCATCGGGTGGGCGCCCCGCCGACGCGCCTCCACGACGCATGCGGTCGAGTACGGGAGCGAATGGGTCCACGTCTCGATGATGACGTTCTCGCCGCGCCGCACATTGAGCTCCGGGCCGAGCAGGACCTTCGCGAGCTCGGCGGGGCCCGGGGCGTCGGACGGCATCGTGGCGGGATGGTGGGGGTACCCTTAAACCTTCGACCGCCGCCCCGACGCGCCCTCGCAAAGGCCCGTCACGGACCCGGGCGGACGGTGGCGCACGCGCCCGACGAGCACGGTCGACCGGCCCAGGCGCGGCAGCGCCCGCACGACCTCCGCGAGGAGCTCTTCACCCCGGTCGAACGGTGGCGGATATCCGAGCGACGGGATCCCCCGCGGGAACGACCTCGCCCACCCGGGATCGCCGACGGCGCGATGCACCACCTCGCTGACGCGGCGCAACCGCGCCACGTCCGAGAGGTCGCGGCGCAGGGCGCGGTCGACCCGGAGCCGGGCCCACGCGGCGAGCAGCCGATCGAGCTTCTCCGGCCGGTGACGTCGTGTACGACGCCCCGTGCCCATCGCCCCATTGAAGTAGAGGAACGGTCCGCCGAGGTCGAGGGCCTCGAGCAGCGTACGGCTCCCCGTCACGATCCGAACCTCGGCGCGCACGAAACGACGCCGCCACATGGCCGGCGGGCTTCGCCCGATGGTCTCCCATCGGGGGTGGCCGTTCGCGCCCGTCGGGGGCGGACCCCCCCCGCGCACGACGAGACGCGTCCGAGGTGCGTCACGGTCGAGCGCCGCGGCGATCGCCGCGAGCAGTCGCGAGGCGCTCGACGCGCTCACCCGGGCGACCCATGCGCCGGGACGCGTGGGGGACGGGGGGCGCGCCGGCCCCGCCGCGCGTACGGCGCGGGGGTAGACGATCGGACCGACCTGGACCGCGTTCGGGAACTCGCGGGCGAATGCCCGGGAGGGGAGGAAGGACGCGTGGAGGTGCAGGACGTTCGAGACCCCGTAGCCGCGGAAGCGAACGTAGTCGTGGTGGAAGCGGGCCACCTCGGCGTCGAGTTCCCCGCGCGCCAGGCGGCGTCGGACGACCCGGGTCGCGACCCCGCCCTCCCGGTAGCGCTCGAAGGTCTGCTGGCGGCTCGTGAGGGTGCGCGCGAACTCCTCGAGGCTGAGGTGCAGCGTTCGATCCCGACCGTAGGCCGATTCCACGAGGCCCGACTCCGTCGCCCAGGTTCCGGCCCTGCCGAGAGGACCTCGGCGCTCGGGGGCGGAGGTGACGCCCCAGGACGGGCTCACGGTGACGGCCCACGGCGAGGAGCGCGCGGGACGGTCGACGCGGACGATCCTCGGCCAGTCCCACGGTCCGTCGACGTCGCGGGGGAGCGGCCGCCCCCGCGCGCGGAAGAGGAAGAGGCTCTGCCCGTCGACCGCCAGCCGTCGCCCTACGGTGAGCACCTCCTCGATGTCCCCCAGCCCTCCGCCCAGTACCGCCGGGAACAGGTAGACATCGACCGGTCGTTCCGTGGGGCCGGTAGGCGGGATCGCGCTAGGCATGAAGAGGATGGTAGAGCGTGTCGACCCGGTAGGCGCTCGAGAATCCAGCGCGTTCGAGCAGCTCGAGGGCGGCCGGAAGGTGATCCGGCACCTCCGTCACCACCCGCGCGGCGCCGCGGCCGGCGATCCACGCGAGGGCATGGCGCACGAGCGCGCCTGCCTCCGGCGAAGGGACGGCGGGACCCAGGACCGGCGCGGTCAGGTTCGCCGACGCCATCGCGCGGCTCACCGTCGCCCGCAGGAAGGCGGTCGGGCCCGACCCGTCGTCCAGGACCCATGCCCTCGATTCGGAGCCGAGCGCCCGCAGGAGAGCGGGCGGCAGGCGGAACTGGCCGGCGTCGACCGGCAGGACCTCGGCGATGCGGGGGGGAAGGGTGCGTTCGGCGACGGCGCGAAGCGCCACGGCGTCCTCGCGCCGGAAGTCGCGCAACGAACGAGGTTGCGCGTCGTCGGCCCCGGTCGCGGGAGGTCCGATCGGGCGGAGGAACACGGTGTGGGACCTCAGCGGGAGATACCCCTCCGACGCGTAGAGCGCGCGGGCCGGCGCGTTCTCCGTGAGCACGTCGAGGAGCGCGTAGGCGCGACCGGCGTCGCGGGACTCCGCGTGGGCACGGCGGAGCAGTCGACGGGCGAACCCGCGTCGACGGAACGGTGGGTCGACGGCGACCCCGCTCACGTAACCGGCGCGCTGCGTGAACGTGAGCAGCGTCGTGGCCACCACGCGGTGGTCGACCTCGATGACGAAGAAGCGCGCGATCGGCCGTCGGAGCGCCCGCGCGACCGCGAGGAGGATCCGAACGTCCCATCGGAAGAGCCGACGCACGAGACGCTCCATCGCGACCGGGTCGGTGCCGAGGATCTTGTCCTCCTCGGGAAAGTGGGCCTTCAGGAACTCGAGGTAGCGGGGCGCGTCCTTCGGACGGAAGTCCCTCAGCATCCGATCTCGTCCTCGTCGGCCGACGCCGGGAGCGCCGTTTCGAAGAGGAGACGCAGGGTGGGCGGGGTCCCGCCCTTGGGGGTCTCGGGCTCGGGGAGGCGGGCGAGGCGCTCGAGGTCGTCCTCGGTGACGCGGGCGCGCGCCTCGAGGATCGCCCGGGCGACGAACGGGTCGAACTCCCCCTGCCCTAGGCGGCCCAACGCCTGGATGATCGTGTCGAAGAGTCGTCCCTCGGCGTCGCTCAGGAGGCGGACCGCCCCCTCCCCCTCCGCGATCATCCGGTGCTCGCCCCGGGACGGATGCACCTGGCGGAGGAGCGCGACGAGCCCCTCGCGCGCGCCGTCGTCCCGAAGGCGTCCGAGCGCCCAGGCCGCGGCGAGACGGACCTCGGCGATCGGGTGGCGGAGCTCCTCGCGGATCCGCGGCGCCGCCTCGGTCATGTCGAGGAGTCCGAGCGCGTAGATCGCCCCGCGCCGGGGCCACGGGTGAGGATCCTCGAGAACGCCCAAGAGGGCGGCGAGGTCGTCGGCGCCGCCGACCCGGCCGAGGCAGTCCGTCGCCGCACCGCGCACCGACCAGAGCGGGTCGCTGAGCGCCTCCACGGCGACGGGGTGGCCTTCGGGCGCCCCCAGGTCGCCGATCGCATGGAGCGCGCAGACGCGCATCCATCCTCGGTCGTCCGCCGCGTGACGGATCACCGCGGGCACGGCACGTCGATCCCCGATCCTCCCGAGCGCGATCAGGATCGCCGGCTTGCCCCAGTTCTCCTCCTTCTCGAGACGCTCGAGGAGCGTCGGCACCGACCCTCCGTCCTTGAGCGTTCCCAGGACGACCGCCGTGGCGATGCGCACGCGACGGGAGGGGTCGTCAAGGAGCGGGCGGATGAGGTCGGGTACCGAGGGGTCGCCGCTGCGGCCGAGCCCGAACGTCGCCTCGCGTCGTACGCGGTCGTTCGGGTCCGCGAGCGCCATCACGAGGGCGGGCGTGGACGCGGGATGGGGCCATCGACCGAACGCCGCGAGGGCGGCCCGCCGGACGTTCGCGTCGGCATCGTGCAGGAGCGGGGCGAGGGCGGGGCGCGAACGCGCGTCGCCCACCGTCCAGAGGGACCAGGCCGCGTGCTCGCGCACGCGCTCGCTCGCGTCCCCGAGGGCATGCTCGAGCGGTTCGCGACTCTCCCGCCGTCCGATCCCGCCCAGCGCCTCCGCGGCGCTCGAGCGGACGTTCGCGTCCGGGTCGTGCAGGGAGGCCTCGAGCGCGCTGCGACCGCGCGCGTCCTTGCGGCGGCCCAGCGCGACGGCCGCGGCCTGGCGGAGGCGCGCGTCCGGGTCGGCGAGCGCGACCAGCAGGGTCTCGGGATCCCCGGCCGACCCTTCCTCGACGAGGGAACGGATCTCGGCGAGCCGCGTCTCCACGCTGCGCCGGTCCCGGTGCGCGAACGGCGGGACCTTCCTCCCGCGTCGGAGCCGAGAGACCACGGACCCCGAAGGAGGTCCCGCCTCAAAAGGGGGCGCCCACGACGCTCCCCTCCGCGGCCCGAAGGGCGGCCGCCCGCCGCTCCTTCGCGTCGCTCCCCCCGCGGCCCGGGAGGTCCCCGAGCGCGCGCTGCCCGACGGACTCCGCCGCGCGGTAGCGATCGCGCTCGGGCGCCTCCACGGGGGCGTGCCACCGCACCAGGAGCTCGGTGCGGCGGACGCCGAGCGGGCCCAGGAAGGTCTCGGCCGTCCGGGCGAGGAGGTCGAGGTAGGCGGCGACGTCGTACTCCTCGTCGCCGTCGAGCGCCTCGGCGACCTTCACCCGGTGGCGCCACGACCGGGACGACCGGTCGGTGACCAGGTAGCGGACCGTCTCGCCGGCGGAGCGCGCGGCCCCCCCGTCGGCGAGCTGACGAAGCGCCGCGACGGTATCGGTGAACGTCACGAACGCATCGAGCGGCTGGGCGATGCGGTGGGCGATCAGCAGCTCCCCGCGCGGCCACGACCCCTCGGCGAGGCGCGCGGCGAACAGGTCCGCGCGCGCGAGCACCCGCGGGAGCGCGCGCCGCACGCCGTCGGCGTCGCGCGCCTTCGCGAAGAGGTCGAGGAGCTCGCGCTCGAACCCCCGCACGATCCCCGGGGTGTCGTGGCGGCGCGACCCCACGCCGCGCAGCTTGTAGGCGCCGCTCTCGTAGAGCCCGTAGTACCGGTTCGGGACGCCCAGACCGTGGGTGACGGCGGGGAGGAAGACGATCCAGCGGTAGCGTCCCTCGTAGCCGAGCGGCAGGTCGAACTCGCGACCGACCGCCGCCGCGAGCTCCTCGGGCGCGTCGGCCGCGGCGTCGCCCGCGCGCGTGAGCCAGAGGGAGTCGACGATCCCGTGGACGACGCGGTAGCCGGACGCCTCGACGCGGCGGACGAGGCGGGCGATGAGGTCACGGGCGTAGGCGTTGATCGCCTCGTGGCACTCGATCCGTCCGAAGCGCGCGTTGCGGTAGCCCTGATACCCGAACGCGGTCACGAGGATCCACTTCAGCATCTTGACCCGACGCTGGAGCCGCGCCTTCTCCTCGGAAGGACACCCGGGCGCCGCCATGCGCGCCTTGTACGCCATCCGCCGTGCGAGCAGGGGCGCGAGCGTGCGGGGGATGAGCCCCACCCGGCGCTCGCACGATCGATAGCCCAGCTCCGGCGCCACGCGCCGGCTCGCCGGGCAGCACCGGCACTCGAGCGTCTCCGTCGAGAGGTTGTGGCGCACCATGATGTGCGGATACAGGCTCGCGAAGTCGAACT
This sequence comes from Thermoplasmata archaeon, assembly GCA_050749685.1. Classification (GTDB taxonomy): domain Archaea; phylum Thermoplasmatota; class Thermoplasmata; order Lutacidiplasmatales; family UBA184; genus Lutacidiplasma. The sequence goes on from JBOGRS010000001.1 coordinate 11,949, forward strand.
CCTCGACGTGGTCGAAGACCCCCACCGGCGGCAGGAAGATCACCCCGCCGCGGTCGGCCGCGACGAGGTGGCGCGCCGAACGGAACTCCTCGGCACGGTTCTTCTTCCACGGGATGTGCACGCCGTCGGCGAGCGCGTGGGCCATCTCCATCGCGGTGAACGCGGTGCCCGGCGACTGGCGGACGATCGTCTGGAGGGAGAGGCGGGAGAGGCGCGCGGCGTCCACGAGTCCCTCCACGTCGGTGTCGTCGAACAGGAAGGAGTTCTCGCGGTCGATGTGGAAACGTCCGGGGAGGGGGAACGCCGCATCGCTGTGGAGGACGCGCCCGTACGTCGCGAAGGAACGGGCCGCGCGCGCCGGCCGGAACGACGCCGGCTCCCGGCCCAGATGGAACTCCGCCTCGGTCAGCCCCACGGCGCGGGCGCGGCGGTAGAGCCAGGGGAGGTCGAACCCGTCCCCGCCCTGGGTGAAGAGGATGTCCGGGTCCTGCCGGTCGATCTCGCGAACGACCTCGACGAGGAGCCCCACCTCCCCACCCTCGAGGACGGCGTTCCCGACTCGCACGCGAGCGATCGCCCCGTCGGCGGGTGGGAGACGGCCCCTCCGATGGCCGGCGAGGCCGACCTCGAGCGGGGCGAGGACGAGGGGAGGGGGGGCGTAGTCGATCGTCTCCGCGGGCTCGGTCGCGACCGGCTCCCCCGCCACCCACCGTACGGGGGCGAACGGGTAGAGCCCGTGCCCGAGGTGGTAGAGCTGCGGCGCGGAGAGGTCCACGTCATAGAGCGTCAGGCGATGGTAGTCGCCGAGCGCGTCCACGGCGTGGGCGACCCGACGCCGGTCCGAGTTGCGCCGCGCGGTGACCGCGAGCAGGTGACGACGGCGTCGGTCGAAGAGCGACGGGCGGCCGGTCCACGGCGTGACCGACGCGACGCCGGGGACCGACGGGAGCGCCCGCGCGACCTCGGCGAGGAGGTCGCGGGGGCCGTCGACCAGGATCGGAGGGCGGAAGGGGCGGCGCTCGGGCCGGACGTGGCCGCTCGCCGCGTCCTTCACCCAGAGGACGACGTCACGGCCGTCGCGATCGTCGGTGATGTCGAGCAGCCAGCCGTCGGGCATCGTGCTCCGGTCCCGTCGAGGGGAGCGCGTCAGGCCGGACGCCCGGAGGACGGACGGTCCGAGGGAGGCTCGGGCGACGCCCGGGGGTCGGTCGCGGCCATCCGACGGGCGAGGTCGAGCAGGACGGAGAGCAGGATCGACTCGAGCAGGTCCGGGCTCCCGACGTACGTCGCCTGGGCGGCGTAACGGCGCGCCCCCGTCTGGATCGCGCGGAACGCCGCGCGCTCCTCGGGCGTCGTGAGGAGGCGACCGAACGCGTCCCAGCGTTTCATCCTCTCCTCGAGCGCCTGGCGGTACGTCGGAACGGTGCGGCCCACGTCGTCACCTCCTCGGACCCGGTGTCCGTGAACTCCTCGAGCCCGCGCTGGCCGGGGGAGCGCAGGACGACCGTGAGGCGGCTGCCGTCCCGGTATCCCTCGAGGCGGAGTCCGTCCGCGTGGGGGGCGAGGCGGACGAGGTCGAACCAGCGCGGCCCGTGCTCCTTGAGACCGGGGAAGCGGGAGAACCCACCGGTGACCGCGAGGAGGAGCGGGCAACGGGCGGCGCGCGCGACCTCGCCGAGCGTCCGGGCGACGTGGCGGAGGAGAGGGGCCCGCTCCTCCTCGGGGACCTCGTCGGTCAGGAAGAGCGTCGACGGTTCGTGGGCGACGAGCAGGCTCGGGCGACGCCGTCGCACCTCGTCCGACCAGGCGTCGACCAGCGCGACCAGTTGGTAGGCCGTGAACGCCCGGGCGAGACGGATGCGGGCGAGCACCCGCTCCGGGTCCAGACCGAGGGCGCGGCCGGTCTCCCCGACACGGTAGGGATGGAACCGGTTCGTCCCCTCGAGAAGGGAGACCTTCCCGCCGGCGCGCACGCTCGCCGCATAGACGAGCTCGAGGAGCGGCTCGGTCGCCGACGGAGGGCCGACCCAGAGCGTCGCCTCCCCCGGGCTGAAGCGACGATCGAGCCAGTCGAAGAGCGGAGGGGCGGAGGGGAGGACGTGACGCGATCCCGTGCGTCGTGCCACCCTTTCCCCCCGGAGCCGAGGGACGGCGCGGGGGGGCCGCTCGACGGCGGTGAGCCATGCGTCCACGGACGGGGAAAGGATCCCCTCCTCGGCGATCGCCGGCGTCGCCGGGGTCGGCGGGTCGGACGCGAGCGTCATCGTAGCCTCCCCCACGGGAACGCGGGGTGCCGCCCTTAAGGGGGGTGACGGGGGAGGCGGAAACGGGTCGGGGGGCTCGCGTTTCCGCGCCCTTCCAACCCGCGTCCGGCACTAGGTCGGACGAAGTTTCTCGAGCGCCTCGGGGTCGCTGAGGTAGAGCTCGGCGTGGCCGCACTTGCGGCACACGTGCGCCTCGAAGCGGCCGACGCTCGAGATCTCGCCCCAGCGCAGGGCGAGAAAGGCGGTGCCGGTGATGCCCCCTCCGGTCATGACGCGGACGACGCGGCGGACATCCTCGCTGCCACAGGCCGGGCAGGGGCGAACGGTCGCGGGCATAACGGGCACCGGCGATAACCACGGGCCGGGCGATAAACCCCGTGGCGACGCCGGTGGGCGCCGCGGGGCCCCTACCGGGCGAGGGAGGGCGTCCGCCCGCCGGGAGCGAGCCCGACGAGCTCGAGGATCTCGTCGTGCGAGCGCGCGAAGTCGCGCCGCGGCGTCGCGGCCACGTCGACGAACTGGAGCTCGGTCCACGCGGGATGTCGCGGCGCCTGCGCGGTCGCCGCCGTACCTCGGAAGAGGAACTGGAGGTCCCAGTGGTACCGTTTCTCCGGGAAGCGTCGGGGCGGGTAGACCTCCGATGCGATGCGGACCGGCTCGAGGATGGCGCGGATCCCTCCCACCTGCTCGGTAAGGATCCGTTGCGCCGCCGCTTCCGGTCCTTCGCCGAGCAGGAGCTGGGAGGACGGGAGCATCCATCCGTGCCGGTGGGCCTCGACGCGCTCCGGGCCGAGACCCCCCAGATGGTCCCACGGAGCGGCGGGGTTCATCCGTCCGGCGAGGACGTGATCGGGCTCCCCCGGCGGGGAGAGGACGAGGAAGGAGGAAAGGCAGATCCCATCCTCGGGGATCGCAAGGACGCTGAACGGCTCGGTTCCTCGTGTGAACCGGCAGAAGACGCGCTGGGTCGCCATGGCCGTGCGAGCATGTCCCCCCCGATAAATCGCTCGGGGCCGCGGGCCGCCGCCGAGGACCGGGACATCGTCTCGCCGTGGTCGGGCGCGTCGCTCCGCGAGGGAATCTTTATCCCGAGCGGGCCGCCTAGAAATCCTCCTCGGGGGGTGAGCGCGTGCCGATGTGCCCGACCTGCGGGAAGCCGATGTCACCGGGCTTCCTCGGTTCGGAGAGCTTCATCGGCGGATCGAAATGGTTCCTCGAACGCACGCGACTCGCCTTCGGCGGCGAGGAAGTGGCCAAGCCCAACACGTTCGGGATGGTCTACATCGCCGGCTTCCGCTGCCGGGAGTGCCGGACCCTCCAACTCCAGTACTGAGCGCGATCGGTCGGGCCCCGAGACGCTCAGTCCAGGCGCGACGCTCCCGGGGGCGGGGGGAGGTCGAGATGCTCGACCATCCAGCGGCAGTTCGCGACGGCGTCGCCCCGGAAGTGGTTGTTGAAGAACCCGTAGACCGTCGGCACCTCGCCCGAGAGCCGCGTGAGACGCTCGACCCAGGGAAGGAGTTCCTTCTCGGAGTAGAGATAATCGTACCAGATGGGCCGGCCGTGGCCGTGCCACCGCACGTAGGTGAACGACGCCGTCGTCTCGAGGTGCGTCGGAAGGTGGGGTTCGTCGACGATCACGTAGGCGAGACCATGATCGCGCAAGAGCGCGTACGACGCGTCGCACATCCACGATCGTTCGCGGAACTCGACGGCGACGGGAAGGTCGCGGGGGAGCGTCGCGTAGAACGCTCGGACCGTCGCGGGCTCGAACGGGAGCGACGGCGGAAGCTGGAGGAGCGCGGCGGCGAACTTCCCCGCGTCCTGGAGCGGCTTGACCACCTGGAGGAACTGGTGGAGCTCGGTCTCCGCGCCCACGAGGCGGCGTTCGTGCGTGATCGTCTGGGGGAACTTGGCGGCGAAGCGGAACCCGGCCGGGGTCCGTCGCGCCCATGACGTCGCGACGGAGGGGGAAGGGAGACGATAGAACGTCGAGTTCACCTCGACGATCGGAAAGACCTTCGCGTAGTAGCGCAGCCGATCCGCGACCCCATGGGGCGGGTAGAACCGGCCGACCCACTCCGGGTAATCCCACCCGCTCGTTCCGAGGAGGAGCTCGCCCACGATCCGCCGAACGCCCGCGCGCTCTTAGCGCCCGAGGCGGGTCCGGGACCGGCCTTCACGCCGACCGACGCGTCGATTCGGGCGAAACCCTTTATACACACCCCGGGTAGAACTTTCCCGAGGTCGAACCCGAGATGGTCCAAGTCGATATCGCGATCGAGAAGTGCACCGGATGCGCTCATTGCCGCGACGTCTGCCCGGTGAACGTTTTCGAGCTCAAGCCCAAGGATCAGTTCCCCGAGGTCGTCGATGACCCGGCCGTCGGGGCGAAGTTCCAGTTCCGCGGCGAGAAATCGGTCGCCATCAACGGACCCGAGTGCATCGTCTGCGAGGCCTGCCTATTCGAGTGCGAAGGCGAGTGCATCACGATCACCGACGACGAAGGCCACGTCCACAACTCGACCTACAAGTAGGCCCGTGCGCCTACCGGCCCGGACCCCCGTAGGGGTCCGGTGACGGCGCCGAACCACGCCGGGCGACCTTCCGTCCGACGCCCTGCCCGGATGCCTGCGGGGGGATCGCCGCATCCGCCGACCGGTGCGGCGCTGGGCAGGTGTTAAATAGAACGTTTCCCCGCCGGGGAGCGCCGTGACGGATGCCCCTCCCCGCGCCGGTCGTACGATCGTGCTAGGCGAGCGCGAGCTCGCGATCGGGTTCCGTCTCATCGGTCTCGCGGACGTCGTCGAGGTCACCCGCGAGACCGCGGCGGCCGAGTTCCAGCGGGTGATGGCGAGCGGGGAGTTCAGCCTCGTCATCGCCAGCCAGTCGATCCGCTCGACGCTCTCGGAGAGCCAGCGGGCGCACGCCGACGCGTCGCTCGCGCCGCTCGTCGTCTTCGTACCCACGCCGACGGGGGAGTACGAGATCGAGGGGATCGACAAGCTCGCGAAGCGCGTTCTCGGCGTTTCGCTGAGCGTGACCAGCTGAGTTCCGGGGAAGAGGCAACATGGGAGTCGTCGCACGCGTGTCCGGTCCGGTCGTCGTCGCCGAGGGTCTCACGGGCGCCAAGATGTACGACGTCGTGCGCGTCGGTACTCTCGGTCTCGTCGGGGAGATCATCCGCCTCATGGGGGGGACGGCGACCGTCCAGGTCTATGAGGACACGACCGGCGTGCGCCCGGGCGACCCCGTCGAGAACACCGGCCAGGCGCTCTCCGTCGAGCTCGGCCCCGGTCTCCTCAAGTCGATCTACGACGGCGTCCAGCGTCCCCTCGACGTCCTCCAGAAGGAGCTCGGCGACTTCATCACGCGCGGGTTCGTCGCCCCGCCGCTCGACGAGAAGGCGAAGTGGGAGTTCAGCGCCGTCGCCAAGGTCGGCGCGACGGTGCGCCCCGGCGCGATCCTCGGGACGGTCCAGGAGACCCCGCTCATCCTCCACAAGATCATGGTCCCCCCCGGCGTCGAGGGGACGGTCGAGACCCTCGCGAGCGGGACGTACACGATCCGTGACCCGATCGGCGCGATCACGACCTCGGCCGGCCGCCGGCCGCTCGCCTTGACGCAGAAGTGGGTCGTTCGGGTGCCGCGCCCGGTCCAGCAGAAGCTGGCCCCGGGGATCCCGCTCCTCACCGGCCAGCGCGTCATCGACACGTTCTTCCCCGTCGCGAAGGGCGGCACGGCGTGCATCCCCGGTCCGTTCGGGTCCGGGAAGACGGTGACGCAGCAGCAGCTCGCGAAGTGGGCCGACTCGGACATCGTCGTCTACGTCGGGTGCGGCGAGCGGGGGAACGAGATGACCGAGGTGCTGGCCACGTTCCCGAACCTGCAGGACCCGAAGTCGGGCCGGCCGCTCATGGAACGGACGATCCTCATCGCGAACACGTCGAACATGCCGGTCGCCGCGCGCGAGGCGAGCGTCTACACGGGGATCACGATCGCCGAGTACTACCGCGACATGGGCTACGACGTCGCCCTCATGGCCGATTCGACAAGCCGCTGGGCCGAGGCGATGCGGGAGATCTCCGGCCGCCTCGAGGAGATGCCGGGCGAGGAGGGCTACCCGGCCTACCTGGGCCGTCGCGTCGCCGAGTTCTACGAGCGCGCGGGGCGTGTGATCACGCTCTCCCCCGAAGGACGCCCGGGTTCGGTCACCGTCGTGGGCGCCGTCTCGCCGCCGGGAGGGGACTTCTCCGAACCCGTGAGTCAGAACACGCTACGCGTTACGCGCGTCTTCTGGGCGCTCGACGCCGCGCTCGCCTCGCGCCGCCACTTCCCGTCGATCAACTGGCTGCAGAGCTACTCGCTCTACGTCGGCGACATCGAGCCGTACTACCGCAGCGAGATCGCGAAGGACTTCCTCCCGCTGCGCCAGCGGGCCCTCGAGGTTCTCCAGCAGGAGTCCGAGCTCCAGGAGATCGTCCAGTTGGTCGGGGTCGACGCCCTTCCCGAACGGGAGAAGGGGGTGCTCGACGTCGCCCGGATGCTGCGCGAGGACTACCTCCAGCAGAGCGCCTACGACGACGTCGACACCTACACGTCCATCCAGAAGCAGTACCGGATGCTCCGGGCGATCCTCTCCTTCGGGGAGCGGGAGCAGGAGGCGATCCAGAAGGGCGCCACCGTCGCCCAGCTCACGAAGCTCCCGGTCCGATCGAAGCTCTCGCGGATGAAGTGGATCCCCGAGAAGGACCTCGGGCCGTCCTTCGACACGCTCGAGCTCGAGATGAACCAGTCCGTGGCCGCCGTCGCGTCGGGAGGGGGGTAACGATGGCGCGCAGCACGCCCGCGAACGTTCCTTCGGCGAAGGTCCCGGTCGACTACCGGACGATCGACCGCGTCAGCGGCCCCCTCCTGTTCGTCCGCGACGTCCAGAACGCCGCCTACGGCGAGATCGTCGAGATCGCGCTCCCCGATGGCACCCGCCGGCAGGGGCAGGTCCTGGACTCCCGTAAGGGGCTCGCCATCGTGCAGGTCTTCGGGCCGACGATGGGGATGAACCTCACCTCGACCTCCGTCAAGTTCCTGGGCGAGGTCGCCCGCCTCCCCGTCTCCGACGAGATGCTGGGCCGCGTCTTCACCGGCTTGGGCGAGCCCCGCGACGGAGGTCCGCGCATCGTGAGCGAGCAACAGCTCGAGATCGTCGGGAACGCGATGAATCCCTACTCCCGCGAGGAGCCGAGCGAGTTCATCCAGACCGGGCTATCGAACATCGACGTGATGAACACGCTCGTGCGCGGCCAGAAGCTCCCGATCTTCTCGGGCGCGGGCCTCCCCCACAACCAGGTGGCGGCCCAGATCGTCCGGCAGGCGAAGCTCCGCGGCTCCGACGAGAGCTTTGCCGTCGTCTTCGCCGCGATGGGGATCACGAGCGAGGAGGCGAACTTCTTCCTGCGCGAGCTCGAGAGCACGGGGGCGCTCGAGCGCACCGTCGTCTTCCTCAACCTCTCGAGCGACCCGTCCATGGAGCGTGTCGTGACGCCCCGCATGGCGCTCACGACCGCCGAGTTCCTCGCCTACGAGCGCGACATGCACATCCTGGTCGTGATGACGGACATGACGAACTACTGCGAGGCGCTGCGCGAGATCGCGAGCGCGCGCGAGGAGGTGCCCGGACGCCGCGGCTACCCGGGATATCTCTACACCGACCTCGCGACGCTCTACGAGCGTGCCGGCAAGATCCACGGGCGCAAGGGGTCGATCACCCAGCTGCCCATCCTGACGATGCCCGCCGATGACATCACCCACCCGATCCCGGACCTCACCGGCTACATCACCGAAGGACAGATCGTGGCGAGCCGCGACCTGCAGCGCCGCGGCGTCTATCCCCCGATCGACGTGCTCGTCTCCCTCTCGCGCCTGATGAACCAAGGGATCGGCAAGGGCCGAACGCGCGACGACCACCGCGGGGTCGCCGACCAGCTCTACGCGAGCTACGCGACGGGCAAGGACCAGCGCGCGCTGTCGGCGATCGTCGGCGAGGAGTCGCTCAGCGAGACGGACCGGATCTACCTCAGGATCGCCGATCGCTTCGAGAAGGAGTTCGTCAACCAGCGGCCCGACGAGGACCGCTCGATCGACCAGAGCCTCGCGATCGCCTGGGATATCCTCTCCGACCTCCCCGAGGCCGAGCTCAAGCGGATCAAGCCCGAGTTCATCCAGCAGTACCGCCTCTCGCGGACCCCGGGGGCCTAGACCCCGACCTCGCACGGGGGAGCGGGACGATGGCGCAGGAGACGATCCGACCGACCCGGCTCGAGCTCCTGCGCACGCGCCGCCGCATCGTGCTCGCGCGTAAGGGGCTCAAGTTGCTCAAGCTCAAGCGCTCCGCGCTCATCGCCGAGTTCTTCAGCCTCTCGAAGGAGGCGATGGCGCTGCGAGGGGACCTCCAGAAGAAGATCGCCCGCGGCTACGATGCGATCCGGATGGCGGAGATCATGGAGGGCGCGACGCGCCTCGAGAGCATCTCGATGCTCCTGGTCGCGCTCCACCCGGTGCGCGTCGACACGAAGAACGTCATGGGCGTCAAGACGCCGCGCGTCGACGCCGGGCGCTTCGCCCCGATCCCCGCCGAGTCGCTCCTCGACCTGCCCACGTCGATCAACGAATCCGTCCGCCACTTCCAGGGGATCTACCAGGTCGTCCTCGACATCGCCGAGAAGGAGAACGCGCTACGCCGCCTCCTCCACGAGATCGAGAAGACGAAGCGCCGCGCGAGCGCGATCGAGAACGTGCTGATCCCCCGCCTGCAGGCGACGGTCCGCTACATCAAGTTCCAGTTCGACGAGCTCGAACGCGACGCGTTCTCGATGCTGAAGACGGTCAAGCGCAAGATGGAAGCCGAGGAGGCCGCGGCCAATGTTCCCGCGTAACTCCGCCCAGCGCAAGTGGGCCTGGACGATGCGGCTGAGCGTCCTCGTCAAGCTCCTCGCGCTCGCGCTCGTCCTCCTCCTCCTCGACGGCACCCTGAGGGGACTCTGGTGAATCCGATGGCAACGAACGCATCGACGGCGGCGACGGGCGGGAGCGGATCGATCGACGCCTTGCGCCACCTCAAGGAGCTCGAGACCGAGGCGGAGGCGAGGCTGCGCGCGGCCGTCGAGCAAGGCGAGCGGGAGCTCTCCCAGCTGCGCTCCGAGATCGAGGCTTCGGTCCATGCCGCACGGGTCGAGGCCGACCGGACGCGCGAGGCATTGCTCCAGGCCGAGCGCGCCCGCATCGAGGCCGAGGCCGAGAGGATCGTCGCGGCCGGTAGGACGGCGGCCGAGGCGATCGAACATGGGGCCGCGAAGGACCTTCGGGCGATCTCGGAGGAGATCCTGAACCGCGTCGTCGGTCAGTTCCGCCCGCCGGCGGGCAAAGGACGGGAGTAGGCGGACGTGCCGTTCCTTCGCCCCGTCCCGATGGCCAAGGTCGGCATCATCGGCCTCAAGGACGACCGCGCGGCCATCCTGGGCGTCCTGCATGACTTCGGCGTCGTCCAGGTCGAACCGATCGGCAAGGAGGCCCTCGCCCACCTCGATCCGGAGCACGCGAGCGACCTCGGTCGCCAGGTCGCCGACCAGCTCATCCGGTTCCGCGGGCTTCGTTCCGCCCTCCCCCCCTCGCCCGCGGGGGTCCCGCGAGCGTTCCCGTCGCTCCCGGCGCTCTTCGAGGCCGCGAAGGCCGTCCCGATCGACGACGAGGTGGGCGCGCTCAAGCGCGATGAGGACCACCGGCTCACCGAGCTCAAGGACGTCGACGACACGATCGGGCTCCTCCGACGCCACCCTTACTACGCCGACCGGTACGACTACCTCACCGGGAAGAACGTCCTCGCGTTCTTCGGCGAGGCGCCCGCGCCCGCCTACCGAAGGCTGCGCGACCGCGTCCCCGCGTCGGCGGACGCCCACTTCCTGGACGCGCCGGCCGATGACGGGGTGCGCTTCCTGCTCGCGCTGCGCTCCGACCAGGCCGACGCCGTCGTCCGCCTGGCCCAAGAGGCGGGGATCACGCTCACGGCCGCCCCGCGGATCACGGGGACGGCGTCCCAGGCCCTTCCGGAGCTTACCGCGCGGCGTCAGGAGATCGACCGAAGGCTGGTCGAGATCCGCGCCCGCCTTTCCGAGCTCTCCCAACAGTGGTACCCGACCGTCCTGGCCCTGGAGGAAGGGTTCGCGATCGAGAACCGCAAGCTCGACGTCTACACCCGCCTCGGCGCCGGCCGCGCGACGTTCGCCCTGGAGGGGTGGGTGCCGCAACGCCACCGCGACGAGCTCGAGCGGCGCCTCGCGACCGTGACCGAGGGGCGCACCCACACCTACACGTTGGTGACGGACGAGGAGCCGCCCACGCTGATGGACAACCCGAAGGGAGTGCGGTGGTACGAGTTCTTCATCCGGTTCTACTCGCTCCCCGTCGCGTCGGAGTGGGACCCGACGTGGGTCTTCGCGATCGTCTTCCCGATCTTCTTTGGATTCATGCTCGCGGACATCGGCTACGGCCTCACGATCCTCCTCGTCTCCCTGTGGATGATCGCGGGATTCCCCGGACGGCGCTACCTCCCCAGGTCGATCAAGAACTTCGTCAAGATGATCATGGGGCCGGACGCGATGCGCTCGCTCGCCTACGCGATCGTCCCGGGGACGATCCTCGCGATCGGGCTCGGGGTCGCGTCCGACGAGTTCTTCGGGTTCCACCTGTTGAACTACCTCTTCGGGTTCCACGCGCTCTACGATCCGGTCGCGTCGATCGGCAAGCTCCTCCTCCTCGCCGGGTTTATCGGTCTCGGCATGGTCCTTCTCGGGTTCTTCCTCGGGGTCGTCAACGCCTACGCCCACCGACACCTCCGCGAGGCGCTGGCGAAGGCGGGGGGGATGATCACCTCGGTCGGTGTCGCCGGGCTCGGCCTCGCGGTGATCTACAAGGACCCGACGAGCCTCGTCGCCGGGTTCGTCGCGGTGTCGATCGTCGGCCTCGCCATGATGTTCGCCGAGGGCGCGCAGCACGCGATCATGGGGGCGATCGAGGTCGTGAGCCACATCCTGTCGTTCACGCGCTTGGTGGGCATCCTGCTCGCGTCGGTGATCCTGGCGCTCGTGATCAACTCGGTCGCCTACGGGCTCCTCCAGGGCCATAGCCCGCTCGGCGTCGTCGGCGGGATCATCCTGGGCCTGCTCATCCTGATCGCCGGACAGACGTTCAACGTCATCCTTGGGGTCTTCGAGCCCGGGATCCAAGGAGCGCGGCTCATCTTCGTCGAGCACTTCTCGAAGTTCTACGGCGGCAACGGTCGCCCGTTCCGGCCGTTCGCGTCCTCGCGGGTCCACACGCTCCCGACGAATGGCGGCCGCGCCGGCGAGCGCCCGTAGGCGGACCGACGCGACCCGTCGGTCGTCGCTCCCGCTTTCGGTGGGCGCGTCGGATCAGACCCGCGCGAGGACGAGCAGGTTCGTGAGCGCGGACGCGCTCACGCCATAGACCTTGCCGTAGATGATGCGCCGAAGGTCGGTGCGCTCGAGCTCGGCGAGGAGGAGGTAGGTGAAGATCATCGCGAGCGAGAGAGGGTAGGTCCGAAGTCGCTTGAGCTCGCGCAGTGCGCGGTCCCGCGAGAGCTCCACCTCGTAGCCGGTGAGGCTGCGGCTCTCCTGGTAGGCCCCGTTGCCCTCGGCGAGGGTCGGGAAGCGCGGTTGCAGCGCGCCCACGAGCTCGGGGACGCTGCGGGCACCGTAGGCCTCGAGGGCCGCCGCCCGCGGGAACTGGCCCCCCTCGAGGAAGCGCGCCTCGACGGTCGCGACGGGCAGGTCCCCGTCCTTCCCCTTCAGGAGGAGGAGCGCGTTGCGCTGGTCGATCTCGCCCTGGACGAACCCGCGTACGACCCACTCGTCCCCCTGGAAGAACCGGCTCGCCTCGAGCAGGCGCTGGTAGTAGTCGCGGTCGAGCGCCTGGAGGAGCGGGAAGATGTCCTTCGTGCGTTCGTAGGTGTCCATGAGGGGGAGGAGGACCGAGCCGTAGCCGAACTTGACCAGGCTCGAGGCGATCGCCTCGAGGGACGGCTGGGCGAGGAGGAGGCGGAAATCGTCGATCGTCATCGTGCCGGCGAACAACCCGGCCGGGATCTCGCGGCTCGACACGAGGAAGACCTCGGCGTCGGACACCGCGCGTCCCTGGGCCTTCGCGGAGAGGATGAGGCCGATGTTCTGGAGGTCCCATCGCCTCAGGTAGGCGCCGACCACCGGCTTGCCCGCGAACGGGGACGCCTCCAGGGCGAGGCGGTTGCGGCGCACGAACGTCCGGTTGATCGCGATCTCGAGGAGCTGGCTCCCTTTGTAGGACGCCGCGGCCTGGACCAGCTCGGGTCCGTACGGCGACGCCTCGAGCGACTTCGCGATCTCGTTGACGTCCTTCGCGTTGACGAGGGCGGTGTAGCTCTCGCGCGCGAGGAAGCTCGGAAGCTGCGCCTTGAGGCGGCCGAGCGAACTCGCGTACGGGGAGCCGGCCATCGCCTTCGCCCGGCCCTCTACGCGGCGAGGAGCTCGCGGACGCGGTCCTCGCGCAGCCGCAAGAGCTCATCGAACGTCAGGTTGAGCCGCTTCGCGCCGTCGTGCGTCTCGGCGACGAGCCCGCCCATGATCGGGAGCGGCGTGGTGTCGAACGCCTTCCCGGCGACCGACTTGAGGAGCGCGGCGTCCTTTTCGCGCCCGCGCACCCGGATCGCCTTCCCCAGACGGTCGACGGCGAAGGCGTACATGCGCTTCACCACGATCGGATACTCGTCCGTCGCCGTGTAGCCGGCGAGCAACGTGCGGGCCCTCTCGAGCGCCTCCCCCATCTGACGCTCGCGGGCCTCGTAGGCGAGCTTGCGGGCGGTGAGCTTCGCGCTCGCGAGCTTCTGCGCGCGCTCGCGGGCGGCGTCCAATTGGGCCGTGCGTTCGGATTCCTCGCGCACCCGTGCGAGGCGTCGATCGCGGTCGGCGAGGAGCTGACCCTTCGCCCCCTCGATCCGGGAGCGTTCGCGGGCGAGCTCGGCCTCCGCCCGCGCGCGGATCTCCTCGACGAGTCGTTCGAGGGTCATGCCGACCGCGCCCTCGTCTTACAGGATGTTGAGGAGCAGGATGATCCCCAGCACGAACCCGATGATCCAGAGCGTCTCGGGAATGACGAAGAAGAACAGCACCTGGCCGAACTTCTCCGGCTTCTCGGCGATGATCCCCATCCCGGCCGCCCCGATCCCGGACTGGGCCATCCCGGTTCCGATGAGTCCTCCGGCGATGGCGATCCCGGCCGCGAGCGTCTGGAAATCCGTAGGCATGAACGGGAACTCCCGGGCCGCGCAGAAAGGTCGGGTATATAACGCAAAGGACCGGCGCGTGACGGTGATGAAGGTCGACCCCCCGACGAACCCCCTCGGATCGAGGCCCCCGCGGGCGCCACGGTCGCTTGGGAGGGGACGGAGATATACCCACCCGCGCCTCCCGGGCCCGGACCGGCATGACGAACACGAACCTCCACCAGCTTTCGGACCAGCTCACGCGGGACCTCAACCTCACCGGTCCGCCGATCCAGATCAGCTATCTCGAGCATGCCCCCGCGGGGGTCACCGCGCATCCCGGGGGCGCCCCATCGGTCTGCACCTTCTTCGCCGAGGGTCAGCGGTCGCCCTTCTACGTCGACCTGAAGGGCCACGAGGCGTGCGAGATCGGCGCCTTCGTCCTGGGGATCGCCCCGGCGGGCGAGCTCGGAGGCCGACTCATGGCGACGATCGGCGCGATGCAGAAGGAAGGCTACCTTCAGGCGGGCGAGGAAGCCAAGGTCCCCCACAACGCTTCGGCCCCCGCGTTCGTCGCCTACGGGCCGCTCGGCTCCCTCCCGATGCCCCCGACGGACGTCCTCCTCCTCGCAACGCCGGCATCGGCGATGCTCGCGCTCGAGGCGTCCCCCCAACCCGCGCCGATGAACGGGCGCCCGATGTGCGCCATCGTCCCGATCCTGAACCAGGGCGCCCCGGTGGCGGTCTCGCTCGGGTGCACGGGCTCGCGCATCTACACGCAGATGGGGGACGACCGCCTGGTCGTCGGCGTGCGCGGCGACTACCTCGAGAGGTTCGCGGCGGACGTGCGGAAGATCCGTGCGGCCAACGCGTGGGTCGACGGGGAAGACTCCCGTCGCCGCGCCGAGGCGACCCACCCCTTCACTCGCTAGGCGGAGGCGGCTCGTGGGGGAGCGCCCCGGTCGGGGTTTCGCGGAGGACGTCATCGGGGGGGCTCGAACCCTTCGCCCCGTTTCGACGCCGTCGGGCCACCACGACCACGGCGGCGAGGACGACGATCACGATCCCGCCGATCGGGGCGTAGGCGGCGACCGGGGAGAGCCCGAAAAGGCCGGCGGCCGCTGCGATGGTGAACGACGTCGACGCCGTCGTGACGCCGCCGCGCGCGTCGGTCACCGTTACGGTGACCGTATGCGTCCCGGAGGAGCGCGTGGTGCAGTTGAGCCGCGAGGCGTTCACGCTCCTCGTCGCCGACGGGAGGGCCGCACTCGGGGCCGATGGGAGGAAGGTCCCCGAGCTCGTCGCCGGACCAGGAGAAGAGGACCGGCACCGTCAGCAGGTCCGGAGTCGTATGGACACCGCCACCGGCGTCCGTCGCACGGGCGTTCACAAGATAGACCCCCGGGGTGGTGTAGGTGTGCTCCGTGGTGGTCAGGCCACCCGTCGCGGTGGATCCATCGCCAAAGTCCCACCGGACGCTCCCGTCCATGCTCCCGTTCGGGAGCTCCGCGAAGAACGGCACCGCCACGCCCGCCATCCCCCGCGCCACGGAGGTCGTGATCCGTAGGTCGCGGGACGCGACCGGACTCGCCGCGAGGGAGGCGGAAACCCCCCTTCGTTCGACCGCGCCTACACCCGCGCTTCGATCGAGGTCGGCAGCGCGCTCAGCAGGAGCCCGACCGCGATCATTACCATGATCGTCCCCGTTACGCGAAGGACCGGGCGCTCGTTCCCTCGCGCCGCCGTCGGGACATGGTGCGTCGCCCCCGCCGGGCCCATGGCGCCTTCCGAACGACCGGTCGCGTGAAAGGGTTTCGGAATCGGGGCCGTCAGCCGGGCGACGTGGGATCGACCGGCGACCCCGAACGTATTCGGTCCGGTCGCCCGTTCCGCCACAGCACGACCGCCGCGGCGAGGGCGATGCCGTTCGCGATGTAGGTTCCGAGGCAGACCGGACAGATGGCCCCGATCTCGAAGGTCTCTAGGGCGAAGAGGTAGACCGAGAGGATCAGACCCAACGTCGACAGCGCAAGGAACGCCTTGAGCCACGACCGGTCCCACGTACGGTAGAGCGGGACGTCCACGGCGATCATCGCGAGGAATCCCCCGATGCCGTACCAGTAGTCCGCGATACCGAGGGTGGTCGTGCGGCCGCTCTCGACCACCTTGCCGCAGGAGAAGAACGCGGTGAACGAGCACGACGACTGGGCCGCTGGATTGACCGTCTCGTAGGCGGCGTAGATCGAGAGGAGGAGGCCGGCGCCCAGCGCGACCGGAATGAGGGCGTGCAGGTTCTCGGCCTTCATCGCTCCCTACGAGATCTGGTTGAGGTCGCCCTGGACGAGGGGATCGTTCGCGAGGCCGGTGGGCTGCCCGTGATCGAGCTTCACGAGGAACGCCATCATGTAGTACGCCGGCGGGCCCACCGCGGTCCACGCGGATCCGGATTGATTGGCGATCTCCTGCTGGACGGTCGACGCCGACATGCCGTCCAGTTGGCCCGGGTCGACGAGCGTCCCGCTGTGAAGGTAGATCCCGCCCAGGACGACGAACGGGAGCCCGCCCGCGTCGTAGGCGCTCACGTACGCCTGCTCGATGCACTGGCCGAGCGGCGGGTCGGCGACCTGAGCATCGTTCGTGTCCTCCGCGACCTGAAGGGTCACGTACCGGCTCTGGAGCGTGGCCGAGGCAAGGACGACCTCGGGGGTGTTCGGATAGTTGTCCGTCGAGGACGAATGCCCGTAGGAGAGTCCCGAGAGCGAGCCGAACTTCTCGAGCGCGACGGTCATCGCCCAGCTGGAGGCGGAGCAGTACGGGCACGCGACGGAGCCGTAGAAGAAGAACACGGGCGCGGCGTTCGACGACCAGAGCGAGGCGCTCGACTTCTCCCAGCCACCGGGCTCCGACGTGAGCGCCGGCGAGAGGAGCGGACATCCCTGGGTGATGGCGGCGAGACCGAACATCCCCGGGACGACGAACCCCAGCATGACGCCCGAGACCACGGCCGAGCGGTAGGTCGAGGTCCAGCGTTCGGACGTGCGCAGGAGCCCGAACGAGAGGAGGAAGCCGAAGATCGCGAGAAGGAGTCCGATCGTCGGGATCGCCGCGAGGTACGTCCCCACCGGGGACGGGAAGACGAAGGCGAGGACGAACCATATCGCGAGGAGCGGGACGGCGACGTACGCGATCCGCGTCACGCGTCCCCAGAACGCGGGCTTCCCCTCGGTGGACGCGTCCGCCCCCCCGTCGTCGGGTCGGCCGGAACGGCGCCGGCGCGTCGAGCGGCGCTGGTGGTAGAGGGCCCGCAGGGCGTGGCCGGGGTCGCCCGCGTTCGCGTCATGGTGGAAGTCGGCCCGGGGGTCGCGGACGATCCGGTCCCAGTCCCACCCCTTCGACCTGAGGCGTTCGACAGCCTCCCAGTCCACCATCCGAGGCCGCGAGGCCGGGGCGACTACATCTCACTTTCACCTCCTCGCGGCGGCCTAATACGCGCCGTGGGCTACCGCCGTGGGATGCGCCTCACCTTCCTCGGGACCGCCGGTTCGTGGCCGACCAAGGAGCGCTCCGCGAGCGCGATCGCGCTCGACACGGACTCCGAGCTCGTGCTGCTCGACTGCGGCGAGGGGACGCAGCGCCAGTTCTTCCAGTCGTCCGCGTCGTTCATGCGCGTGCGCCGCGTCTTCATCACGCATTTCCACGGGGACCACTTCTTGGGCCTCCCCGGGCTCATCCAGAGCATGTGCCTCAACCACCGGAGCGAGCCGCTCGATCTCTACGGCCCTCCGGACGCCCGCGAGATGTTCGAGCGGGTGCTTCGGATGGGCTACTTCACGCTCCGCTTCCCGGTCGAGATCCACCCGCTCGAGGCGGGTGCAGAGGTCGAGTTGCCCGGCTATACGGTCCGCACGGCGCTCGCCCAGCACCCCGTCCCGACGCTGGCCTACCGGATCGACGAGCAGGCGAAACGGGGACGCTTCGACGCTCCGCTCGCCCGCTCGCTCGGGATCCGCGGTCCGGACTTCGCCCGGCTGGAGGCGGGCGAGGCGGTCCGCGTCGGCGAACGCGTCATCCGGCCCGAGGACGTCATGGGACCCGCTCGGCCCGGGCGATCGATCGTCTACTCCGGGGACAGCGCGCCGTGCGAGGCGATCCGTCGGCTCGCGGACCGATCGACGCTGCTCATCCATGAGGCGACCACCGCATCCGACCTCGAGGCCGAGGCGAACCGCTGGGGCCACACGTCGGCCCGCCAGGCCGCCGAGATCGCCCTCGAGGCGCGGGCCGAGGGGCTCTTCCTGACCCACTTCTCGTCCCGGTACAAGGAGCTCGACGCTCTCGAGGCCGAGGCGAGGTCGATCTTCGTCGGGGCCCAAGCGGCGCGCGACCTCCTCGACCACACGGTCCGTCAACCATGACCGCGGCCGACCTGCTCGTCACCGGGATCGGGGACCTCGCGACGCTGAGCGTCGGTCCGGTCCCGCGGACCGGCCGCGCGATGGGGGAGATCGGCCGCATCGAGCGCGCCGCCCTCGCGGTGTCGGCCGGGCGCTTCAGCTTCGTCGGATCTGAGGCGGCCGCCCGACGGAACGTCCGGGTGCGGCGCGGCGGGCAGCGCATCGACCTCGCGGGGGCGAGCGTACTTCCCGGGCTCGTCGACGCGCACACCCATGTCCTCTTCGCCGGCGACCGTTCGGACGAGCTCGCCCGTAAGGTCGCCGGGGCGAGCTACCTCGAGATCGCGCGACACGGCGGAGGTCTCCTCGCAACGGTGCGCGCCACCCGCCGCGCATCGCGCCCGACGCTCCTCGATGGGACGGGCGCCCGCCTGGGGAGGATGCTGGCCCACGGAGCGACCACGATCGAGGTGAAGAGCGGATACGCGCTGGACCACGCGGGCGAGCTTCGCCTCCTGTCGCTCGTCCCCGAGCTCGCGCGCCGGACCGGTCTCACCCTCGTGCCGACGTACCTGGGCGCCCACGCGATCCCGCCCCGGTACGCGCGACGTCCGGACGACTACGTCCGCACGATCGTCACGCGCACGCTCCCCGAGGTCGCACGTCGCCGTCTCGCCGCGTACTGCGACGTATTCTGCGAACCCGGATTCTTTACCCCCGCCCAGGCGCGCCGGATCCTCCGCACGGCCCTCGCCCTCGGCCTCGGGGCGAAGGTTCACGCCGAGGAATTCGTCTGGTCGGGAGGAGCGCGCCTCGCCGCCCGCCTTCATGCGACCAGCGCGGACCATCTCCTCGTCGCACGGCCCTCCGACCTCGTGGGGCTCGCCCGCTCGGGCGTGACCGCCGTCCTCCTCCCCGTGAGCCCGTTCGCGGCGTTCACCGGCATGCACGCTCCCGGCCGCGCTCTCGTCGACGCCGGGGTCCCGGTCGCCCTCGGGAGCGACCTATCGCCGAGCGCGTGGGTCGAATCGATGCCGCTCGTCCTCGCCCACGCCGTCTACAGCGCCCGCCTCACCCCGACGGAAGCGATCACGGCGGCGACGGTGAACGCGGCCCACGCGGTGGGTCGCTCGGCGAGCGCCGGACAGATCGCCGTCGGCCGCCCTGCGGAGTTCGTCGCCTTCGACCTACCGTCCGTCGAGCACGTCGCCTACCGGATCGGGACCCGACCGAGCCTTGTTTCACGTCAGGGATTGCCGGTTTCTCCGAGGGAAGTCCGAGAGTAGGTTCAAATAGGAGCGGTTTCCTTCTCGCCGGCGAGGTCGCCCACAATGGCGGAGCGCGTTGGAAAAGAGCAGATCACCCGAGAGAAGGGATACCTGTACTACCTAGGCAAGGACGGGTACCTCTGGAAGACCCCGACCAAGCTCAACAAGTCGGGAAGGAAGTCGAAGGTCGGCTCCGAGAAGATTACTCGGGCGGACGGCTACATGTACTTCCTCGACAAGAAGGGATACATCGCCCGCGCCAAGATGAAGAACGCCTGAACGGTTTCCCCCCGTTCCCCCCCGGGAACCTCTCTTTCGGGAGAGGTTCCTTTACCCTTTCCCTCCGATGTCCCCGGTCCCGCGGACCCAACCTCCTTATCGCAGAACGACCTCGACCCCGCGAGGGCGCCCGATGAGCTGTCGGAACGACACCGGCGATCCGCATCGGTGCGACCGGTGCGGCGAGGTCCTCTGGGTCGCCGACGACGGCTGGTTCTGCGGGGAGTGCGGCGTCACGATGCCCTGCACGATGCGGGTGGTCCCGCCGGTCGGCACGACGCCGTCGATATCGCGCCGGTCGGGTCTCTGACCGCCGAGAATCGGCACGCGCGCGTCCCACGGGCGACGAACGACGCACGCTCGGACCAAGCGCACTTATAGCCCGACGCGCTACGCGCGCCTCGGAGGGTTCGCGACGGGTGTCCGGAGCGACCGCGCCAGCATTCTTCAGGGCATTCCCGCACGGAGAAACGGCCTCCTATCGGGGGCGTTTCATCCGCCGCGAGGGCGGTCCTTAAGTTGGGGCGCGCTCGTGTACGGCCGACGGAACGACGTCCCATCGTGACCGATACCCCGAGACGGCGGACCGTCCAAGCACAGGAGTGATCCATCCATGGCCCTAGCGAAGAAGCGCACCGCATCCCCGCCGGAGGAGTCCGCCCACCGGTCCCCCGTCCGTCCGGGACGCGAGCCGATCCCCGTCCCCAAGCTCGTCCCCCGCGGCAAGACGGCGTTCGACACCGTCGAGTGGCGGACCCACGACTCGGTCATCAAGAATGCCGAGGGCAAGGTGATCTTCGAGCGCAAGGGGATCCACGCCCCCGCGACCTGGACGGACAATTCGATCAACATCGCCGCGTCGAAGTACTTCCGCGTCATCGACGGTCGGCGCGAGAACAGCGTCGACGGCATGATCCGCCGGGTCACCCACTGGATCGCCCAGCGAGGGCTCGAGCTCGGCTACCTCGACACGACGGAGGAGTCGACGATCCTCGCGGAGAGCCTCTCCTACCTCATGGTGCAGCAGATGGCGGCGTTCAACAGCCCCGTCTGGTTCAACGTCGGCGTCCGCCACCCGCCGCAGTGCTCGGCGTGCTTCATCCAGTCGGTCTCCGACGACATGGACTCGATCCTCAATCTCGCGACGAGTGAGGGCCGCCTCTTCAAGGGCGGGAGCGGGACGGGCTCGAACCTCTCGGCGCTGCGCGGCAGCCACGAACGGCTGAGCGGAGGGGGGATCGCTTCCGGCCCGGTCTCGTTCATGCGCGCGTTCGACGCGATGGCCGGCGTCATCAAGTCGGGGGGGACGACGCGACGCGCGGCGAAGATGGTCATCCTCAACATGGACCACCCCGACATCGTCGATTTCATCGAGTGCAAGGTCCGCGAGGAGGACAAGGCGTACGCCCTGATCCGGGAAGGATACTCGCCGAACTTCGACGGGACGGACCCGGACTCGGCCTACGCGTCGATCGCCTACCAGAACGCGAACCACTCGGTGCGCATCCCGGACTCCTTCATGGAGGCGGTCCAGCGCGATTCCGAATGGCGCACCTACAACCGGACCGACCACTCGGTCGCGGCGACGATCAAGGCGCGCGACCTCTGGCGCAAGCTCGCCTACGCGGCGTGGCGCTGCGGGGACCCGGGCGTACAGTTCGACGACATCACCAACGACTGGCACACCAGCCCGATGTCCGGCCGCATCAACGCATCCAACCCGTGCAGCGAGTACCTCTTCCTCGACGACACCGCCTGCAACCTCGCGTCGATCAATCTGATGAAGTTCCTCGACGACGCCGGACGCTTCGACGCCGAGCTCTTCCGCGCCGCGGTCCGGACGATGATCCTCGCGATGGAGATCCTCGTCGACGCGTCGAGCTACCCCACGGCGTCGATCGCGCAGAACTCCCACGACTACCGCCCGCTGGGACTCGGCTATGCGAACCTGGGGTCGCTCCTGATGCACTACGGGCTCCCGTATGATTCCGAGGCGGGGCGCACCCTCGCGGCCGGCGTGAGCGCCTACCTCTCCGCCGAGGGCTACCACATGTCGGCCGAGATCGCGAAGCGGATGGGGCCATTCCCCGGGTTCGACCGGAACCGCGCCCCGATGCTCCGCGTGATGGGCAAGCACGCGAAGGGTGCCGAGAAGATCCCGCTCAACGACCCTCGCGCGACCGACCTCGTGAAGTCGAGCGTCGACCGGTGGCACGAGACGGTCAAGGCGGGCGAGCTCTGGGGCTACCGCAACGCCCAGATCTCCGTGATCGCGCCGACCGGGACGATCGGTCTTCTCATGGGGTGCGACACGCTCGGGCTCGAGCCCGAGCTCTCCCTCGTCAAGACCAAGAACCTCGTGGGCGGCGGGACGATGCGCATGGTCAACCACACGGTGGAAGACGCGCTCCACGCCCTCGGCTACCCGGCCGGCGCGATCCTCGCCATCCGCAAGCACATCGAGGCGACCGGGACCATCGAGGGTGCCCCCGGGCTCAAGCCCGAGCACGTCCCGGTCTTCGACTGCGCGCTCGCCCCGATGGGGGGGACGCGCACGATCGCGCCGATGGGCCACCTCAAGATGCTCGGGGCCGTCCAGCCGTTCCTCTCGGGCGGCGCGTCGAAGACGATCAACCTCCCTCACGACGCGACGGTCGAGGACATCGAGAAGATCTATCTCGAAGGATGGAAGCTCGGGATCAAGTCGATCGCGCTCTACCGCGACGGGTGCAAGGCGAGCCAGCCGTACGAGACCGGAAAGGGCCGCTCGGCGGTGACCCAGGGCGTCCGCGCCCCGGCGCGCGAGCGCCTTCCGGACGAGCGGAAGGCGATCACCCACCACTTCCAGGTCGGCGGCCACGACGGCTACGTAACGGTCGGCCTCTACCCGGACGGCCGCCCCGGCGAGCTCTTCTTCCGCGTGACGAAGGAAGGGTCGACGGTGAACGGCCTCATGGACTCGCTCGGGATCTCGATGTCGATGGCGCTGCAGCACGGCGTCCCGTTAAAGGACCTCGTGCGCAAGCTCGCCCACATGCGTTTCGAGCCGGCGGGAGCGACGAACAACCCGCGGGTACGCTTCGCGAAATCGATCCCCGACTACGTCGCGCGGTGGATGGCGATCGAGTTCCTGACCGAGGACGAACGACGCTCGATCGGCCTCGAGGGCCCGTCGGCGGAGGGGAGCGGGGATCCCCACGCTCCCGCGAAGGGCGCGGCGACGGTCGCGAAGTTCGAAACGAAGCCGCTCGACGCGTTCGACGCGACGGCGCCGCGCGGGGGGATGAGCGAGGACGCTCCGTCCTGCCACGTTTGCGGTGGGATCATGGTCCGCTCGGGGACGTGCTACGCGTGCACGGTCTGCGGGGCGACGAGCGGCTGCTCGTAGCGGGCGGCGCGCTCCGTCACACGAGCGCGTAGCGGGCGAGACCGACCAGGTCGGTGATCGGGAGCCGGGGCGTCGCCATCGGCCCTCCCTTTCCCCAGCTCGCCTCGAGCGCCCCCTGATCGAACCCCTTCACGTCGCCACTCTCGTGCGCGGTCAGGCGACGGGGCAGCCCGCGGCGGTCGATCTCGAGGAGGAGGACGAGGGCGCCCACCGGGCCCGAATCGACCATGAAGGTGGGGGACGAACGGGGACCCGACCGCACGACGGTCGCCTCCTCGTCGTGGAGGTGGGCGATGCGTCGCGCTCCCTTCGGCCGAGACCCCGTCGCATCGCGCCAGGCGATCTCGGCGCCCGCCGCACGAAATCGCACGAGGAGCCCTTCGTCGACGGGGATCGCGCCCGGGGTCATGCCGCCCCCGCGGGGAGACGACCCTTCCAAAGACGGCAGTCCGGACGAACGGCGCACGGGGCGCATACCGCGATGTCCCTCGTCTTCGGGCAATCCCCCGAGATCCCGGTGTGGCACAGGACGAAGTCGTACTTGATGGGGTCGCGCGCATCGATCCGTCGGAGCGCGTCGGTGACCTCCTCGACGGTCGCCCACGAGCGCGTGCGGCGCTGCGTCAGCCCGAGGTGGTAGGCGATCCAGTACACGTGCTGGTCGAGCGGGATCCGCAGCGAGGACGCCTCGACCCCCTTCCAGACCCCGAGGTCCGGGTAGTCGGAGCGGACCATCCAGCGGACGAACAGGACGAGGCGCTTGCACGGGCTGCCCGCGTCGAGCGGGCTCGGGAAAAGCGCACGATAGCCCCGGGGCGTTCCGGGGGCATCGGCCGGACCTCGGAGGGCGTGGGCGAGGGCGTCGAGCCCGTGGGCAAAG
The DNA here is from genome assembly GCA_050749685.1 of Thermoplasmata archaeon. Classification (GTDB taxonomy): domain Archaea; phylum Thermoplasmatota; class Thermoplasmata; order Lutacidiplasmatales; family UBA184; genus Lutacidiplasma. The sequence goes on from JBOGRS010000001.1 coordinate 35,730, forward strand.
TCCCCGTCGAAGTCCGCGCTCCCGCGCCGGAAGACCGCCTCGAGCGACCCGGCGTCCGCATAGACCGCCTTGAGGCGTCGCGCGAGGTAGGCCAGCTGGTCGCCGCGGATCCAACGGTGGCGGAAGTCCGAGAGCGCCGCGGCGGTCCGGGGCGAGGCGGAGCGATCGACGAAGGCAGGAAGGTCCCCTCCCGCTCGCTGCACGAACCGCGCGAACGCGCTGCGGATCGAGGCCGTGGTGCCGATCGCGAGGGTCGCCGCGTAGATCCCCGCGATCTCCGCGGCCCTCGGGTCGGAGGCGAACGGTCGGACGCACGAGAGCGGGTCCTGCGCGAGCGACCGGTCGAACGGGAAGCTCCCGAAGAGCCGGTTCAGGTGATCGGGAAACCCCGGCGAGGGATGATGGGCCCGCGGCACGACGACGGGCATCGACCCGGGCGATTTACCCTTGTCCGCGGGGGACGGATGGGCGCCGAGCCTCTCGAAGCGACGGGTATGTAGCCGTCGGACCTCGTGGGACCGTGCGGGACCCGGTGGGGGAGGTGGTCGAAGGGATCGACCGCGCGTGGCTCGAGCGAGCGGCGCGGGCGGATCCGGTCGCGCACGCGTTCGCGGTCTACGACATCCTCTACGCTCCCGAGCGCGTACGGTTCGTCTCGCTTCGCGAGGACGGTACGACGACGGCCTACCTCCTGCTCTGGTACGGGGGTCCGGTACCGGTCGTCCACTGGGTGGGGCTTCCGCCCACCTGGCCGCGCCTCCTGAGCGGAGTCCCCGGCCGGCCCCTCCTCGCCATCGTCCCGACGGCGGTCGCCGGACCCCTCCGCGAGCGGTTGGGCCCGGGCGAGACGTACCCGATCGAGGTCCTCGCGCGCCCGCCCCACCGTCCGCCCCCCGCGCCCGTGGACCCCGCACGCGTTCGACCGCTGGAACGGTCGCAGACCTCCCTCCTGCGCGCCCTCTGCGACGACGAGCCCGAGCTCGCGGCCTCCGCCTACCGGACGATCGACGTCGGGGCCGAGCCGGTCTGGGGCGCGTTCGACGGCGACCGCCTCGTCGGCGTCGCACGGACCGCCGTCGCGCTACCGACGGTGTGGATGATCGGCGGGGTCTTTACGCGCCCGTCCGTCCGCCGCCGGGGGTTCGGCCACGAACTCACCGCTGCCGTGACGCGCGCCGCGATCGCCGCCGGGGCGCTTCCGGCGCTCGGGGTGCGCACGGACAACCGGCCCGCACGACGGATCTACGATCGCCTCGGCTTCGCGCCGGTGGACCACCGCATCTGGCTCGACGCCGGCGCGCATCTCGCCCCCTAGATCGACCCCCGCCTTTTTCCGAGGCATCGGGCTACCCCGGGCCACCGCGATGTCGACGAACCTCGCGCTTGCCGAGTCGCTCCGGGAGATCGCCGACCTCCTCGACCTTCAGGGAGAGCGGTTCAAGCCGGAGGCCTACCGCCGCGCGGCGCGCTCGCTCGAGGCGCTCGCCGAGGATCTCCGCACGGTGGCGGGCCGCGGCGGGCTCGAAGAGATCCCCGGGGTCGGCGAGGCGATCGCCGAGAAGATCCGCGAGTTCCTGCGTTCGGGATCGGTGCCGTACCTCGACCGTCTACGTCGCGACCTTCCCCCCGGCCTCGTTGAGATCATGCACCTCCCCGGGTTGGGCCCGAAGACCACCCGACGATTCTGGATCGAGCTCGGGATCGAGGGCCCGGCCGAACTCGCGGAGGCGATCGAGACGGGGCGCCTCGCCGGCGTGAAGGGCTTCGGTCCGCGCAAGATCGAGCTCATCCGGTCGGCCCTCGCGGCCCGGGGGACGTCGGGGCAGCGTGTCGGCCTCCTCGCGGCCCACCGCGTGGCCGAGAGGATCCTCGCGGCGCTCCGCGCGAACCCGGCCGTCGACCGTGTCGAGGCGGCCGGGAGCCTACGTCGGCGGCGCGAGAGCATCGGCGACCTCGACATCCTCGTCACGTCGACCGACCCCGAGCGCGTCTTCGACGCCTTCACCGCGTTCCCGGAGGTGACTTCGGTCACCCTTCGCGGACCCACGAAGGAGACGGTCGTGTGGTCCGGCGGTCTCCAGGTCGACCTACGTGTGGTCGAGCCGTCCTCGTTCGGCGCCGCGTTGCAGTACTTCACCGGGTCGAAGGACCACAACGTCCACCTCCGCGGGATCGCCCGCGACCGCGGGCTCAAGGTGAACGAGTACGGCGTCTTTCGGGGGGAGGAGCGTGTCGCGAGCGCGACCGAGGAGGACGTCTACGCCCGACTGGACCTTCCGTGGATCCCTCCGGAGATCCGCGAGAACCACGGGGAGATCGAAGCGGCGGCGAAGCACGCGCTCCCCCACCTGGTCGAGGCCACGGACCTCCAAGGGACGTACCACGTCCACGTCGGTCGCGACATCACCTCCGCGGGGATCGCCCGCATCGAAGATGCCCTGCGCGCGCGACGCCTCGCCTACGTCGGACTCGTGGTCGGAGTCCCTCCCGGCTCCCGCGACGTCGGGTCCCCGCCCGCGGTCCTCCCACGGTCTTCGTCGACGTCGGACCCGCCCTCCCCTCGGCGGAGTCTCCGGATCGGGTGGGGCTTCGAGATCGACCTACCGACCTCGGGCGTCCTCCCCGACGCCTCCGAGGAGTGGGACTTCTGGGTCGGGCGGCCCGCGTCCGGTGCCGACGCTCCGACGTCGCGCCCGGACCGCCCTCCCCTCGTCCTCGCGCATCTTACCTACGGCGCGACCACCGGGGGGGGAACGCCGGAGGGGCCCGCGGGATGGGTGAGCCTCGCCCGCGCGTGGGACGCCGCCCTCGACCTCGCCCCGGAGGGCCCGCTCGATTCGACCGGGATGAAGGCCGCTCGCGCGGCGGGCGTGCCGGTCCACCTCGCCCCCGCGGCCGATCCGCGCGAACCGTTCGAAGGGCTCGACCTCTCGCTCGGGGTGGCCCGTCGTGGCTGGGCGGAAAAGGGCGACATCTTGAACGCCCGCCCGATGGTCCAACGGTCGGCGGGCGGGGCGAGCCGTGGCGCGCGGACACCTCCGCGACCCTCGTCCTAACCGGTCCCGCGCCCCGCGCACGCGACGCACCGGTGGCGCACGACAGCATCGAGCGGCTTCCAGTAGCAGTCGTCGCAGAGCGGGCGGCCGCACCCCGCGCAGCACGGAACGGTGCTCCCCCCGAGGAGTCCGGCCCCGCAGGAGGCACACGAGCGGTGCGGTGGATGGAGCGAAGGGCGCGGGGCGGGCGGCTCGAGGGCCGCCTTGGCCACCGCGCCGGAGCGGCTCAAGCTGAGTTCGGGGTGCTCGCCGCGACCGAGCTCGCGGAGATGCGACCCGAGCCAACCCACGTGACGCTCCACGGCGGGGACCTGGACCTCGGGGATCGGGGGCCGGTGGTGGGCGTGCGCCTCGACCTCCCGTCGCAACCGGTCGACCTCCATCTGAAGGGCGGGGTTCTCGGGGTCCGACGATCGGTCGGCAATCCCACCCCCCTCGAGGGCCGAGAACGGTAGCGAGGTCGCGAACGGCGGAGGCGGGAGCGGCGGGGGCGTACGAAGGTCCGTCGATTCGTCCCAGGCCGAGCGGGCGACGGCCCCGGGGATCGAGACCGTCGGGAGGTCGGGGACCCGGAAGGTCGGAGGTCGCGTCGGGTAGTTCGCGGCGGGAACGCCCGCTCGAGCCGCCTCGTCCCACGGCGCGCCATCGCGCGGGGATCCGTCCGCGGGCGGGGCCGCGCCCAACGCAGGGGGCGTCGCACGCGGGCCCGTCGCCTTCGGGCGAGGGAGACGCGACCGCATCATCTCCGTGGCGCCGACGACGACTATGAGCGCGCCCACCCCAAGCAGCCCGAGCGGCAGGGGCGACGAGGGAAGGGCGATGGGGGACCCCGGGACGGCGGTGAGGGCGCCCACGGCGCATAGGGCGGACCCGCCCACGAGGGCGGCGAGCGCGGTCCAGGTCGGCACGCGTCCCTCCGTTCACGCCGGGCCCGGGGGGCGAGTCTTCGGCCGGGCGTTGGGAGGCGGGTACCGGGACGCTTCGGCACGAGGCATGCGGAACCCACCCGGCCCGGGCATCATAGGTCCGCGCTATCTGCCTTGTGCCGGACCGGTCCCCCCCGTCGTGCGGGTGGAGGCATCGCCTCTTGTACCTGGGCCGACGAGCCGTCGGAGGTGTACGCCTACCCCTCCCGTCGGCGCCCGCGACCCCGCCGGGACGCCGTCCCGCCCACGGCGCCCGGGCCGCCCAAGCGTTCCCACGCGGCGGCGTACGCCGCGCTCGTCGTCCTCGTCCTCGGGATCTACCTCGGCCATTACACGATCCTCGTCCCCGCCGGGCTCGGCATCTCCCTGCTGTTCACGGCGGGGTCGTTCCTCTCGGCCCGGCTCAACCCGCTCTCGATCGGCTTCTACCTCACGACGAAGCCGAGCTGGTCGGCGATCCTGCTCGTCTTCCTGAGCGCGCTCGCCCTCCTCGGGGCCGCGTACTACGAGTTCGTCCACGGCCTTGCGCCGATCGTTCCGAGCCTCAATGCGAGCGGTCCGTAGCGGCGCGTCCGCTCACGCCGCGATCATCCGGTCGATCGCCGTGCGCGCGCGCCGTGCCGTCTCGGCGGGCACGTCGATCACGTACTGGTTGAGCGCGAGCGAATCGCGGATGTCCGGTAGGTCGACCTGCTTCATGAACGGACAGATCGCCGCCTCCGAGAGCGCGGTGAACTTCGTCGCGTCGTTGAGCCGACGCATTCTCGGGAGTATGCCGACCTCGGTCGCCACGAGGACCTCGGGCGCACGGGTCTCCTTCGCGTAGCGGATCATCCCGTCGGTCGAGAGGATCCGGTCGATCACGGGGAGGGCCGCCGTCGAGCACCCGCACTCCGGATGCGCGATCACCTCGGCGCCCGGGTGCTCCCTGCGGGCGCGCTCGACATCGGCGGGGCGCATGCGCGCGTGCACGAAGCAGTCGCCGGACCAGATGTGCATCGCGCGTCCGGTCTTCTGCTGGACGTACTGGCCCAGGAACATGTCCGGGAGGAACAGGATCTCCTTCCCCGCCGGGACCTGTTCCACGATGCGTACCGCGTTCGAGCTCGTGCAGCAGTAGTCCGATTCGGCCTTTACCTCGGCCGATGTGTTGACGTAGGAGACCACGACCGCGCCGGGGTGCTCGCGCTTCCAGGCGCGGAGCTCGTCGGCGGTGATCGCGTCGGCGAGGCTGCACCCCGCCGCAAGATCGGGGAGGAGGACCGTCTTCTCCGGGCTCAGGATCTTGGCCGTCTCGGCCATGAACCGCACCCCGGCGAAGACGATCACGTCCGCGTCGGTCTCGGCGGCCTTGCGCGAAAGGTAGAGCGAGTCGCCGACGAAGTCGGCGATCTCCTGGACCGGGGCCACCTGGTAGTTGTGGGCGAGCAGGACCGCATGGCGCTCGCGACGCAGCCGGTCGATTTCCTCGATGAGCGACATCGCTCCCCCGTCCGACGAAATCAGGGCCGGGCGACTCTTAACGCGTCGGGCCGGACGCGACGCCGTCGCACGGGGCGGAGCCGGAGGTGGAACGGCAGCGCCCGGGCGGAGTGGGTGAGTGCTCCGAGGCTGGCCGCGTCGGCGCCGCTGGTGCGGTACCGACCGACCGACTCGGGGGTGATCCCGCCCGAGACCTCGACCCAGACGCCCTTGCGGCGGCCGTGGGCTTCGAGGTCCCGGAGGATCCCTCGGACTTGGGCGGGAGGGGCGTTGTCGATGAGGAGCGCGTCGGCTCCGGCGCGGACCGCCGCGAGCGCGGAGCGCGCGTCCCGGACCTCCACCTGAAGGGACCGTGGGCGGCCGGCGCCGGCCTTCAGCCGCGCGACGGCGTCAGCGAGCGGAACGAGGGCGAGGTGGTTGTTCTTGAGGAGGAGGCCGTCGGAGAGATCCCGACGGTGGGGGTGGCCCCCTCCGTGGACGACCGCGGCCTTCTCGAGGTCGCGCAATCCCGGTAGGGTCTTGCGGGTCGCGTAGATCGCGAGGCGGTGGCCCGGCCCGCTCGCCCGTCGGACGGCGAGCGCGGTCGCGCTCGCGACGCCCGAGAGGTGCATGAGAAGGTTGAGGAGGGTGCGCTCCGCGGCCAGGATGGCGCGCGCGTCGCCGTCGATCCGAAGCACCGCTTGGCCGCGCCGTATCCGCTCGCCGTCCTGAGCGAGCGGCGTGACCGCGAGCCCGAGCGCCCGGGCGACGGCCGCCGCGACGGTCGACCCCGAGAGGACCCCCTCGTCCTGGGCGATGACGCGCGCGGTCGCGGGAACGGGTTCCGGGAGGAGGGCGCGCGTCGTGCGATCGCGGTGGGCACGATCCTCCGCCAGCGCGCGGCGGACGAGGCTCGTCCACCCGACCTCGGCCGTCGGGGTGGCGCTAGGAGGAGGTTTCGGTCGCACGGTCCGCCTCCGCGTCGTGGAGCCGCCGAGTGAGCGACTCGAAGTCGTGGGTGAGGTCCGGGCGCACCTGGACGATCCGCCGGCGGGCGAGGTCGTCCGCCCTCTCGCGAGCCTTCGTGCGGTCGCCCCGTCCGAGGGCGACCTCCGCGAGGCGGAGGCTCACGTCGAGCTCGTCGGCCGGCGTGTTGAGGTCGCGGACGAGCCGGAACGCCTCCAGGAGCTCGATCTCGGCGGCGTTCCACTCCTTCCGGTCGATGAGGATCTTGCCGGCGACGATGAGCGCCTGCGTGAGGCCGAATCGATCCCCGATCCTCTCGAGGATGGCCCGCGATCGGTTGTTCGCCACGGCGGCGCCCGTGAGGTCGTTGAGCTCGCGCTTGAGGTCGGCGATGTTGAACAGCGACCAGCCGACCCGGCGCAGGTCGTGGGCCCCCTCGGCGAGCGCCTGCGCCTCGGCGAGGACGACGAGCCCCTCGGGGGTGCGGCCGTGCTGGCTCAAGACCACGCCCAGGAAGAGGAGGGCGTAGGCCGCCTCCCCGCGGTCGCCCCGCGCGACCAGTTCCTCGCGCGCCTGGCGGTAGGCCGCGATCGCCTCCTCCACGCGGCCCGGAATCATCCCGAGGACATTGGCGCGACGTACCGACTCGAGCGCCATCTCACGGGGGTCGCCGAGCTCCTTCGCGAGCGCGAGGGCCGCGTCGTGCTGGGCGAGCGACTCGACGTAGCGCCCGCGGTAGTAGAGGAGCTCGCCGCGGATGCGGTGGGCCGCGATCGTCGTCACCGGGCTCGCCCTAACCTCGGCCGACCCGAGAAGCTCCTCGGTGAGCCCATCGGCCTCGTCCCATCGGCCCTGGTCCGCCAGGACGCGCACGGCGTGGATCCGCAGGAACGCCCGCTGGGTCGGGGTGCCGGCCCGGACCAGGTCCGGGCGGTCGAGCGCCTCCCTCAGGAGACGCTCGGCGGGGCGGAGCTCGCCCATCCGGTCGAGCTGGGACGCGAGCTCGAGCGTCATCTCGAGTTCGCCCGCGAGGTCGTGGGGGAGGGCGCGCCGATGCGCCTCGATCGCCCGTTCGAGGTGCTGGCGCGCCATCGCGGGCGAGTACGACCGCGCGGCGAACTCGGCGGCGAGGCGATTGAAGAGCGCGGCGCGCTCGTCGACCTTGCCGAGGTAGTAATGGCGGGCGAGGGCGAAGATCGTCTCGACGTCGGCCCCGCCCGTCGCCTCGAGCGCCTCGGCCGCCCGTCGGTGAAGAAGGCGTCGGCGCGTGTCGGTGAGCCCGGCGTAGACCTCGGCGCGGAGCGCTTCGTGGGTGAACTCGATGAGCTCGTTGCCGCGCTCGCGCAGGATTCCCCGCGCGACCAGACGTTCGACGCTCTCGGCGAGCCGTTCCTCCTCCTCGCCGCTCGCCCGCTGCAGCAGGGAGAACGGAAACTGGCGCCCGAGGACCGCGCCCACGGTCATCGCGCGGTTCTCCTCCTCGTCGAGCGTCGGGAGCTGCTGGGCGAGGTACTGGGCGAGCTCGACCGGCGAGGCGTTCTCGACGAGCCCCTCGGGCGCCGGGGTCGGGCCGATCGAACGACGCTGGCGGAGCAACTGCTCGATGAAGAGCGGGTTCCCCCCCGTCTGGGAGTGCCAGCGCGTGACGTCCTCGACCGCGACGTTCCGCCCCGCATCCACGACCCGGACGAACTCACCGACCTCGCTCGCCAAGAGGGGACGGACGGTGATCACCCCCGCCTCGCCTCCCCGCGTCAGGTGTTCGATCGCGACCCTTCGGCTATCCGAGAGCGATGCGGCGGGGACGCTCGTCACGACGAGCCAGAGGGCGCTCGCGGCGAGCTGGGGGACGAGGAACTCGAGGAACTCCATCGACGCTTCATCGGCCCGGTGAAGGTCCTCCAACAGGACGAGGGTCGGGGATTCGCGCGCGAGGCCCAGGAGCCCATCGGTGAGGTCGGCGAACATCCGCGAGCGGCTCGCTTCCGTCGATCCCTCGGCGGGACCGAGCGCATCGAGCAGGTCTTCCGTGCGCGCCCACCGGTCGGCACCCGTCGCGGACTCGGTCCGGGGCGCGAACCCGAGGAGGACCGACGGGGACGGTTCCGGGAGCGCGAACGCGAGGTCCGAGGTGCCCCGGTCGATCGACCCTCCCGTCGGCATCTCGGGCTGGCCGGCGGGCCGGATGCTGCGCACGAGATGGAGCGGAGGAGGGTTGTCGAGGGAGAGGGCCCGGCCGACGAGGACGTGCATCCCCTGCTGCCGGGACGGGTCGATCAGGCCCAGGGCGAGCGTCGTCTTGCCGACGCCCGACTCCCCCTCGATGATCGTGAGGCCGCCGCGCCCCCCGATCGCTTCGTCAAGCCGTCGACGCAGCGCTTCCGCCGCTTCGGGGCGGCCGATGAACGGCGGTGCGTTCTGGGCCCCCGGCACGATCGTCCACGAGCGTGCGCCCGTCTATAGCCTCAGCGACGCGGCGACGCCGCGAGGAACGGGAGCGCGGTGACGCGCGCGGCGACGGCCTGGCCCCGCAGGTCGAGGGTGAGGGCGGTGCCGACCTCGGCGAGCGGCGGGGGAAGGTAGGCGAGCGCGATCCCCTTCCCGAGGGTCGGGGAGATCCCCCCGCTCGTCACGACGCCCACCACCGCATCGCCGTCGCGCACCGGGGTGCCATGGCGGGGGATCGCCCCCGGGGTCGACACCTCGAGCCCCACGAGGTGCCCGGGGAGCCCTTTCGCGCGCTGGGCTTCGAGGGCGTCGCGTCCGACGAACGGATGGTCGAACTCGACGAAGCGGTCCTGCCCCGCCTCGAGCGGTGTGCGATCGAGGTGGAAGTCCTGGCCGCTCAGCAGGTACCCCTTCTCGAGCCGCAGCGTGTCGCGCGCCCCGAGCCCGCACGGGACGACCCCGTGCTCGGCGAGCCTCTCGGCGAGACCGACGGCATCGGCGCCCGCAACGAACACCTCGTAGCCGAGCTCGCCGGTGTAGCCGGTCCGGCTCACGACGATCGACGTGTCGAGACCTCCCGGGAACTCGATCCCGAGGCGACCGTCGGCCCCGCCGGAACCCGGTCGCTTCGGGAAGACGCGCGCGTGGTAGAACCCAAGCCCGGCGAGCGAGATGCCGAGCTCGGACTCGAGGGCCGAGCGCGAGCGCGGGCCCTGGACCGCGAGGATCGCGGCGGCCCCGTTCAGATGGAGGACCTCGGTGTCCGGCCGGCGATGCTCGCGCAGGAGGTCGAAGACGGCCGGTGCGTGCGCGGCGTTCGGAACGACCAGAAAGGTCCGATCGGTCTCGGTGCCGGCGTCCAACCGTGAGATGAGCAGGTCGTCGAAGATCGCCCCCGTGGCGTCGAGGAGGAAACTGTAGCGGCACTGCCCGGGGGCGATGCGCTCGACATTCGCCGTCGTACGACGCGACAGAAGCTTCGCGGCGGTCCCTCCCGAGACGGGGAGAATGCCCATGTGGGAGACGTCGAACATCCCCACGGCCGAACGGACCGCCGCGTGCTCCGCCAGGATGCCCGTGTAGTAGAGCGGCATTTCCCACCCCGCGAACGGCACGAGATGGGCCCGATGCGCCGCGTGGAACGGGGCGAGGGGGGTCCTCAGGAGGGGGGCGGCCGCCGCGTCGCTCACGTCACGATCTCCCGAAGGCGATCGGTCTCGATCGCCCGACGGACCTCGAGGGCGATCCGCCGGCCGCTGCTCATGGGGGAACGGTGGAGCGCGTTCCCGTACGGGTGGCCGAGGGCGAGATGGATGTTCGTTCCACCGCCGATCCTCACCGCGACGTCGAAGACCCACGGGTGGCCGTCCTCGTCGAGACACGTCTGCAGACAGAAGGGCCCGATGATCCCGGGCGGAGATCGGGCGCGCGCCGCGTCGACGAACGCCTCCCCCAGGCGGAAGACCTCCTCGAGGATCGATTCGCGCACCGTGAGCGTCCCGTGGCCCACGACGGTGTAGCGCGGCGCGGCGCCCCCGTGGGGCAGCTCGAGCTGCTGGGCCGCGGGGAGCCGGACGAGCCCGTCGAGCGAACTTTCCCGACGCTCGTCGACCCCGAGGAGCTCGAGCCCGTCGGAGCGCGGCGCGAGCGGGGAGAAGAAGAAATTGAAGTTGAAGACCGGGCCGATCACGTAGCGCTCGATCCGCGCCCGCGCGAGGTCCTCGGGTCGGATCGTCCCATCGCCGACGAGCCGGGCGCTCTTGGCGGCGTACTCGGCGGGGCTCGCCACGGTGAAGAACCCGCGCTCGAGCCGGTGCGTGGCGTGGGGGAGCTTCACGATGCACAGTCCATCGATCGCGTCCGGCGACCCGACGCGCGTCGGGGTGGGGATCCCGGCGGCCTCGAGGACGGTGTAGTAGTTCTCGCGCTCGGTGCGTTCCTCCAGGCGGAGAAGGTGCCTCGACCCGACGAGGGGCACGCGGAACTCGTCCTCCAGGACCTCGAGCGGGACGTAGGAGCTCAACGCACGGTTCGGCACGACGAGGACGCGCGCTTCGCGCAGGCGCGCCTGGGCGTCGGGCTGGGCGAGGTCGGCAAAGCGAGGATAGCTCCACACCTCGTCGACGCACCCCCGTTCGACCCGACCGTCGTGGTCCCGGTGCGTGCGGAAGTAGCGGGAGTAGGTCGACGCGCGCCCGTCCTGCGCCAGGACGAGGGTAGCGAAGCCCTCCGAGAGCGCCCCGTCGCAGATGTCGAGGGCGCTGTGCGACCCGACGGCGGCGAGCGTCGGTGCCGTTCCGTATCCGGCCACGACCTCCTGCAGGAGCGCGCGCTCGAGGGCCACGTCCCCCCCTGACTCACACGAGTTTAAGGACTCGTGCCACGCGCTCGGGGGTGGCGGGAAGCTCGAGGACCCGTGCCCCGGTGGCGTCGGCGATCGCGTTGGCGACGGCGGCCGCGACGGGGATGATCGCAGGCTCGCCGACCCCCTTCGCGCCGAATGGTCCAGCGCCCCGGAAGCCCTCGATCGTTCGGACCTCGATCGGCGGCACCTCGCCGAGCGTCGGGACGCGATAGTCGAGGAGTCCGGGGTTGAGGAGGCGGCCCTCCGGGGTCCAGAGCGACTCCTCGGTGAGCGCCTCCCCGAGGCCCATCGCCACGGCGCCCTCGACCTGGGCCTGCACCATCGCGGGGTCGAGGGCGACGCCCACGTCCAGGAACGCCGCGGAGCGGATGGGCCGGACCCGGCCCGTTTGGCGGTCGACCTCGACCTCGCAGAGGTTCACGCTCGCCGTGAAGTCGGTGTACGGGTAGAACGTCCCCGAAAGGACGCGGGACTCGTCCATCTCCCCGGAGCGGCCGTAGTGCTTCCCTTCGGCGACGAGCCCTCCCTGGGCGCGTTCCTCCGGGGTGAAAAGCTCGACGACCGATCGCGACCGTCTTCCCGCGAGCGCCACGATCCGGTCGCGTCGGCGGGCGAGGCGCACCGGCTCGGTCGCTCCCCACCGCTCGGCGAGGGTGGTCGCGATCGTGCGCGCCGCCTGCTCGACGGCCTGCCCGAGAGCCCCGACGGTCCGGCTGCCGAAGACCCCGGAGTCGAACGGCGCGTGCGCGGTATCCATGGCCTCGACCCGCACCACGTCCTCGGGAAGTCCGAGCACGCGCACGGCGACCTGGGTGAGCCCCCCGAGGACGCTCCCGCTCCCGATGTCGTGCTCGACCTGCTCGATCACGAGCTCGCGGTCGCTCAAGCGAAGGCGCGCCTCGCCTCCCGCCCCCGTGCCCGTGGACCAGAATCCGCAGCCGATCCCGAGCCCGTGGTGCGCGGGGAGGTCGCGGCGCCACCGCTCGGAGAGCTCCTTCGCCTTCCCGAGGGCCTCGCGGAGCCCGAACGGACCGACGCGCTGGCCGAGCAGGGTCCGGTCCCCTTCCGTCCACGCGTGCGCGAGGCGGAAGTCGACCGGGTCCGCACCGAGCCGACGCGCGAGCCCGTCCATGTGGGATTCGGCGGCGAACGCGCACTGCGGGGCGAACGGCGCGCGATGCGGGCCGAACGGGGGTTTGTTCGTTCGTACGGCGTAGCCTTCGAGCTCGAACGCTCCCACCCGATACGGCCCGGAGAGGAAGCCGATTGCGAACCCGGTGGCGAAATCGCGGCCGGGGAGGGACGCCCCGGCGTCGAGGAGCAATCGGACGCGGCGCCCGGTGATCGCCCCGTCGCGGACCGCCGTGTCGAGGCGGATCACCGAGGGCAGGGTGGAGCGGGCGAGGAGGAACTCCTCCCGGTACGACAGCTCCAGCTTCACCGGTCGACCGGACGCCGCGGCGAGGAGGAGCGCGTACGGCTCGAGGAAGGCGGACGCCTTGCCCCCGAACCCGCCCCCGACCCACGTGCCGTCCACGACGACCGAGGATTCCGGGACCGCGAGGAGCGTGGAGACATCCTCTCTCACGGCAAACGGGCTCTGGGTGGAGGTGCGGACCGACCAGCGCCCGTCCGTGACGCTCGCGAGACACGCGTGCGGTTCGAGGGCGACCTGCTGGATGCCGCTCGTCCGGTACGTCTCCGAGTAGAGGAGGTCCGCGTTCGTGAACGCCGCCGCGAGGTCGCCCTCGCGGGCGTGGACGTGGGCGATCACGTGGGGGGCGTGCTCCGCCTCGGGGCCCGGCCACTCCGGGAAGATCTCCTCGAGATCGGCGGCCACGGGGCGTTCGTCCACCTCGATGCGGACGGCGCGGACCCCGGCGCGCGCCGCCGCGAGCGTCTCGGCCGCCACCGCCGCGACGGGCTGAAAGCGGTAAAGGATCTCGGGGTCGGGGAAGATCGGGCGCTCGGGGTCGCCACCCCCCTTCGGAACGAGCGCGCGCACCTCCTTCGGTCCGATCGCGGCGACCACGCCCGGGACCTGCCGGGCCGGTGCGAGGTCGAGCGTGCGGACGTCACCGTGGGCGCTGGGCGCGAGGACGAGCGCCCCCCAGAGCATGCCCGAGGCCTCCAGGTCCGGTCCGTACTCGACCCGGCCTTCCACCTTCGGGCGGGCGTCGGGTCGGGTCATCCGACCTCCGATCGCGCCCGACGGACCGCGCGCGCGATCGCCGCATAGCCGGTGCACCGGCACAGGTTGCCCTCGAGGTCGCGCAGGACCGGTGCGTCGTCCTCGCCCGCGCGCGGTTCCTTGAGGCGGCCGGTGAGCGCCATCACGAAACCCGGCGTGCAGTAGCCGCACTGGACCGCGCCCTCCGACACGAACGCGTCCTGGACGACGCGGCCGACCGGGTCCCGGCTGATCCCTTCCACGGTGAGGATCGCCGTTCCGTCGAGCTCGTGCGTCAGGGCGAGGCACGCGAGCGTGGTGCGCTCGTCGACGAGGATCGTGCACGCTCCGCACGCCCCGCTGCGGCAACCCTCCTTGGTCCCCTTGAGGTGGAGGCGCCAGCGCAGTGTGTCGAGCAGGCGTTCGGCGTCCGGGACGTCCTCGAGCTCGACCCGACGGCCGTTGACCTTCAGGCGAAGGACGGCGTGCGTCACCGCGGCCTCCGTCGCACCGCGCGTACGGGGGGTGGGAGAAGGTCGGCACGCCGAACCGCCTGACGGACGAGCGTCGCGACGAGACGCCGACGATACGCCTCGGTCGCGCGCTTGTCGGTGACGAACGGGGCGTGTTCGGAGGCCTGCTGGGCCGCGAACTCGATCTCGAGGTCGCTCGGGTGACGGGCGGTCAGCGCCCCCTCCGACTCGGGGAGACGGATCGCGCGCGGAGGCAGCCCGCCGAGCGCGACGCGCCAGCCCCCGCGGCCCGTCGGCGCCGCCGCCGCGACCCCGACCTGGGAGATGTCGTTCGCCGGTCGAACCCGCTGCCAGACGTAGGCGCACGGCGACGCCTCGGGAATCGTCACGGAGTGGATGAGCTCCCCCCGCGCGAGGGTCGTCTGGCGCGAACCGACGAGGAAGCGGTCGAGCGGGGTGGTGCGGGCGCCGCCGGGGCCGAGCACGTTGACGCGCGCGTCGAGCGCGAGGAGGACCGGAAGAAGGTCGGACGCGGGTGCGGCGCGGCCGACGTTCCCCCCGAGGGTCGCGCGGTGGCGCAGGGCGACGCTCCCGACGGCCCCGAGCGCGTCGAAGAGGCCCGGAAGTTCGCGTCGCACCCTCGGGTCGGCCTCGAGCTCGCTCAGCGGCAGGGTGCTCCCGACGGTGAGCTCGCGGTCCCGCCACGTCCGAAAGCTCCACGGAAGCCGACGCAGGGAGACGACCCGCTTCGGGTTCGTTCTCCCGTCATCGAGGTCGAGCAGGAGGTCCGTGCCGCCGGCGATCGCGACCGCGTCCCCTTCGCTCCCGGCCGCCAGGAGGTCGAACGCCTCCTTCGGGTCCTTCGGAGCGACGAGCGCGAAGTCCATGCTCCCCGCAGCGGAGTCGGCGGGAAAAGCGTTTGTCGCCGTCCCCCGCCCGGTCCTTTTATCCCCACATCGACTTCTCCGCGGGAGCCCGCCATGCCTTTCGAGCTCGCGCTCCGCTACAGCACTCCGCTCACGCCGATTCCGGAGCTCGAGGAAGTGCTGCGCGAGTTCCTCCGGCTGATCGGCTATCTCCCCGTGGGCGAGGAGGGTCGAGGCACCGAAGGGCCGATCGCGCAGAGCCTCGCCTACCGCCTCGTGCGCGACTGCCTGCTGAAGGACCCCGCGCGACCGTGGTACGTCGAGGAGCTCATCGCGGTCCTGGGCACGTCGAAGGCGACGGTCTACCGGCACATCAACAAGCTGAAGTCCCTCGACCTTCTGGAGGAGGTCGGGGGGATTGCCGACGGGAAGGGGCGCAAGGCCTACCGGCTCCGCTACGGGAACCTGGCCCGCGCGTGGGACTTCACCGAGGCGAACGCCCAGAACGCCCTGCGTCGATATCGGGAGACCGTGGACCATTTGCAGCGATTGATCGAACGAGCCCGGGAGGAGAACGCCCTCAAGAGCACGACCACGGCGAAACCGATCGCGCGCGACAAGGCGGGGGGACGATGAGCCCGGACGCGAGCGGTGCCGCCGCGAAGAAGGTGAGCGTGGCGCTCACCGTGGGGTCGAAGGTCCGCGTCCGCAGCGCCGGGAGCCAGGACGAGGCGCTCATCTCGGTCGGGACCTTCCGCGGGCTCGTGAGCGTCGGAGGGGACAACTCGCTCGCGATCGAGCTCGAGGGAGGGGCGAGCGACGAGAAGGGCCACATCCGGCTCATCCCGACGAACGCTCTGTTCGCGGTGGACATCCTCGAGGCGGCGAAGCCCGCCGAAGAGGAGAAACGGACCGAACCGGGCGCCACCGCCTACTTCCGGTAGCGGGACGCGGACGGGCTTGCTGGGAGTGTCGCGTCGCCGGGCGCCGGCCCGCCGACGTTTCGAACCCAGGTCTTTGGCTTCGAAGGCCAAAAGGATAGTCCAGACTACCCTACAAGCCCGCGGGCGGCGTTAGCCCCGGTCGCGTATTTGGGCGTTCCCCCGACGCGAGCGCCTCAGGTCGGCGGGGCCGTTACCGAGGGTGCCGCCGGGCCGTACGTCTCGAGCGTCGTCTGGGCGAGCGCGCCCGGGAAGAGGGTGGCGAGGGACGACTCGAGCAGCTGGATGCGCTGGCGCAGATAGTCGGTGACCCCCGGAGTCGCGGCGAGACGCTGGGAGAGTCCCAGGTACTTCTTGACCGCCCCCTCGTAGACGGTCGGCAGGAGGTCGCCGCCGCACGGCGTGGCCCGAGCGCTCGCGGCCGAGCAGCGACCGGTGAGCGGCGGCCGGCGGTAGGACTCGCCGCAGACCTTGCAACGGAACTTCTGGGTCGCGAAGCTCTTCATGTTGCCCATGAGGTCGGGCAGGAAGTGCGAGTTGAGGACCAACGTGACCGCATCGGCAACGTCGACGCTGCGCAGCTGGACCGTGAGCGTGAGCGCCTGCTCCACGATCCGACCCATCGACCCCGCCTCGCGATAGGCGGAGTAGACCGGCCCGCCGGCGATGTCCGTCGTATCGTGGGTGAATCCGGCGCCGCGGAACGGGTCGTCCCGGGCGAGGCGCCGCGCCATCGTCTCGATGAGCGGCTCCACCTCCTTCGGGCTTTTCCCGAGGGCCGCCGCGCGGTAGAGGGCGAGGGGATAGCGGGTGACGAGGTCGACGTTGTGGGCCTCCTTGTCGACCTCCGTCGGGTCGAGGCGGGTCGTGAGGACGAGCGGCTTATCCATGAGGGCGCCGCGGCTTTGGGGAAGGTAGGCCCGCGAGAAGTTGAGGAGCGCGTCCATGAGGAGCGTCACCGAGTCCTCGTCGCCGTCGCAGTTGCGGCGCTTGGCGGCGTGGAAGACCGGGTGCGCGAAACACGCCTCGGCCTCCGTGAACCCCACGATCCGTCCGGCGACCCCTCCGGACGTGTGCGGGGCGAGGGCGACGACGATCGCCCCGATGAGGTCTTCCGGCCGGCCGGCCCGGTAGAACGCGTCCGTCGCGTAGAGGCGCACCAGCTCGTCGTCGACGAATTGGGCGAGGTGCAGGAGGTAGGTCCCGCACGACCGCGACACGATGATGTCCTGGGGTCGCAGCTCGACCAGTTGGTCGCCCTCGGTGAGGGGAGCTCCCGTCCAGTCCATCGCGTACCCGAGGGCGTGCGCCGCTTCGATCGACAGTCCGATCTCGCGGGGCCGAACGTGCGTGAGCGGGAGGTCGGTGAGGTCGAAGCGCGCGGTGCCGTCCTGATAGACCGAGATCCCGTGGGAAGCGCGCAGGATCCCCTTCTCGAGGATCTCGGGGACCTTGCCGGGGGAGGTGAGTCCCTTGACCCCCTTGACCTCGGGGACCTTGCGCAGGTGCAGGCGGGACGTCGCTTCGGCCCAGATCGGTGCGACGGGAAGGAGCTCGTTCACGACGTCGCCGGTCGCTTCGGTGTGGGTCCCGCACGGGCAGCGGAGCCAGACCGTCCCCTTCCCGCACGCGGGACAGACGCGACGACCGAGCGGCACCTTCACGCCCTGCGCGAGCGTGCGTCGCGCCGCCTCGGCGACGGAGCGCTGGGCCCCTCCCGCGTCGCCCAGCGGGAAGAGAACGTGGACGTTCGGGCTCATCTTGCGCTGACGCGCCTTCTCGGGGCGGCCCACCCGTGCACCGACGCGGGTCGGGGCCCGCGCCCGAACCTCCACGCCGCTCCATCGGCTCACGAGGGCGATCGGGTCGTCGCCCAGCGGTTCGACGGGGCTCCGCCGGGCGATCGCACCACGCTCGAGGGCGAGGCCGAGCCCGGCGAGGAAGGCGGGAGCGAGTCCGGGGTCGACGACGAGATTGCCCGTCGTGCCGCGGGCGTGGAGGACGCCGAGCCGCACGATCCGTTCGCGCTCGGGATCGTCCCAGGGAAGGTGGAGCGTCTCCTCCGTCCAGCTCCCGTGGCGCTCGACGAACCCGGAGAGCTCGCCCAGCTCCGACGTGGTGAGGTCGTGCCAGAAGAGGAGGTAGCGGGGATGGAGCGGGATCCCGTTCTCGCGCGCGACGGCGAGAGCTTCGGCCCACGTGGGTGCGAGGAGCTGAGGGCCCTCGGGGACGCCGCGTGCCCGAGCCTCCTCGAGGTGCCAGTCGAGGGTGTAGGCCGCGGGGGCGAGGGGACGGTTGTTCTCGAGGAATTCGCCGAACGGGACGAGGAGCGCGCCCAGGTCGATGATGCGCGATACCTCGGGAAGGATCGCCTCCGCGTGTCGGAGGTCGTGGACGGCGGTCACGGTGCCGTCGGTGAGCTCCACGATCGGACCCTCGATCGTGTCGCAGAGGCCCATCGCCGCGGCCTTTCCCGGGAACTCGAGCTTGATCTGGGTGCCGACGGCGACGAAGCGGCGAAGGATCACCATCGTGGCCGGGTTGATGGCGCACGCGGCGAGGCCCGACGTGCGCGCGCGGCCGTAGGTGAGACGGAACCCGCCGGGGCGATGCGGGTAGCCCAAGATCGGGCGGCCGCCGAGCGCCTCGGCGAGGTACTTCGGCGAGGCGCTCGCCTCGGCATCGAGGCTCTTGTGCCGGCCCAACTGCTGGAGGAACTCCCACCCCGGGACGCCGAGGCGTTCGACAATCTTGCGGATCTTCTCCGACTTCTGACAGAGTCCCTCGGCGATCACGAGGCACATGCCGCCCCGGATCCCGTTCGTCGTGACGCGCGGGAGGTTGCGGAAGGCGCTCACCTCGGCATCGCCTTCGGTGGCCTCGCCCGAGATGCACACGGGGACGTTGCGCGCGACCGCCTCGATCTCGAGAGCGCTCGGTACGTACTGGAGGTGCTGAAGGTGCTTGTAGAGCGGGATCTCCTCCTGGTACCGGCCGATCTCGTCCGGGTCCGGCCGGTACTCCGACAGACCGAGGTCGCGGCGGACCAGGTCCGCGAGGAGGACGGAGAGCGCTTGGGCCGTTCCACCGGCCGCACGGATCGGGCCGGCGTAGTAGAGTTCCACGTACGGCGTGCCGGCGCGCGACTCCCTCAGGTGGACCTCGGCCAATCCCTCGAGGGGCGCGACCAGGATGCCCTCCGTGAGGATCGCGAGCCCGACGCGCAGCGCGCGGTCGATCCTCGCTTCGAGCCCGTCCTCCCGCGACGCGTCCGACGCGAGACGTCGGGCCATCGTGAGCGCGACGTCCTCACGCGACATCGTCTTCGACAGGTCGCGGATCTCGGTGGAGATCCCGTCGAGGTGAAGGTGGCCGAGCAACTTCTCGACGCGCATCGCCATGTCCTGCGCGCGAGGGATCTCGGGGGTGAGCTCAGGGTCGAGCCCCTGCCGCCGAGCCTTCTCCGCCGCGTCGTAGGCGCGCCCGACGGCGCTCTCGATACGAGCGAAGTACGCCTGCACGCTCGACCGAGTCGCTCCCCTTCGCTTAAACGTAACCCGTGACGGCCACGTCGGAGCTCGCGCCCCCCGTCCGCTCCGTCGTGATCGCGTCGACCCGCTCTCGAGCGACGGCCACCTCGTTGGGTACGTCGACGCGAAACCCGTCGAGGCACGACGGCGAGTCAAAACAAACGTTTAAGTAGGAATTCTCGAGATGCTTCCCCAGAGCGTATGACGCTCGTCTGACAAACAGCGCGAGGAACAGAACGATGAAGTCCATCATTCAGGAAGCGATTGCGAAGCACCAGGAGAACCAGGCGCTGGTCGAGGAGAAGAAGCCGGCCGACGCCCAGTTCGTCAATCCGGACGACGCCGAACTCGCGAAGCTGGCGGAGACCCTCAAGGTCAACATCCGAATCGTCGGATGCGGCGGCGGGGGATCCAACACGATCAATCGATGCGTTGAGGAAGGGATCCAGGGCGCCGAAATGTGCGCCATCAACACCGATGCGAAGCACCTTCTCACGATCCACGCTCCCCGCAAGATCCTCATCGGGCGCCGCGCCACGAAGGGTCTGGGCGCGGGGGCTCGGCCCGAGATCGGCGAGGAAGCGGCCCGGGAGAACGAGGAGGAGCTACGCGCCTTCCTCAACGGCGGTCACATCGTCTTCGTCACCGCCGGGATGGGCGGAGGCACCGGGACCGGCTCCGCGCACCTGGTCGCGCGCCTCGCGAAGGAAGCCGGCGCGCTCACGATGGGCATCGTCACCCTCCCGTTCTCGGGAGAGGGAGCGGCCCGCATGGAGCAGGCCCGTGACGGGTTGGAGCGCCTGCGGCGCGTCTGCGACACGACCATCGTCATCCAGAACGACAAGCTCCTCGAACTCGTCCCGCGCATGCCGCTCGACGCGGCGTTCAAGCTGGCCGACGCGGTCCTGATGACCGCGATCAAGGGCATCACGGAGATCGTCACGAAGCCCGGGCTCGTCAACCTCGACTATGCCGACATCATGACCGTCATGAAGGACGGCGGCGTCGCCTTGATCGGGCTGGGCGAGAGCGAGAGCGCGACCGACCGGGTGACCGAGGCCGTCACCGAGGCGCTCACCTCCCCGCTCCTCGGCGCGGTCGAGCTCAAGGACGCCCAGGGCGCGCTCGTGCGCGTCATCGGCGGACCGACGATGACCGTCTCCGAGGCCGAGAAGGCCGCGGCCCTCGTCGGGGCAAAGATCTCCAAGCGCGCGCGCATCATCTGGGGCTGCTCGGTCGAAAACTCTCCGGACATGGAGAACACCATCAAGGTGCTCCTCATCATCACGGGAGTCCGAGCCGCCAGTCTCCTGGGCCAGAAGGGAGGCTACGCTGCCGGTGAGTCCGAGGAAGTCATCGACCTCGTCCGGTAGGCCCGTCGCGCTTCGCCCCCGCTATCTCGCGATCGAGGTGGCGGGGGACCAACCCCTTTCGCCCCGCTACCTCGAAGGGGCCCTCGTCGCGCGGTTGGGCCTGCTCGACGTTCCCGGGCGCGTCCGGCTCATCCGGGCCGAGGGGAACCGGGCCTTGGTCGAGGTGCCCCACCGGGCGGTCGCGGCCGCACGGATCGCGTGGACCGGGGCGTGGACGACGGACCGGGGGGCCCCGCTTGCGACCGTCACGCGCCGCACGTACGGTACCCTCGTCAAAGGGAAGGTCTGGCTCCGGGGCGCCCGGCCCGGATCGTCCCGTCGGCTCGGCCGGGAGGTTTAAGTACGGTGAGCGGGCGTACTCACGGGTGCTTGGGGGAACTGCCGACCGTGCTACGCTCCCGCCGTGGCTGGCGTTTGCGCACCATCCGCCAACGTCGCGGGCGGGCGCGCAAAGGTCAGGTCGCCGCGGTCGCGACCATCCTGGGGCTCCTCATGGTCGTCTCGTTCATCGCGAACTACGTCCTGCTCCAGCTGCCGGGCGAGATGTCGACGGTCGAGCTCGAGCATGAGGCCCAGGTCGAGAACCAGCTCTCGCGACTCCAGGCGACGGTCCTCGCCGAGGCGGCCCATCCGAGCACCCTACTCGCCCTCTCGAGCCCGGTGACCCTCGGCTCGGGATCGAGCCCGCCGTTCGGCCCCCCGACGCCCGGGGCGATCTCTCCCGAAGCCGACGCCGTACGCACCTCGGGCGTCTACCAGATCGCCCAGGTGGTGCCCGCGCCGCCCGCGTGGAACCTCGGGTCCTCGTGCGCAAACGGCTTCGGCCAACCGTGCGCGGGCAACAGCAACACCTTCTTCTACAACTACTCGGGCAACGGCTCGATCCTCGACATCAAGGTGACCGGCGGGAACAACGCCGTCGTCTACAACTTCACGGGGAGCAACGACACGGTGACGATCACCGCGCTCGGGAACTCGGTC
This sequence comes from Thermoplasmata archaeon, assembly GCA_050749685.1. GTDB lineage: Archaea > Thermoplasmatota > Thermoplasmata > Lutacidiplasmatales > UBA184 > Lutacidiplasma. Next base: position 57,286 of record JBOGRS010000001.1, read on the forward strand.
CAGAGCCTCATCGTTGTCGTGAACGGCTCGGACGACGCCTTCACCTTCGTCAAGGGCGGCTCCACGAACAAGAACCCCGTGGCGAGCTTCATCTTCTTCGGGGAGAGGGACACGATGAGCCTCGACCCCAGCAGCGCGATAAACGGGAACATCGCGATCACCGTGGCGTTCGTCGGGACCCTCTCCCAGCTCTGCCCCTACGGCAACCTCTCGAACACCGACCGGATGAGGTCGAACGGGACCGCGGGAAATAGCGGGCTCACCGTCAACGTCTCGTGGTGGAACGCCGTGGGGTACGTCTCCCCGCGCCATGTCATGACCTATCCGGGCGGGATCTCGTCCCAGACGATCGGCTTCCAGAACGAGACCGGCTACGTTCAGTGCGCCTTCACGAAGTCGTACCCCTCTACCTACACCACTCTCCATGAGGGCGGGCTGGTCGTGCACCTCTACAACCGCTACCAGCCGGGGGCCGACGTCGTCTACGAGGACGGCGCGATCATCCTCGCACAGCAGGGGGGCTCGGGCGTCATGCTGAGCCCGCCTCCGTTCACGACGGCCTCCTCCCCCTCCGGGCTGAGCGCGAAGTTCACGCTCGTGAACCTCCTCTCCGGTTTCGCGAGCCAGTCCGGGGTGACGACGGCCGCCGTCACCTCCCAGCTCCTTGCCGTCCATACGGTCTCGATCCACAGCGGCGTCGGAGGGTTCTTCCTCTCGAGCCCGTTCTTCATCAACGTCACGACCCTCTACCCGACGGCGTGGCTCTCCTACTTCACAAGCCACGGCCAGCTCTTCCCGGGGGGCGCGAGCTGCGTGCCCATCTCGGTGATCCCGGCACCGTACACCTGCCTCAACCCCCCGCCGGGCATCGCGGTGAACATCGACTCCGCGGTCGTCGCCCAGTCGATCACGGTGACGGAGATCACCGCGACGCTCGGCCTCGACTAGCGGGCGCAATCGCGGCGACGACACCGTTATCTTGCCTCGCCCCTCCCGGTCAAGGGTACCGGTAGTGGCTCCGTCGGGCGACGGTCGGGTCACGGTCCGGCGGTCTCTTCTTTCCGTCGACGACAAGCGCGGACTGGCCGACCTGGGTCAGGCGCTCCTCCGCCACCGCGTCGAGGTCCTGGCCACCCAGAGCACCCGCCGCTTCCTCGAATCCCAGGGCATCCCGACCCGACCGGCCGAGGAGCTCACGGGCATCGGGAGCTGGTTCGGGGGCCGGATCAAGACGCTCCACCCGGGAATCCTCGGCGGTATCCTCGCTCCCCGCACTCCGGACGGAGCGGCCGAGCTCGAGCAACGCCGGCTGCTGCCGATCGACCTCGTGGTCGCGAATCTCTACCCCTACGCCCGCCACCTCGCCGAGGACCCCCGGGCCGACGATCGCGAGGAGTACATCGACATCGGGGGGTCGACCCTCCTGCGCGCGGCCGCCAAGAACCACGCCGCGGTGACCGTGGCGAGCGACCCGTCGGAGTACGGCGAGATCATCGCCGAGCTCGACGCCTACGATGGCGGGACCACGGCCGCCCTCAGGGAACGCCTCGCCGTCGCGGCGTTCCGTCGCACGGCCCTCTACGACGACACGATCGCGCGTACCCTCCTCCTGGGCCCGTCGACCGGGGAGGGAAGCGACCCTTTTCCCGAGGAGATCGTCTTCGCGCGTGATGCGACGAGACTCCGCTACGGGGAGAACCCCCACCAGTCGGCCGCCGCCTACCGGCTCACGTCCCCGCCCGACGCGATGCCGCGGCTCGACGTGGAGGTCGTGAAGGGTCCGTCCCTCTCCTTCACGAACCTCCTCGACCTCGAGACCGCCCTCGGTACGGTCGCCGAGTTCCCGACGCCCAGCGCCGCGGTCGTGAAGCACGCGACGCCCTGCGGCGTCGCTTCGGGCGCGACGCTCGGAGAGGCGATCGAGAGGGCGGTCGCCACCGACCCCATCGCCCGCTACGGCTGCGTGATCGCGGTCAATCGCCCCCTCGCACCGGGGGACGAGTCCGCGCTGCGCGGAGTGTTCGTCGACCTCATCGCGGCGCCCGACATCCCGTCGGAGGTCGCCGTGGCGTTCGAGCGACGCCCGAAGCTCAAGGTCGTGCGTGCCGCCCCGCCCCCGCTCGACCGTCCCCGGTGGGAGGCGCATAGCGCGGCGGGCCGTCTCCTCCTCCAGGAGGCCGACCGGCGCGAGCTCGTGCCCTCCGATTTCCGCGCCGTCACGTCCTCCACGGCGTCCGGGACCGAGGCCTGCTCGCTCGATTTCGCCTGGCGGGTCGTGCGTCACGCCAAGTCGAACGCCGTCGTGCTCGCCCAGGGCTCGACGACCGTCGGGATCGGCTCCGGTCAGCCGACGCGCGTCAAGGCCGTCGAGCTCGCGGTCGAGGTCGCGGGTGCGAGGGCGAAGGGTGCGGTCCTCGCGTCGGACGCGTTCTTCCCCTTTCCGGACGGTGTCGAGATCGCCGGAGCGGCCGGGGTGCGCGCCATCCTCCAGCCCGGAGGCAGCGTGCGCGATGCCGAGGTGATCGCGGTCGCCGAGAAGTTCGGGATCGCGATGTACTTCACCGGCTGGCGCGTCTTCCGTCACTGAGGTGGGCCGACTCACCCTACGGGCGTCCCGCCGTCGCCGTCGGACGCGGGACGAGGAGGCGCAAGCTCGAGCGCCCGGCGTACGATCGGCCCGGCCGCCAGACCGAGGAGGCGTCCCGCGCCCCACACGAGCGGTACCGACACCCTTCGGCGGGGGCGGTGGAGCGCCCCCACGACCGCCGATGCCACCGTCTCGGGCTCGAGCACGAAGCGGGGGTGGTCCCGATGGAGGCGTTCGAGGGGCGCCTCGACGTCGCCGGGGCGCCGGCCGAGGTCCGTGCGCACGAAGATCGGCTCGACGACGGTAGAACGCACGCCGCGCCGGCGCACTTCGAGGTCGAGACCGAAGGAGAAGGCGCGCAGCGCGGACTTCGTCGCGGAGTAGACGAGGAGCCGACGGGCGGGGAAGTCCGCGGCGCCGCTCCCGAGGTGGATGAATCGGCCCCGCCCGCGCTCGAGCATCTTCGGCAGGAGCGCGTGCGTGAGGCGCATCGGTCCCAGCAGGTTGACCTCCACCTGGTGATCGAGGTCGTCGCGCGCGAGGCGCTCGAAGCGATGGGCGTGAGCGATGCCCGCGTTGTTCACGAGCGCGAACGGGACCCGCCCGTCGCGCTCGACGTGGGCAATCAGCTGATCGGGGGCCCGAGGGTCGGCGACGTCGAGCGCCAGCGTCGCGACCGTCGCACCTTGGTCGCGAAGAACCTGCGCCACGGATCCGAGAGCGGCCGGCGCGCGCGCCACGAGCAGGAGGTGAAGGCTCTCGCGGGCCAGCGCGACGCTCACCGCCCGGCCGATCCCGCGCGACGCCCCGGTGACGACGACGAGCTCCCCGGCGAGGGAATCGTTCGGTCGAGCGGCCATCGTCCGAGGCGAGAGAACGTCAGGCGAAGGCGAAGTGACGGCGCAGGATCGTGCGGAACTCGGTGGGTCCGACCGGGCCGATCTCCCGTCCCTTCTCGCGTCCGCGCTCGACGAAGAGGTACGTCGGGATCGAGTGGATCCCGAAGCTTCGCGTGACGCTGTCCGACTCGTCGACGTTCACCTTCGTGAACTTGACGCGCCCCACGAGACTCTCGGAGAGCTCTCGGAGGACCGGCTCGGCGGTGCGGCACGGCGCGCACCAGTCCGCGTAGAAGTCCACGACCACGGGCAGGGTGCTTCGGATCACCTCGCGATCGAACGTCGCGTCCGTCACGAGCATGACCTTGGGATCCTCCGTCATCCACTTCCCCCGGACGGTTCGAACCCCGCGTTGCCTTTAATCCTATCCTCGTTGCGGTCGACCCACGTGGCGCGAAGCGACGTCGCCCGTTCCTCCCACCGTACGGTCCGACGGGCGGCGATCGCCCCTCGACTGATCGGGTGGTACCGGCGCTCCCATCGACCCTGGCCGTGGCGCCGCGACCGCGACCCGTACAGGGTCTGGGTCGCCGAGGTGATCCTCCAACAGACGCGGGTCGCGCAGGCCGCTCCGTACTTCGTCCGGTTCCTGGAACGGTTCCCGACGGTCCGCGACCTCGCCCGCGCGCGCGAGGAGGAGGTCCTCAAGGTCTGGGAAGGGGCCGGATACTACGCCCGCGCCCGTCGGCTCCACGAGGCGGCACGCCGTCTGGTCGACCGATGGAACGCGAGACTGCCCGAGCGCGTGGAGGACCTCGAAGAGCTCCCGGGCGTGGGACCCTACATCGCCCGCGCCGTCGCGTCGATCGCCTACGGTGTGCCGGTCCTCGCGCTCGACGCGAACGGCCGACGGGTCGCGGCCCGGCTCCTCGCCGACGGGACCGACCCGTGGACGTCCGCCGGCCACGCACGCCTCGCGGAATTCCTCGACGGCGAGCGACCGGCACGTTCGAGCGGGGAGTTCAACGAAGCCGTGATGGAGTTGGGGGAGACCGTCTGCCTCCCGCGGAGGCCGCGGTGCGGGGTCTGTCCCCTCTCCGACGTGTGCCGAGGTCGGTGGCTGGACGATCCCGGATCGATCCCTGCGCGCCGGCCCCGGACGCGGCCCCATGTCGTCGCCGCGATCCTGGCCGTCGCCCACCACGGCCGATGGCTCCTCCAGCGCCGTCCGCCGAATGGACTGCTGGGCGGACTCTGGGAACTTCCGGGAGGCAAGGTGCGTTCTCACGAGACCCCGCGCGCCGCCGCCGCGCGCGAAAGCCGCGAGGAATTGGGGTGGGTGCCCCGGCATCTCCGGAAGATCGGAACGGTCCACCACGGGTACAGCCACTTCACCGTCGACCTGCATCTCTTCGCGGCGTTCCCGACGAAGCGACCTTCCTCGGGTCGGTGGCACGGGACCCCCCGTCGGTGGGTCACCCTCCCGGAGCTCGAGAAGCTCCCCATCCCTCGAGCTACGCGGAAGATGGTCCCGCTGCTGGCCGCCCAGCAGGGTAGAGCTTCCCGGGGTTCATGATCCCGTCCGGGTCGCACGCCCGCTTGACCGCGTCCATCCACGCGATCGCGGCCGGGGGGTGTTCGACGAGCATCACCTCCCGCTTGAGGAGCCCCACGCCGTGCTCGGCGACGACCGTGCCTCCGAGCGCCCAGACGCCTTCCCAGAGGGCCCGACGTAGCCGGTCGGCGTCCGCCCCCGCCGGATCGACGCCGAAGTTCGGATGCAGGTGGCCATCCCCCAGGTGGCCGTAGACCCATACGGGAACGTGGTGCGCCTCCGCGACCCGGTGGACGAGACGGAAGAGCTCGGGGAGGCGCTCGAGCGGGACCGCGACGTCCTCGCGGACGCGCCATCCCACCTCCTCATCGAGGACCGCACCGCTCTGGCCCCGAAGGTCCCAAAGCTCGTCGGCCTCGGGAACGACGGTCGCGTCCTCGCGCACTCCCGAGTCCGTGAGGATCGTCCCGACGGCCCGAAGGTCCGCTTCCTCGCGGTCCGTCGTCGATTCAACCTCGAGGAGGACCCACGGACCGTCGGGGGCGAGTCGACGATGGGCGGAGCGTACGAGGGCGGCGGCCGCCGCGCGGTCGACATACTCGATCGCGGCGAGGCGCGGTCCGCCGCGCGCCGTATCGGCCCGGAGCGCGAGGTCGGCCGCCCGTGCCTCGTCGCCCACCGGGACGATGAGCGCGATACGCCGGGACGGCACCGGGGCGAGGTGCACGACGACCTCGGTCACGATCCCGAGGGTCCCCTCGCTCCCCACCAGGTATCCCACCGGGTCGGGACCGGCGGAGCGCTTGCGGGCCGCCGTTCCGACGCGGACGACCTCTCCGGTACCCAGGACCACGGTGAGCCCGCAGGTCCACGCCCGCGTCGGGCCGTAGCGGTACGATCGGGGTCCGGAAGCGTTCGTCCCGACGTTCCCGCCGATCGTCGTGCTGCCCCACGAGCCCGGATTCGGCGGAAAGAAGAGACCCCACCGGGCCGCGGCCCTCTGGAGGTCGCGATTGATCACGCCCGGCCCGACGCGAGCGCGCCGCTCCACCGGGTCGATCTCGATGGGTGCGGTCCATTCCGACATGTCCACCACGACGGCGCCGTCCACGGGAACGGACTCGCCGTCGAGCGACGTCCCCCCTCCCCGGGGGAGGAGCGGCACCTGGTACCTCCGCGCCCATGCCACGATGTTCGTCACATCGGCGACCCCCTGGGGCCGGACCGCGGCGCACGGCACGCCGCGGAGGTGGGAAGCGTCCCCCTGCCATTGAGTGAGACGCGCCGGATCGTCGACGATCGACCCGGCGAACGAACGTCGCAACTCGGCGATCGCGGTCGTCGGCGGGAGGAGGACCATATCCCCCCAAGGTGCGGGAGCGTTTACGTCTGCGAGTACGGGGGCAGTGACGCGCCCGGGCCCGCGGGCGACTCCAGGAGGGAGGCCGGCGCTACCGCCTCGATGAGCTCGTGGACCGCGAACGGGCGGCGGACGAGCGCCGCGATGCCGGCCTCTCGCGCCAGTTCCTCGACGCGGGCCCCCCGGCTCGGCGTCAGGAGGACGGCGCGCAGTCCCGGATGGTGACGGAGGGCGATCCGCACCGCGTCCCGCCACGCCGGCTCCTCGAGGTTGACGTCGAGCACGAGGACGTCGGGCGGGGGAGAATCCGGCATGCGTTCGAGGTACGCCTCGTTGGCCCCCTCGCCTAAGACCCGTTGTCGATGCAACCGAAGCAATCCCCGTAGGAGGAGACGGGTCTCCTCGCTGCCCCCGACGATAATGACGTTCGTCATACGTTGGCCCGGACCTCCGCCGTCCGTGCGTCCTGCCCCTTCTCCCACCCGGCGGGAGTCCGTCCGGGATCGACTCCCGGACGGCTGGGCAGCGCTCCGAACGACGTTAGTAGGCGCTTCTCCTCGCTCCAACTGAGCGGGGGGGGTATAACCAACTTGTCGTGGAAAGGATTTGACCGTCTCACGCCTACCGGACGGCGAGACCGTGGCGGATTCGGGGCACGTTCCACCTTCCGGGGGGGTAAGAAACTATATAGTCTTGCCCGGACATACTGCTTTTGGCCTCGGGCGTCGGGCGTGCGACCGCAGGGTGGCATCGTCCACAGGACCCTGCGCGCACGACCGGCGCCTTCCCTTTCCATTGCGCCGATAGGTTCTTTTGCCCACGACCGGGTCCCCAGCCTCGATGTCGCCGTTGTGGGGAGCCTCACGGTCCGACCGGGAGCGCCTCCTCGTGACCCTCCGCTCGCTCGGACCGACGTCGGTGGCGGGCCTCTCCGCCGCGCTCTCGTGGTCGGAGCGAAAGACCGAGCGGACGATCCGCGAGATCAGTACGCGGCATGAGGCGGCGCTCGACTTTGACGCTCGGGCCCGGTCGATCGGCTTCGCGGTGGCCCACGGCCGCCGCCCCGCGACGCCCCCGCCGTCCCCCGTGGTCGAAGGGTCGATCCCCGCGTCGGGGTCGTCCGCCTCCGAGGGACCGTCGCCTCCCTCTCCGTCCGCCGCTCCGATCGCGCGCACCGTCGGCCCGATGGGAACGTGCGACGCGTGCGGCGTGCGCATGGTGCCGACGGGAACGGGTACCACCCTCTACTGCCCGGCGTGCGGACGCCTTGCGACCATCCGTCGACCGTCGGCGACGCGCCCCGCGGCGACGATGCCGCCTCCGTCGCCCCCGCCCCCCTCCCCGCCCCCGTCGGCCTCTCGTCACAGCGGTCCGATCCCTCCCGCGGCCGACGACCGTCGTGCCCAGGAGATGTTCGCGGCCTGGGTGACCTCCCAGCCGATCCCTTGCCCGCGGTGCCATACGCCGCTCAATCACCGTGGCGTCGCCGAGTACAGTTGCCCCTCGTGCGGGGAAAGGGTCCACTTCGGTGGGCCCCGCATGCCCTCGGCCACCTCCCCCGCCCGCTCCGCCGCGGCCGCGCCGCCGACGCCGTGAGCACCGCTAGAACGGGACCTGGGCGCGCACGCGCCGAACGAGCGACCCGTCCGCGACCTGGGCGGCGATGGCGGCGATATCGGCCGCGGGGGAGCGGTCCTCCGACCACGGCCGGACCTTCTGGCGAAGGGCCGAGAGCGCCGCTTCGCTGCCCCGTCCCGCGGCCATCGGGCGGCGCAGCTCGACGCCCTGGCCCGCCACGATCCATTCGACCGCGACGACCGTCTGGGCGTTCGCAAGGAGGTGCCGGAGCTTGGCGCCCGCCCACGGACCCATGCTCACGAAATCCTCCTGGTCGGCGGAGGTGGGGAGGCTCCCGGCGCTCGCCGGGTGCACCAGGGTGAGCCCTTCGTTCACGAGCGCCGCGGCGAGGTACTGGGGGATCATGAATCCGGAGCTGAGGCCGGCCGTCGAGGCGAGGAACGCGGGGAGGCCCCGGTTGAGGGCCGGGTTGATGAGCCGGGCGATCCGGCGCTCGCTGAACGCGGCGACCTGGTGGACGGCGAGTCCCAGCGTATCGAGCGCGAGGGCGAGGCTCTCCCCGTGGAAGTTCCCGCCGCTCACGAACTCGTCGCCTTCGAACACGACCGGGTTGTCCGACACCGCGTTGAGCTCGGCCGCGACGATCCTCGCGGCGAAGTCGAGCGCCAGCTCGGTGGCGGCGAACACCTGGGGAATGCAACGGAGGGTGTAGGGGTCCTGGCCGTGGTAGGCCTGCCCGGGGGAGGCGAGCTGGCTTCCCTCGAGGAGGGCGCGCATCGCCGCCGCCACCCGTCGCTGCTCGGGAAGGTTCTTGAGCTCCCCGAGGCGGTCGTCGAGCGCCTCCGGTCGCCCCTGGAGGGCATCGAAGGCGAGGCCCGCCGCGATTTCGGCCGCGGCGAGCAGTTGGCGGGCGTCCTCGACCGCGAGGGCAAGGTAGGCGGTCATCAACGACGTGCCGTTGACCAGGGCGACCCCCTCCTTCTCGGCGAGGACGAGCGGGACGAGTCCTTCCGCGCGCAGGACCTCGGACGCCGGATGCCGCGCACCGTCACGGCCGATGAACTCGCCCTCTCCGAGGAGGGCGAGGGCAAGGTGGGCGAGCGGAGCGAGGTCGCCGGACGCCCCGACGGACCCGGACGTGGGCACGTAGGGCACGAGCCGGCGGTTGAGGACCTCGACCAAGAGGTCGAGGAGCTCCGGGCGCACGCCCGAATGGCCCCGCGCGAGGGAGTTGAGACGGAGCAGGACCATCGCCCGCACCACCTCCCCCGGGAGCGCCGCGCCCGACCCGCTCGCATGGCTGCGCACAAGGCCCAGCTGAAGCGCGCGGACGTCCGCCGCCGGGATCGGCCGGTCCGAGAGGCTCCCGACACCGGTCGTCACACCGTAAATGGCGCGGCCCGACGCGACGGCGCGTTCCACCGCGCGGCGGCTCGAGGCGACCGCCGACCGGCTCTCCGCGCCGAGCGAGACGGCGCAACCTTTGCGGACCACGGCGAGGAACGGCTCGAGCGTCAGCGATCGGCCGTCGACGGGCAGGGTCTCGGTCACCCGGCCGCTCCCGTTCCCTCTCGGCGGCTCAGGTCGGGGGGTCGGGAGGGGCGCACGTTCGATCGTCCGTCAGGCCGGGGAGACTTGCCGTGCTACGCCGCGGCGGCCGGGTAGACGATCTCGCCGCCGGCCTTCTGCTGGGAGGGGAGACGGTGGGACGGGACGTTCTTCGTCTTCCAGAAGATCTCGGCGATCAGCTGGGTCTGCGCGAGAAGTTCCTGCGCGTCGGCGAGCGACGTGCCTTGGCGGGCCTTGCTCGCCTGCTTCATCGCCTTCCAGAACGCGTCGTGGAGAGTCGGGTGCGCCTTCACATGGTCGGCGGTGAAGTAGTCCCCCCACAGGACGCGCAGCTCCGACTTGACGCGCTCGGCGTGCTGCTCCTTGACGAGCATGTAGCGCGAAAGCTTCGCGTGGTAGGTCTCCGCCTCCTCGGGCTTCGCGCTGGCGGACGGCTTCGGGAGCTCGCCGATGAGCTGCATCATCCGCACGACGGTGAGCGCGGAGATCTGGGCCTCGTGGGGGTCATAAATCCCACAAGGGATGTCGCAATGGGCGTGCACGCGCATGGGGGGGACGATGGCGTCCAGGAGCGGCTCTCCGAGCGTTCGGCAACCTCGAACCGGCAACATGCGCCGCCATTCCCCGAGAGTCGCATAAAGATGCCGGGGACGGCAGGAACAGGCTTTCCCCCACGCGCCCCGCCCTCCCGCCTCCTCCGCCGCCTCCGCAGCCGACGGGTCGTCGTCGTGGACGCGAGCATGGAACCGACGGTCCGGGAGGGGGACCGGCTCTGGGTCGAGCCCACCCGGCACGTGACGCGCGGGGAGATCGTCGTCGTCCGCGATCCCGAGGACGATGGCCGACTCCTCGTGAAGCGCGTGGGCGCGTGCGGGGGGGACCGTATCCTCGTGACGCGCACGGGGGTACGTCCGGCCGAGCCGAGCGAAGGGGTGCACCCCCCTACCGATGCCCTCGAGGCGCTGGTCGTCCCGCCGGACGCGATCTTCCTCGTCTCCGACTCCCCGTCCGGCGCTCGCGACAGCCGGCGTTTCGGCCCCGTCGGGCTGGACCGTCTCATCGGGAGGGCGTGGTTCCGCTACTTCCCGCCCGCGCGGCGGGGGGACCTATAGTCGCCCCAAGCCTTATCCGATGTGGCAATTTGCCACATCGATGACGCCGCGCCGCTGGTGGGGAGCCCTCGTCACGGTCGCCCTCGTCTGCCTCGCGGGAGGATTCGCCGCGGGGACGGCGTGGATCGGCCGGACCGCGGGCGGCGGGGGGGCTCCCCCAGGCTCCCCGATCCTCTCGATCACGGCCGCCGGGACCCTGGGGACGCTCTTCCCCCGCGTGGGCGACGCCCTTGCGAACGCGTCCCCGGGAGTCGACGCCCCCCTTTCGGCCCAGCAGTACCAGGGCTCGCTCGCCGCGTTGGCCCAGATCACGGTGGCCCACGCGACCTACGACGTCGCCGCGGCGGCGGACTACCGCCTCATCCCGCAGCTCCTCGAACCGACCTACGCCTCCTACGAGGTGATCTTCGCGACCACCCCCGAAGTGCTGGCGTACGACCCGAGCATCCCGGCGTTCGCGGGGATCAATACGACGAACTGGCCGTCGAAGCTCGTCGTCTCCGGGGCGCCGCTCGCCATCGCGAACGCGTCCACCGACCCGAACGGTTTCAACGAGATCTTCGTCCTCGAGCTCGAGGGCCTCGAAACGAACGGATCGCTCGCCTCCCTGTACGATCATTACTTCACGACGCCCGTCGGGTCGTTCGCCCAACCCGACCCGTCCACGACCCGGGTCGAACCTGAGACCCAGGCGGCCGCGCTCCTCGCCACCCACCAGATCGCCGCGTTCATCATCTACCGTTCCTACGCCGTCGCGCACGGCCTCGCGTTCGTTCCCCTCGACCCCCTCGTCGGGCTCGGGGGGCTCGACCCGGCGTCGATCGCCGCGTACGCGAAGGCGACGACGACGATCGACACCCCCCTCGGTCCCGAGCTGGTCCGAGGGGCCCCCGTAGCGTTCGGCGCGACGGTCCCGGCGAACGCTCCGAACCCGTCCCTGGGGGTCGACTTCCTCGACCTCCTCCTATCGCCGGAAGGCGCGTCGCTCCTCGTCGGGGCCGGCTTCGACCCGGTGACCCCGGGCTGGACGGATGCGCCCGGGCACGTACCGGCGATCCTCGCCCCGGACGTCATCCCCCTTCCTTCCGACCTTCCGGTCCCCTGAGATGGCGGGCGGGTCGAAGCGCACGAGCGGCCCGGCGAGCCGCACGCCGCTCCCGTTCCGTCTCGTGGAAGGGGCCCTCTCGGTCTCCCTCCTCGGTCTCTTCCTCCTCCCGCTCGTCGCCCTCTTCGAGTACGCCGGGGCGTCCGAGATCGCCGGGGCCCTCGAGAGCCCGGGGGCCCGCGCCGCGTTCGACTTCACGCTCCTCGCCTCCGGACTCGCCCTCGCGGTCTCGCTCGCGTTCGGGGTCCCGTTGGGTTACCTCCTCGCCCGACGCACCTTTCCGGGCAAGAGCCTCGTCGAGTCGGTGGTCGCCCTTCCGGTCATGGTCCCGCACCTCGTCGCCGGGCTCGCCCTCCTGCTCCTCTTCGACCCCCACGGTCCGCTCGGGAGCGTCGCGATCGCCGCCGGCGTGCCGGTCTTCGACACGATCTGGGGCGTCGTCCTCGTGATGGTCTATGTGAGCGCGCCCTACACGGTCCTCGCGAGCGACCTGGCGTTCCGCGGGGTGGACGCGAGGGTCACCGAGGCGGCGCGTTGCCTTGGAGCGAGCCCGTCGGACGCCTTCGTCACGGTCGCGCTCCCGATCGCGACCCGGGGGATCATCGCGGGAGGGCTGCTCACCTGGGCGCGCTCGGTGAGCGAGATCGGGGGCTTCCTCATCCTCGCCTATACGGTCTACCCGTCCGGCCCCTACACGGGGCCGGCGACGAACGCCGTCTCGGTCTACATCTACAACCTCTACCAGGTGGGGGACCTTCCCGGCGCCGCCGGGACCGCCGCGCTCTTCGTCCTGCTCGCCTTCGCCCTGTTCGTCGTCGTCCGCGTCCTCGAGAGATTCGGTCGCTGGCCGTGGGCGCCCGGAGTGTTCCGATGGTAGTGGGATGGTCGTTGGACGGGCTCTGCGTGCGGGCGGGAGCGTTCGAGGTGGGACCGGTCGACCTCGACCTCCCCCCCGGCGCGTCCGTCGCGGTCGTCGGCCCCTCGGGCGCGGGGAAGACCACGCTCCTTCGGGGGCTCGCCGGCGTGGCCCCCGTCACGGGCGGACGGGTCCTCCGAGGCGGCGAGGACGTGACCCGTCTACCCCCCGAGCACCGTCGGATCGGCTACGTCCCGCAGGGGCTCGGCCTTCTGCCGCACCGTAGCGTCGAGCGCAACGTCGCCTACCCCCTCGAGCTCCGCGGCGCCTCCCCCACCCCGACCGTCGGGCGGCTGCTCGCGCGCTTCGGTCTCGACCGCCTCGCGGCCCGACGGCCCTTCGGGCTCAGCACGGGCGAGCAGCAACGGGTCGCGATGGCCCGTGCCCTCGCCGCCCGGCCCGATCTCCTCGCGTGGGACGAGCCGCTCGCGGGCCTCGACGTGGTCGCCCGCGACGATCTCCTGCACCTGCTCGCGGACGTCCAACGGACGGACCACCTCCCGATCCTTCTCGTGACCCACGACCCGGTGGCGGCGTTCTCGGTCGCCGACCGTCTCCTCCTCCTGGACGCGGGACACGTCGTCCACGCCGGCCCGGTCCTTCCGGCCGCCCATGAACCCGCCGATACGTTCGTCGCGCGCTTCGTGGGGTTCGAGAACGTCTACGCCCCCCACGAACTTCACCGGGCCGATGCGGGAACCCTCGCCCGATGGCTCGGCGAGCGCGCCGGGCCCAAGGGGGTCGCGTTCCGCGCGTCGGACGCGCGCTGGACCGACGACGGGACCCCCGCCTCCTTCCGTGCGGTCGTGCGCCGCATCTCCCCCGGGGCGGGGGGGCTCCACGTCCTGGCAGAGTCCGACGGATTGTGGGTGCGATTGGGCGCCCTCCCCCCGAACGTCCACGCCCGTCCCGGGACGAGCGTCCGGTTCGATCTCGAGCCCGCGGCCGTGCATGCCCTGCCCCACGCTTCCCGGGAACCGGAGGGAGGATGAGGCGCGAGGACCCGATCCTCGCCCCGGTCGACGTGGGGCTGCTCGACCTGCTTTCGCGGGAGCCGAACCTGGTCGCGGCATGCACCCGGCTCGGGATCCGGCGCGACCGCGGAGTCTATCGGCTCCGCCGCATCGAACGGCTCGTCGGTCGACCCGCGGTCGTGAGCACGCGCGGCGGTCCGGCCTGCGGAACCACGCGCCTCACGCCGCTCGGTCGCCGCCTTCTCGCCCGGGGGGTGGCGAGCCCGTTGGGCGCCCGCGCGGCGCCGGACCGTCGGCCCCCCGCGAACGCGTGGCGGGGGACCTGGCACGGAGCGCCCGCCCCGAACGTCGAGGTCGGCGCCGGGCTCCACTGGACCGTCGACTTCCTCGCCCGGGAGGGCGAGCGCGTCGACGTGACGCTCGCACCGGAGGCGGTGCTCCTCGCCCGCGACGTGATCGCGACGAGCGCGCGCAACGTCCTACGCGGCCGCGTCGAGCACGTGCGCTCCACCGGGCCCGGCACCGGAGGGGATCGACGGATCGTGGTGGTGCGGGTCGGTCGCGCCCGTGTCCGCGCCGCGGTCACCGATCGATCCGTAAAGGTCCTGGGCCTCGAACGCGGCCGACCCGTCGTCCTCTACGTGAAGGCGACGGCGCTTCACCGGCGGGACGGCCGCCGCCCGCGCCGCCGCCCACCTACTCGCGGATCCCGTCCGTCGTGAGCGAGAAGACCGCCTCGCCCTCCGGGAGGTTGGGCGAGTCAATGAGACGGGCGATCCGTCGCGGAGGCTTCGATTTTCGGAGGTAGATGCGGTACGTCGCGGCGTGGGCGACGATGTTCCCGCCGATCGGCCGCGTCGGGTCGCCGAAGAGGATGTCCGGACGCGCCGCGACCTGGTTCGTGACGAGGACCGCCGCGTTGTAGGTGTCGGCGAACTTGAGCAACTCGTGGAGGTGCTTGTTGAGGAGCTGCTGGCGCGGGGCGAGCTCGCCGCGCCCCGGGTACTCCGATCGGAAGTGCGCGGTGAGCGAATCGACGACGATGAGGCGCACGGGGCGCTCGCGGGCGAGCTCCTGCGCCTTCGTCACGAGGAGCATCTGGTGGTTCGAGTTGAACGCGCGGGCGACGTGGATGTGGTCGAGGGCGACCATGGGGTCGAGTCCGATGGCCTTCGCCATATCGACGATGCGTTCGGGACGGAACGTCGACTCGGTGTCGATGTAGACGACCTCGCTCTGCAGCCCGCCCTGGTCCGCCGCGAGCTGGACGTCCACGGCGACCTGGTGGGCGATCTGGGTCTTGCCCGTGCCGAATTCCCCCGCGAACTCGGTGATCGCCTGGGTCTCGATGCCGCCGCCGAGAAGCTCGTCGAGCGCCTTCGCGTTCGTCGTGATCCGCCCGAGCTTCTTGCGCTTCTCGAGGAGCTGCGTGCCGCTCTCGAAGCTCCCCACGTCGGCCTGCCGGCGCGCCTCGTTGATGATCTTGAGCGCGATCGAGGTGCCGATCTCGGCGGCCTCGGCGACATCGCCCGGCGACGCGACCGCGAGCTCCATGAGGTCGGTAAAGCCGGCCTCGCGCAGTTTATCGGCGGTCGTCGTGCCGACGCCCGGGAGGTCCTCGAGGGCGACCTCCTTCTTCGCGGGGGCGGGGTCGTCGGCGGAGGCGGTGCGGCTCGCGGACTTCTGGACCACGGCGGCGGGAGCGGTCGGGCCGAGATAAGGGTGGGGGAGAGGTCGCGAAACGGTGAACGGTGGGGCTCCCCCGACCCGCGCCTAGCTCCCGGAGGGTCCCGTCGTGGACGGGACGAACGGGCGACCCGTCAGGCGCTGGTAGACCGTCGTGTAGAGGCGGCTCACCTCGTCGACGACGAGCGGCGGGAGCGGGGGGATCGGAGGCTCGGTGGCCTTCGTCGCGCGCGCCGCCTGCAGGGCATCGTAGTAGCCGATGGACCGGTAGTGCTGGCGCACGAACTCCTTCGAGAACTCGACCTGGCGGCCCCGCTCGTACGACCCCTTGTCCCAGAACCGGTCCTCGTCGGCGGTCCCGAACGTGTCGACGACCATGATGCGGCCGTCGGCGTCGACGCCGAACTCCTTCTTCCCATCGACGTGGAGAAGGCCGCGGGGGTCGATCTCCCGCTGCATCGCCGCGTCAATCTTGAGGATCGTCTCCTTCACCTCGTCCATCTGGGCGCGGTCGAGCCCCGAGAGCTCGCTCGCTTCGTCGCGGGTGAGGAGGCGGTCGATCGGCTCGAGCTTCGTCGTCATCTCGAAGTGGGGATGCGGGAGCTTCGCCCCGTAGGGCACCGTCGCGCCGGCGGGGAAGCCGAGCGATTCGGCGCGTACCGTGCCCGCGCGCACGCGGTCGAACATCGAGCCCGCGACGTAGTAGCGCACGATGAACTCGAGCGGGATGAGGAAGTTCGTCGGGTGCGGACCGAGCGAGCGCGGCGTCGGGACGACCTGGACGCGGCGCACCCGCATCGCCGTCGCGCTCGAGCGCCGCAGGAAGTGGTGCGGCACCCCAAGCCGGCCGCACACGTCGAACCAGTACTCCGCGGTGGCGCAGAGCGTCTCGCCCTTGTGCGGGATCTCGGACGGGATGTGCTTGTCGAAGACGGAGATGTCGTTCGTGAAGCGGAATTCGAGCTCCGTCGGCGAGACCTCGTAGACCTCCTTGACCTTGCCACGTCGGAGGTACTTCGGGGGCGCGGGTTCGGCGGCGTGCGGGGGGGCGCGCGCGGTCATGGGCGGCGGAGCATCGGACGGTTACATAGGCTGTGCGGGCCGCCGCCCCCGACCGAGGGTCGCCCGCGTCAGAGCGAGCGGGCGTGCAAGGCCGTGATCGGGCGGAAGCCGCGCTTCGCGTAGAAGCGCGTTGCGATCTCGTTCTGGGACGGGAACTCGGCCGTCACGACGGCCGCGCCCTTCTCCCGGAGGTGGTCCGTCGCCGCCTTGAGGAGGTACTCCCCCACCCCCCGACGCCGGTAGAGGGGAAGGAGGTAGATGTCGAGGATGACCCCTTCCTGCTCGGGGACGTAGAAGGCGCGCTCGCGCACGCAGGCGCGCACGACCCCGACGACCTTGTCCTTGTCCGGGCCGACGCCCTCGGCGGCGAGGAGGACCCCCTTCGGGTTCTTGAGGTCGGCCGCCAGGACCTCGCGCGCCCGCTCGTCGGCGTCGTCGCGGACCTTGAGGAGCGGGTCGAACTCCTCGTTGAGCCGCTTCAGGCGCACGAGGAGCGGAGCGAGCGCCGCGACGTCCTTCTCCTTGGCGAGGCGCACGTGGATCGGGATCGCGTGCTCGACGGCGGTCGGGTGGCTCACCTTGCGCTCCGTGGCTTCCTGCGACATGCTTCGTGCTCCGTGATCACGCGATCTCGTCCGGCATCCCCGGGATGAGGCGGGCGGCGGCGAGCGCGGCCGCCAAGTGGGCCGGCCGTGCCATGAGCTCCTGGGCGCGCTCGAGGAATTCGGCACGGGAGTGGCGACGCCGGGCGAGCCCGAGGCGGACGGCGGCCTCGCCGACGGCGGCGGCGACGTGGGGGAAGACCTCGTGCTCGTCCATGGTCGGGAGGAGGTGCTCCGGAGTGAGCCCGCGGTCCTCGGCGTGGCGGGCGAGCTCGGTGGCGGCGGCGATCACCACCTCCTCGGGGATCGAGCGTGCGCGCGCGTCCAGGATGCCGCGGAACACCGCCGGAAAGATGAGCGAGTTGTTGACCTGGTTCGGAAAGTCGCTGCGTCCGGTCGCGACCACCGCCGCTCCGGCCTCGCGCGCGACGGCCGGCCAGATCTCGGGGGTCGGATTGGCGAGCGCGAAGACGATCGGCGAGCGCGCCATCGTGCGGACGAGCGCCGGAGGGATCGTGTTCGGGTCGGGCGTCGAGGCGGCGAGCAGGATGTCCGCCCCGTCGAGCGCGTCGGCGAGCACGCCGCGACGCCCGCCCCCGTCGGTCTGCAGGGCGAGGCGGTACTTCCACGGATTGTGGAGCATGAGCTCGTCCAGGTCGACGCGCTCGGCATCGAGGATCCCCTTGTGGTCGACGAGGGTGAGGAGGTGCGGGTCCTGGCCCAGCGCCAGGAGGAGGCGCGCGGTGGCCAGGTTCGCCGCCCCCGCCCCCAACAGGACCGTCCGGGCCTTCCGGACGTTCCGTCCGGTCAGCTTGAGCGCGTTGAGGAGCCCGGCGATCGTCGCGGCCGCGGTCCCGAGCTGGTCGTCGTGCCAGACGGGGATGGGGAGCGTCTTCTGCAGTTCCTCGAGGACGTAGAAGCACTTCGGCGACGAGATGTCCTCGAGGTTGATCCCGCCGACGGCCGGCGCGAGCCGCTGGACCGTTTCGACGATCTCCTCGGGCCGTCGCACGGTGATCGGGAGCGGGATCGCGTCCACCCCGCCGAGGTACTTGAAAAGGAGCGCCTTGCCCTCCATCACGGGAAGGGCCGCCCTCGGCCCGATGTCCCCGAGGCCCAGCACGCGGCTCCCATCGGTGACGATCGCGATTGTGTTCCACCGCCCCGTGAGCTCGAACGACTCCTCGGGGTCCGCGGCGATCGCCCGGGAGACGGCCGCGATGCCGGGGGTGTACCACAAGGCGAAGTCGGCGAGGCTGCGGACGGGAACCTTGGGGACCGTCTCGATCTTCCCCTGGTAGTGGCGCGCCAATCGGACCGAGCGCTCCCCGAGCGCCGCCGTGTGCGCGCTCTCGCGCTCGGCCTCGGTCCCCTCGGACGGCGACGGGGCGGGTTCGTTCGTCCGCCGGGACGGTGGGGGTTCGGCCTGGACCATGGGCGCACCGCTTTCACCGGTCTTCTCGCCTTTAACGCTTTGGTCAACCCCCCTCGGTGGCGACCGGGTGCTGCGGGGGTCCGTCGACCCGGCCGCGCGCCCGTCGCGTACTACTTACCCAAGCTCGGCGTCCAATCCGACGCCGATGCCCCCCGCGACCGTCGATGGGCCGCACCCGTTCCCTCGGGCGCCGCGGGAGGGGAGCGTGGCGCTCGTCGCGCCCCGCGAGCTCGCCCGCCTGTTGGACGGACCGGACCCCCCGATCCTCGTCGACGTCCGCTCCGCGGCCGAACGCTCGCTCGCCCACCTCGGATCCGACGTCGCGCTCCCGCTCGCCGAGCTGCCGCGCCGCCACCTCGAGCTCCCGGCGGGGCGGTCCGTCGTGACCTACTGCCAGTTCGGGTCGGACGCGCGACGCGCCGCCGAGTTCCTCGCCGAGCACGGCCACCCGCGCGTCGCCGCGCTCGAGGGGGGGATCGACGAGTACGCCCGGACCGTCGATCCGGGCGTGCCCCGCTACCGGCGCGAGGCGGCCGATCGCGGCCTCGTCCTCCAGCAGTTCCCCCGGCCGGACTCGGGCTGCCTCGCCTACCTCCTCGGGGATCCGTTCACCCGCTCGGCGATCATCGTCGACCCGGGGCGGGAGGTCGACCCGTACCTGGCCCAGCTCCGCGCGGGGGGATGGGACCTCGTCGCGATCGTCGAGACCCACACCCACGCCGACCACCTCGCGGGCCACGCCGCGCTCCACGCGCGGACCGACGCCCCCATCTACGTCGGGCGGCGCTCGCCGGCCCAGTACCCCCACCGCACCCTCGCCGACGGGGAGTCGCTCGCCTTCGGGGGCGAGGCGATCCTCGCCATCGACACCCCGGGCCACACCGCCGACCACGTGACGTTGCGCGTCCGCGACAAGGTCTTCACCGGCGACACGCTCCTTCTCGGAGCGTGCGGGCGCACCGACCTGGGCGACGGGAACCCCGCGACGCTCTGGGAGAGCCTCACCGAACGGATCCTTCCGCTCCCCGACGAGACCGAGGTCTTCCCGGCGCACTTCGGACGCCGTCACGCGCTCGTCGAGCGCTACGCGTCCACGATCGGGTTCGAACGGGCGACGAATGAGGCGCTGCGCCAGGGGACGCGCGAGGCGTTCCTCGTCTACATGACCGAAGGCTGGCCCGCCAAGCCCGCCGATTTCGACCGGATCGTCCGCACCAACCTGACCGAGTAGGATCGTCCGTTGTCCCGTACGCAACACCGTTGACCGGGCCGCACCCCGCCCTTCCGGCGACACGGTTAAAGGACCGACCTTGTTCGCTCGGCCCTCGATGATCGTCCGCACGAGTCTCACCGGCCCGTTCCCCCGCTCCGAGGCCCTCGTACGGACCACCCGCGACCTCGACCGCGGCCGAACGACTCCGGACGCCGTCGAGGAGCTCTTCACCTCGTCCGAGGAGGAGGTCGCCCGGCTCGAGGAGCGACTCGGGATGGACGCGATCACGGGCGGCTACCTTCGGTGGGCCGACCTGTTCCGTCCGTTCGCCGAGACGTGGCGCGGGTTCACCGTCGGCCCCGTGACCCGGTGGTACGAGACGAACACGTTCTACCGCCAGCCGATCCTCCACGCCCCTCCCGAGCGCGTCGCCGGGGCGATCGCGTCCCGTCTCCCCGCCGCGGCACGAGCGCGCGGGACGAACCGGGCGAAAGTGATCGTCCCCGGACCGTACACGTTCGCGACCCGGCTCGACAACCGCTCCGGCGAGACGACGGAGTCGCTCACCCACCGCTTGGGCCGACTCTTGAGCGAGGAGGTGCGCGACCTGCGCCAGATGGGCTACGACCACTTCCAGTTCCAGGAGCCCGAGCTCGTCGTGCGGGTGCCCCAGGGACCGACGGCCGAGGCGGTCGTCGCCGCGTACCGCTCGCTCGGCGAAGCCCTCGACGGCGCCACGTCGATGGTCTGGACGTACTTCGCGGACGCCGGTCCGGCCGTCCCGCTCCTCGCCCGCCTGCCGATCGGCGGGGTGGGCGTCGATCTCGCCGAGACCGAGGTGGACGCGCTCAAGGGCCTCCCGCCGCGCCGCGCCCTCGGTCTCGGATGCATCGACCCCCGAACGTCGCTCGTCGAGGACGCCGCCGAGGTGGCGACCATCGCGCGCCACGCGAACGAGCTCGCCCACCCGACGGCCGTGTGGCTCGGCCCGGGGGGCCCGCTCGACCTCCTTCCGGCCGAGCCGGCCGCGCGTAAGCTCCACCTTCTGCCCGCCGCCCGCCAGGCGCTCACGGCCGCGGAGGGGGGCGGGCGATGAGCGAACTCCCCCTCTTCCCGACCCAGGAAATCGGGAGCATCGCGAAGCCCCGCTGGCAGCTCTCGGGCCAGCGCGGCGAGGCGCTCGACGCCGCCGCGCGCGAGGAGTTCGAGACGTGGAATGCGAAGCTCCACTTCGCCGACCCGACCGACGCATCGGTCGCCGCCTTCCTGAACGGTCGCTCGCGCGAGGTGGGCGCCGCCCGCGTACGCGACTGGGGCGCGCTCTTCGCGCTGCGCTACTTCGAAACGGCCGGCCTCGACCGGGTCTACGACGGCGAGGCGCGCCGGATCGAGATGTACGAGTACGCGATCCGCCAGTTGCGCGGGTTCCAGTTCCTCGGCCACGTGCGGTCGTTCGACAACAAGTACTACCTCAAGGCCGCCGGGAGCAGCGAGGTCCAGCTCGAACGACCCTACCACGTCGACGAGTTCGACTTCGTTCGCCAGCACACCGACCGGATCCCCAAGCTACCGATCACCGGCCCCTACACGCTCGCCGACTGGTCGTACAACGAGTTCTATCTCGGGCGTCAGACCGGCTGGAAGGGGCGCGGGACGCGCCGCCGCGCCCAACGCGAGTTCGTCGTCGAGATCGCCCGTCGCGCGATCCGCCCGACGCTCGAGGCGCTCCTCGCACGCGGATGCCGCGTCATCCAGATCGACGAACCGGCCGCGGGCACGCATCCGGACGAGGCCGATCTGGTCGCCGAGGGGTTCAACGCCGCGACGGACGGGCTGGACGGCGAGTTCTCGATGCACATCTGCTTCTCGGAGTACCGCAGCCTCTTCCCCGCCCTCCTCGAGGCGAAGCGGTGCCGTCAGTGGGCCTGGGAGTTCGCCAACCGCGACACCGAGGAGCGGGACGGCTACGAGGTGCTCCACATGTTCCGCGAGTACGGCGACACGCGCGAGGTCGGGTTGGGCGTCCTCGACGTCCACCGCGACGAGGTGGAGACGCCCGAGAAGGTGGCGGAGCGGATCGAGCGGGCGGCCACGATCCTCGGGGACCCGCGGCGGATCTGGGTCAACCCGGACTGCGGGCTTCGCACGCGGCGCCTCTCCGTCGCGTACCGCAAGCTCGAGAACATGGTCGCCGGAGCGCGCCTCGCGCGCGAGCGCTGGCAGGGACGCTCGTCCTAGACCCTTCGACGCCCCCGCGGTGCGTTCCCGGGCCGCCACGACGTGGCCCGGTGAGGAGGCGTTCCGCCGGTCGCTCTACGG
>JBOGRS010000002.1:0-69726 GCA_050749685.1 Thermoplasmata archaeon
TCCTCCCCGGGATGGGACGCTTTGATATCCGCTAGTGCCCTCGCGAAGGCGGGGACATTCCATGACCTCCGACGACGCGTGGCGGAGCTTCCGGGACGCTCCCCGGATCCTCCACCCCCCGCCCGGGCCCCGGTCCCAGGTCCTGCTGGCCGCGCAGGCCGACTGGGAGACGGACGCGGTGGTGTACTCGAAGTTCTTTCCGATCGCGGTCGCCGAGGCGCGCGGAGCGACGATCGAGGATGTGGACGGCAACCGCTTCCTCGACTGGGTCGGTGGGGTCTGCGTCCTCAACCTCGGCCATCGCCACCCGCGTCTGGTCGAGGCGCTCCACGCCCAGACGGATCGGATCTGGCACGCGCTCGAGCTGCCGACGGAGGCGCGCATCGACTTCCTCCGGGAGCTCGAAGGCGCCCTTCCCGGGAAGCTCCGCCACCGGTCGCGGGTCCTCTTCACCGTCACCGGCGGCGATGCGGTCGAGACCGCGGTCAGCTTGGCCGACTTCGCGACGAAGCGCCGGGGCACGGTCACCTTCTCGGGAGCGTACCACGGGGTCCACGGCGGCGCGGCGAGCCTCACGAGCGGGCGGCGCTACCACGCGACATCCTCCTTTCCGGGGGGGCGCGTCATCCGGGTGCCGTACCCCGATCCCTATCGCCCGGTCCTCGACCGGGACGGCACGACCGAGGGAACGATCCGCTACCTCGAGCACCTCGTCAACGACCCCTACTCGGGGGTCGATGAGGTCTCGTCGGTCCTGGTCGAACCGATCCTGGGCGAGGGAGGGTACATCGTCCCCCCGGACGACTTCCTACCGTCCCTGAGGGAGTTCTGCGATCGCCACGACCTCCTGCTCATCCTGGACGAGGTTCAGACCGGGCTCGGACGCACGGGGAAGATGTGGGCGTGCGAGCACGCGGGGGTGACGCCGGACATCCTGTGCGTCGCGAAGTCGATCGGCGGGGGGATCCCCCTCTCCCTCATCGCCTACCGGCGCGACCTCGTGGACCGCCTTCCCGCCGGCTTCCACCTGGGGACCTACCGCGGCAACCCGCTCGCCCTCGCCGTCGGCTCCGCCACGTTGCGGACCCTGCGCGACGACGACCTCTTGGACCGCACCGCGCGACGGGGCGAGGAGCTTCAGCGGCGATTCTCCGAGATCGCCCACCGCCACCCGTCGATCGGCGATGTCCGCGGCAAGGGTTTCATGATCGGGCTCGAGCTCGTGAAGGACGCGGCACGGACGCCGTGGGGCGACCGAGCGAAGGCGGTGCGCCGCGAGCTCTTCCAGCGCGGGCTGCTCATGCACACGTGCGGGAGCCACGACCAGGTGCTACGGTTCATGGCTCCGCTCGTGATCGAGGACGAGCTCCTCGAACGCGGCCTCGACCTCGTCGAGAGCTCGATGACGGCGCTCGACGGGATCGGGGCGGGACCGACCGCGGTGCGCCGTACCCTTCCCGCTCCGCCCGGCCCCACGCCTTCGCCCTCGCCGTGGATCTCCCCGCCGGTCCATCCGGGGCACGTTCCCGCGCCGCCGGGACGCGAGCTCCCGTAACGTCGGAGGGGGAGATCGCGACGACGCGGGGTCGCACCTCGATTCGGCCGCGCCCGGCCCGACCGGCGCCGTACGACCCCCCCCTGGGCGACCCGCACGCGCGCATCCACATCGCTCCGGTCGGGTTCGAGGTGGAGCGGGTGACCGAGCCCGTCCTCACGGAGCGGGCCGACCGCGTCTACCTCCTCACCCGATCCGTCGACGACGCCGCCGCGCCGTTCGTCCGGGAGGTCGAGCGGCGCCTTCGGCGCGCGCCCCGACCGATCGACGTGCGCGTGCACCCGGTCGAGATCTGGGACGTCTTCGGCGCGCTCTCGGAACTACGTCGGATCTTCGAGCGCGAGCGGCGCGCCGACCGCCATGCGCCCGGCGTGGTGCCGATCCGCGTCAATGTCTCGACGGGAACGAAGATCACCGCGATCGCCGGGACCCTCGCGTGCATGCTCTGGCGCGGCGAGCCCTACTACGTCCAGGTCTCACGTGCGTGGTACTCCGACCTCACGCCGAAGGTCCGGCGGGTCAACGACGTGGTCCGACGGATCGACCCGGTCTCGGTCTACGAGCTTCGCGCCCCGTCCCGCGAGCTCGTCCAGGTCCTGGAGGCGCTCGCGCGGCGCGGCGGGAGCCTGCGCAAGCGCGACCTCATCCTCGAGCTGAGCCTCGACCGCGCGCTCGTGCCGGAGGAAGGGGGACGCCTCCCGACCGCGCAGGCGCAGCACAGCCGGCTGCGCCACCGACTCGAGCCGTTGGTCCAGCGCTGGGGATTCGTCACGGTCGAATCGGCCGGGGCGAGGGGGCGCGTCGTCCTCACCCCCCAGGGACGCCTCGCGCTGGCGCTGTTCTCGGACCTCGCCCACGGTCCATCGGAATAGATCCAATTCTGCATATTAACCTACTAAACCAGAAAGTAGCTAAGTAGGCCACGGCCGTCCCCTCCCCCGAGATGGTGCGCGGACACGGGAATCGGGCGGTTGGTTTCCCCACCGATCTCGCGAGCCGGACGACGCGGGTGCACAGGGCGGCCTTCGGGCCGTGGCCGATGCGCGTCCTCCTCGCCCCCTACCCCCGCCCCGGGGGCCTCGAGCCTCCTCGGCCCCCCTCCCGCCCGGGGGGTTCGCCCTCCGGCGCGTGGACCGTCCCCGACGGGGCAGCGGCCCGTCCTCCTACGACGGGCCGAAGTTCACCGAGATCAGCTTGACCTCGGTCATCGCGCGCATCGCGTCGCGCACGCCTTCCCGCCCGAGCCCGCTCTCCTTGATCCCCCCGAAAGGGAGGGCGTCCCATCGGAGGCTCGTGGGGTCGTTGAGGTGGACCCCGCCGGCGCGGATCCGCCGGGCGAGTTGGAAGGCCCGCGCGAGGTCGTTCGTGTACACGGCGGCCTGGAGCCCGTAGGGGGTTCCGTTCGCGATCCGCACCGCATCGTCCACGTCCGCGAACCTGAGGAGCGGGACCACCGGGCCGAAGGGTTCCTCGCGGGCGACGCGCGCGGTCTCGGGCACGGAGTCGAGCACGGTGGGACGGTAGAAGTTCCCCGGGCGGCCGTCGGCCCGTCCACCGCCGGTGAGGACGCGCGCCGCGCGCGTGGTGGCATCGCGCACGAGCTCGTCCATCCGGTCGAGCGCCGCCGCGTCGATGAGGGGTCCCACCTGGGTGGCCTCCTCGAGCGCGGGGCCGACGACGAGGCGGCTCGCCCGTTCCGCCAACGCGCGGGCGAACCGGTCCGCGATCACGTCGGCCACCAAGATGCGTTTGGACGCCGTGCAGACCTGCCCGGAGTAGCCGAACGCCCCGCGGATCGCCGCGTCGGCCGTGGCGTTTAGGGGGGCATCGTCGAGGACGATGAACGGGTCCATCCCGCCCATTTCGAGGAGGACACGCTTCGCGTGCCGACCCGCACGCTCCGCGATCCCCTTGCCGACCTCGGTCGAGCCGGTGAACGTGACGAGGCGGGTACGGGGGTGTTCGACGAGCGTCGTGCCGACGGCCCCTCCCGGGCCGAGCACGACGTTGAGGACCCCCTCCGGGATCCCGGCGCGGGTCGCATGCTCGGCGAGGCGCAGCGCGGTGAAGGGCGCGGCGCTCGTCGGTTTCACGACCACCGGATTGCCCGCCGCGAGCGCCGGGGCGATCTTGTGCGAGATCAGGTTGAGCGGAAAGTTGAACGGACCTATCGCCACCACGACGCCGATCGGATCCCGCACCGTGAAGAGGAGGCGGTGCTCGTTCCCGTCGGGGAGTTCGTAGGCGTCGGCCGGGTAGCTTTCCCCGGTCAGTTGGCGGATCTCCTCCGCCGCGAGGCGGTAGACGCCGACGGCGCGGTCGACCTCGACCCGGGCGTCCCGGATCGGCTTGCCCACCTCGATCGCGATCGTCTGGGCCATCGGCTCCCGGTCCGCCGCCAAGCGGTCGGAAAGCTCGCGCAAGCGCCGTGCGCGGTCGTGGCCGTTCGTCTCGCCCCACGACGTCTCCGACGCCGCGGCCGCGTCGACGGCTGCCCGGGCATCTTCCGCGCCGCCGACGGCGACCTCCCCGCGGACACGCCCCGTGGACGGGTCGAAGAGGGGAGCGTAGGTCCCGGTCGAGGGCTCGACCGGGCGACCCGCGATGTAGAGGAGGGCGCGGCGCCCCCGTGGCGCTCCTTCGGTCATCTCGAACCTTGCGCCCCGGACGTGCTTCGGCTAGGCCGGGTCGCCGTAGACCGTGTAGTGCCAGCTCTTGCGCGCCTGCCCGGTGAGGTCGAGGTAGATGTTCTTCGTCACGGTGTAATCGTAAAGGGAGTCGGTCCCGAGGTCCTTCCCGAAGCCGGACTGCTTCCTCCCGCCGTGCGGGGTCTCCGACCCGAGCGGAAGGTGGTCGTTCACCCATACGTCCCCGAATCGAAGGGCGTTCGCTCCGCGCAGCGCGGTGCGGACGTCCGTCGTCCAGAGACTCCCCGCGAGGCCGTAGTCAACGCCGTTGGCGATCTCGATCGCCTCATCGAACGTGCGGAACGTGAGGACGTCCAGGACCGGGCCGAAGATCTCCTTCTGGGCGACCGCCATGTCCGGCGTGACCTCGTCGAGGACGGTCGGCGCCACGAACGCTCCCCCCTTCACCGTCGGGCGGCCGTCGGTCCCGCCGACGCGCAGCTTCGCGCCCTCCTCGACGCCCGTCCGCACGAAGTCGAGGACGCGCCGCTGCTGGGTCGCATGGACGAGCGGACCGAGGTCCGTCGATCGCGCGAGCGGGTCGCCCATCCGGATCGTCCCGATCCGGGCGAGGAGACCCTCCACGAACCGTGCGCGAACCGTCTCGTGGACGATGAGACGCGTCGCGGCGGTACAGTCCTGGCCCCCGTTCACGTACCCGGCGACGACCGCGCCTTCGATCGCCGCCGGTAGGTCGGCGTCCTCGAACACGACGAACGGTGCCTTGCCGCCGAGCTCGAGCTGCACGCGCTTCACCGTGGCGCTCGCGGATCCCATGACCGTGCGGCCGGTGGCCGTGTCGCCGGTGAGGCTCACCATGTCGACCTTCGGGTTGCGGCAGAGCTCGTCGCCGACCTCGCCCCCCGGTCCCGTGACGATGTTGAGCGCCCCCGCGGGGAGCCCGGCCTCCTGGAACGCTTTCCCGAGCTCGAGCGTCGAGAGCGGCGTCCAGCTCGCCGGTTTCAGGACGACGGTGTTCCCGACGACGAGCGCCGGTCCGATCTTCCACACCGCCATCATGAACGGGTAGTTCCACGGCGTGATGGCGCCGACGACCCCGACGGGCTCGCGGCGCAGGAGCGTCGTTCCGTCCCCCGTGAACTCGCTCGGATTGCGACTCTCCATCGTCCGGGCGGCCCCGGCGTAGAATACGAGGTTGTCGATCGCGAACGGGATGTCGGCGTCGGCCGCCTGCTTGATCGTCTTGCCCTGGTTGCGGCTCTCCAGGTCGGCGATCGCGGCGGCGCGTTCGGTGAGGATCCGTGCCGCCTTGAGGAAGACCTCGCCGCGGGAGCGCGGCGGAAGTCCCGGCCACGGTCCGCGGTCGAACGCCTCGCGGGCGGCGTCGATCGCCATGCGGGCGTCCTCCCGTCCGGCCCGGGGGACCGCCCCGACGGGCGACCCGTCGTACGGGTTCACCACGTCCTGGGTCGCTCCGCCGGCCGCGTCCACCCACGCCCCTCCCACGAACATGCGCTCCGCCATGCGTGATCGCCCGGCCCGGGGATGGGACCGCGGGTAAAGATGTTCGCGCCCGCTCCGCCCGGGGGCCACGTCGGTCCCGTAGGACGGGGAGGTCCGGGCAGGTCCATGCCCGCCCCCCACGCTAGGGTTTATCAAGGTCGAACCCGTCACGTTTCCCGCCCTCGGGGAGATCGTTCGTGGACCCAAAGTGGACCAAGGTCGTGGCGATCGTGATCGTCGTCGTCCTCGTGGGCGCGGGCATCGGCGTCTACTACTACCTCACCCGCCCGTCCGGCTGCCACTTGAGTTCGACCGGGACGATCGTCTTCGACCAGCCCGAGGCGCCGGACTCGCTCGATCCCGCCTACACGTTCACGACGCCCGGGTGGGCCGTCGTCCAGCAGATCTACCAGACCCTCGTGACGTACGACAACTCGAGCTGGACGACCTACGTGGGCCAGATCGCCAAGAACTGGACGGTCTCCTCGGACCAGTACCACTACAACTTCACGCTCTGGAGCGGCGAACACTTCTCGAACGGCGACACGTTGAACGCCTACACGATGTGGTTCAGCCTCTACCGCAGCCTCATCATGAACCAGGGACCGGCGTTCATCCTGGGCGAGAACTTCGGCTACCCCGGGCTCAGCTACTACTCGAACGCGAGCCAGATCGACAACGAGACGCACAACCTGACCCAGCTGCTGAACACCGGCAACTTCGCGAATCCGTCCTCGAGCCTTCTGCAGGCGATGGAGATGGACAACCAGTCCTTCCGGGTCCTGAGCCCGACCGAGATCGAGCTCAGTGTCGGGAGCGGCTACCTGGCGTCGACCTACGGCTACCTCTTCGCGACCCTCTCGGGACCGATCGCCGCGGCCGTCGACCCGGCCGTCGTCCAGGCGAACGGCGGTGTCCAGGCGGACTCCCCCAACACCTGGCTCACGACGCACGCCGTCGGGAGCGGGCCGTACGTCCTCTCGGCGTACGACCCGAACAGCGGCGCCACGACGATCACGCCGGACCCGAACTACTGGGGTGCGGGCATCGCGAGCCAGGTCGCATGGAACAACGCGGTCCAACCGGCGAAGCAGTCCGTCCAGCTCGCGACCCAGAGCGACCCCGTCGCGACGGTCCAGGACATGAAGACCGGGGCGGTCGCGGGGGTCTCGGTCGCCTACCTCGGCCCGAGCGAGATCTCGCAGCTGAAGGGGACGTCGTGCGTGGTGGTCAACCCGCTCCCGACGGTCTACGGGTCCACGAGCGGCTCGTGGTACGTCTACATGAACCAGAGCCAGGCCCCGTTCGACAACCTCTCCGTGCGCGAGGCGGTGGTGCACGCGATCAACTATCCGCAGATCATCGACCTGGCCTTCGGAGGGTACGGCAGCTCGTGGGTGGGACCGGTGCCGCCCGGGTACCCGTACTACAATCCGGGCAACCTCTCCCCCTACGCGTACGACCTTAATCTCGCCAAGCAGGAGATGGCGAACTCGCCGTATGCCCACACCGCCCCGCCGACGGTCAACTTCATGTACATCAAGACGGGCGGGGGGGATTGGGACAGCGTCGTGACCCTCCTCACGACGGACCTCGCCGCGATCGGGATCACGATCAACCCGGTCGGACTCTCGCTCTCGACGGTCACCGGCTCGGAGCAGACGCTCTCGAACGGCGTGTGCGGGACCGCGACCACCCAGAACGGCGGGCCCTTCCCGATGGGGATCGACTTCTACACGGCGGACTACATCTCGCCGGACGACTACACGCAGAACATCGCCGAGGCGTACGGCAGCGCGAACCAGTGCGAGGCCGGTTACAACAACGCGACGATGGAGACGCTCATCTATGCCGCGGCGGCGTCGACCGATCCCACGACGCTGACGAGCGACTACACCCAGATCACGAAGCTCATGTACGACAACTACACCGACGCCTGGCTCGTCGTGCCGACGAGCTTCCAGGTCTACAGCCCGCTCCTCCACGGCGTGATCGCGAACCCGATGGCGAGCGCCCTCCCGTACGCGATGTTCTACAACACCGAGACGACCACGAGCTCGTAGGT
This sequence comes from Thermoplasmata archaeon, assembly GCA_050749685.1. Lineage (GTDB taxonomy): Archaea > Thermoplasmatota > Thermoplasmata > Lutacidiplasmatales > UBA184 > Lutacidiplasma. Next base: position 7,772 of record JBOGRS010000002.1, read on the forward strand.
GGAACGCCGCTATCCGGGCGCCGACACCTCCGACGCGAGGAGGGTCGACGGCGCGATCTCGGCGACCTCCTCGGCGCGGTGGCAGGCGGCCTCCTGCTCCGGGCGGCCCGGGATCGCGCGGAGCTCGGGCTCCTCCCGGCGACATCGGTCGATCACGAACGGGCAGCGGCCGGCGAAGCGGCAGCCGGTGGGACGCTCGACGAGCGTGGGGATCTCCCCCGTGACCCGATAGCGCGCGCGGCGCCGCCGCACGTCGGGTACGGGAAGCGCGGCGAGGAGCGCCTTGGTGTACGGGTGCACGGGATGCTCGAGGAGCGCATGGACCGGGCCCACCTCGGCCACGCGTCCGAGATAGAGGACGGCGACGCGGTCCGCGACGTAGCGTACGGCGGCGACGTTGTGGGTGATGAGGAGATAGGCGTAGCCCGAATCGCGCTGCAGTTCGACGAGGCGGTTGAGGATCTGGGCCTGCACCGCGACATCGAGCGCGCTCGTCGGCTCGTCGAGCACGATGAGCTTCGGCCCGACCGAAAGGGCCCGCGCCAGGGAGAGGCGCTGGCGTCCGCCGCCCGAGAACTCGTGGGGGTACTGGTCGAGGCAGTCCGCGGGGAGGCCCACCTGCGGGAGGATCTCCGCCACGGCCGACCTCAGCGCGCTCCCCCGCAGCGGGGTCTGCGCCCGGATCGGCTCGCTGACGATCTGCCAGACCCGAAGACGCGGGTCGAGCGAGCTCACGGGATCCTGGAAGACGACCTGGACGTTGCGCCGCCAGCGGCGCAGCGGGGCGCCGTCGAGGCGGGTGATGTCCTCGCCGTCGAACTCGAGCCGGCCGGACGTGGCGGCGTGCAGGCGCGCCACGAGCCATCCGAACGTCGTCTTGCCGGATCCCGATTCCCCGATGAGCCCGAGGGTCTCGCCCCGCCGGATCGTGAGCGAGACGCGATCCACGGCGTGGATCGCCCGCGCCTTCCGACGCCCGACCATCTCGGTGACCGTCCGCGAGATCGGGAACTCCTTCGTGAGGGCCTCGGCCGCCACGAGGGGGGGTGCGCTCACGCCCTCCCCCCCACATCGAGCGCGAAGTGGCAGGAGGCGCGGTGAGCGGGGTGCTCCCGGTCGTGGACGGCGAAGGGTGGGGCGGGGTCCGCGCCGCAGACGGGTCGCGCGATCGGGCAGCGCGGGTGGAACGTGCACCCGGCGGGAAGGCGGGAGAGGTTCGGGACCGACCCCGGGAGGGACGGGAGCGCTCCGTCCGACTTGTAGCGGTTCGGGACCGACCTCAGGAGCGCCTTCGTGTAGGGATGGTGGGGGCGCTCGAAGACGTCCTCCACCGGCCCGAACTCGACCAGGTGACCCGCGTACATCACCCCCACCTGGTCGGCGATCTCGGCGATCACCCCGAGGTCGTGGCTGATGAACAGGATCGAGGTGTCGACCTCGTCCATCAGCTCCTTCATGAGGGTGAGGACCTGGGCCTGGATCGTCACGTCGAGCGCGCTCGTCGGCTCGTCCGCGATGAGGAGCGACGGCTTCGCGCTCAGCGCCATCGCGATCATGATCCGCTGGCGCATCCCGCCCGAGAGCTCGTGCGGGTAGAGGTCGAGGATCGTCTCGGGGTCGTTGATCCGCACGAGGCGCAGGAACTCGAGGACCTCGGTGCGGAGATCGGCGCGCTTCGGGAGGGGCACCGACCGGGGGCGGCCGGGGGTCCCCGACGGAGGGGTCGGGACGAACGCGTTCACGAGGTGGGAGGCGATGTCGTGGGGCGGCCGCTCCGTGTAATCGTGCGGCTCGAGCGGCGTGAAGCGCGGCGTCCTTCCGCTCTCGCGCGCGTGGCGGATCGCCACGGCCTCGGCCACCTGGGAGAGGATCCGGTAGGCCGGGTTGAGCGAGTTGATCGGTTCCTGGAAGATCATCCCGATCTCCGTGCCGCGTACCGTCGGCATCCTCCACTTCGGAACGGTGAGGAGGTCCGTCCCGCGGTAGACGATGCGCCCTCCGAGGATGCGCGCCGGCGGCTCGGGAAGGAGGCGAGGGATCGCGTGTCCGAGGGTGCTCTTCCCGCAGCCGGTCTCGCCGACGATCCCGACGACCTCGCGCGGACGCATCTCGAAGGTCACGTCGGAGAGCGCACGGAAGCGTCCGGCGCCCACGACATACTCCGCGCTCAGGCCATCGATGCGCAGGATCGGCTCGCTCACGCTTCCGCCCCGTCGCCGATCGACGTCGGTCCGCTCGAGCCCGCGGGCATCGGCGCGGGCCCGCCCGGTTGGGCGAGGATCCGCCGGCTCCTCGGGTCGAGCAGGTCACGCAGGCCATCGCCGAGCAGGCTGAACGCGAGGACCGTGACGAAGATCGCGAGCCCGGCGGAGCCGATCGTCCAGGGGTAGGTGAGCAGGTAGCGCTCGTAGCCCTGGACCATGTTGCCCCACTCGGGGACGGTGACCGGGACGCCGATGCCGACGTAGGAGATCGTGGAGAAGGTGACGATCACCGTCCCGACGTCGAGCGTGAAGTAGACGACGAGCGGCTCGAGGAGGTTGCGCAGGACATGCTGCACGAGGATCCGCGCGTCGGTGACCCCGGCGGCGCGCGCTGCCGTCACGTAGCCGAGCGGTTTCACCGCCAGGACCTCGCCGCGCGTGAGCCGGACGTAGTAGGGCCACCACGTGATCATGATCGCGGCGACGGCCTGGACGGTCCCGCGACCGAGCGCGGCCGTGAGGGCGAGCGCGAGCACGAGGCTCGGGAAGGCGAGGAAGACGTCGGTGACGCGCAGGATGACGATCGAGAGGACGCCACCGACGCTCCCCGGGCGGTCCCAGTAGCCGGCGACGAGCCCGAGGCTGCCGCCGACGAGGAGTGCCACGCCGGCGACCGAGAAGCCGATCGCGAGGTCGAGGGGGAGGGCCGCGAGGACCCGAGCGAGCATGTCCCGCCCGAGGTTGTCGGTGCCGAACGGGTGCGCGAGGCTCGGGGGCTGGCCGGCGGTGAAGTAGGCGCTAGGGGAGTACGGCAGGATCGACGCGGGAGGGCCGAAGAGGCCGGTGACCAGCGGGACGGCCTCGATGAGGAACGCGACCGCGAGGATGACGCTCACGAGGAGGAAGCCCGCGAGCGTGAGAGGGTTCGCCCGCATCACGCGCCACAGGCCGAGGGCGCGCGTCCGGACGTCCCAGCCACCTCGCGCCCGGGGCGTCGGGGGGCCGTGGGAGGACGGGCGGGGGGCCATCTAGCGCCACTCCACGCGCGGGTCGAGGAGGCCGTAGAGGATGTCGGCGGCCAGGTTGGCGACGACGACCCCGATCGCGAAGACGATGACCGTGCCGATCGCGAGCGAGAAATTGTAGTTCGTCACGCTGTCGTAGGCGAGCTGGCCGATCCCGTGCCACTGGAAGATCGACTCGATGACGACGGTCCCGCTGAGGAGCGCTCCGGCGGTGACGCCCAGGACGGTCGTCGTCGTGATGAGCGAGTTGCGGAGCGCGTGCTTGTAGAGGACGAGGAACTCCGCGAGACCTTTCATGCGTGCGGTCTTCACGTAGTCGAGCGGGAGGACCTCGAGCATCGAGGCGCGCGTCATCCGCGTCGCGATCCCCATGTTGAGCAGGGCGAGGGCCGTCGCCGGCAGGACGAGGTGCGCGAGCGCGTCGCCGACCAACCCGAGGTTCCCCGAGAGGAGGGCGTCGAGGACGCTCATGTGCGTCCATTCGTGGATGTTGGGCGTGCCCCCCGTGAACTGGCCGGAGGTGGGGAGCCCGAGGACCGGTCCGACCACGATCGCGAGCGCGAGCGCGCCCAGGTAGGTCGGCGTCGCCCAGCCGCTCAGGTAGAAGATCCGCACGAGGTGGTCCGCGAGGCGCCCGTTCGAGTTCGCCGCGATGACCCCGAGCGGGATCCCGACGACGATCATGAGGAAGAGCGAGGCCAGGACGAGTTCGAGCGTCGCCGGAAACGCCGCCTGGACGAGCGGGAGGACCTGCCCGCCGGACGAGCTCGTCCCCCAGTTCCCGCTGAAGAGCTGCGCGAGGTAGTCCCCGAACTGGACGTAGAGCGGGTGGTTGAGGCCGAAGTACTGGTCGCACGCGGCGACGGCGGACGGCTTCGCGTGACCGCCCAGCCACGCGGCACACGGGTCGCGGATCGAGATGTGGCTGAAGAAGAAGGTGAGCGCGATGACCCCGAGGAGGACCGGGACGAGCTGGACCAGGCGCTTTCCGATGAACAGGGCGAGGCGGGCGGGGTTCCGTGCCACGGCCGATGCAACCCTCCGCTAGCGGCCGGGGTGCTTCCCGGGTGGACCCACGTCGGTGGGAGTCCGGGAGCCTACTAATACCTAGGGTGACGCCGCCGTGCCGGCACCGGGCGACGGGACGAACCCGCGCCCGGCCCCCACCCCGGCGCTACGGGAGATAGTCCCGCGGCAGGGTCCTCAGTTCGAGGAACGTGGCGTGGATCGCGTCGAGGAACTGGTCGACGTCCTTCTCCGTGTGCGCGCTCGAGAAGGTGATCCGCTCGTAGTTGTCGGGATGCGTATAGATGCCCTTGTCCAGGAGGAGCTGGTGGTTCCTCAGGTAGAAGTTCCAGTCGATCTGCAGCGATTCGCGGTAGTTCGTGATCTTCTTGCGACGCGTGAAGAAGTACTGGAGCATGCCGTTGACCGACTGGACGAGGACGCTCACCTTCGCCTCCCTCGCCGCCGTCTCGATCCCCTTTTCCATGCGCTGGGTGAGGCGACCGAAGCGCGCGTAGAGGTCCTCGCCCCCTCGGGCGAGGAGCTTCAGGTTCGCGTGGGTCCCCGCGAGCGAGAGGTTGTTGGCGAAGTAGGTCCCTCCGAAGCTGATCCGTCCCGGGGAGATGAGGTCCATGAACTCCGCCTTCCCCGAGACCGCCGAGATGACCACCCCGCCGCCCAGCGCCTTCGCCCAGCACGAGAGGTCCGGCTCGACACCGTAGAGCTGCTGCGCCCCGCCGGGAGCGACCCGGAAGCCGGTGAACACCTCGTCGAAGATGAGCAGAAGGTCGTTCTCCCGCGTGATCTCGCGCAGACGCTTCAGGAAGTCCGGCGCCGGTGGGATGATCCCGGCGTTCGCCATGACGGGTTCCAAGATGACGGCCGCGAGACGGTCGCGGTAGCGCTTGATCATCCGCTCCACCGACGTGATCGAGTTGTACGCCGCCACCATCACGTAGTCCGTCACCCCGGGAGGGATGCCGGCCGAGTTCGGGAGCGGACGGGGGTACTCGTCCAGGCCCGCGACGATCGGAGGGGCCTCGGCGCTGATGAGCGCGTAGTCGTGCTGACCGTGATAGTGGCCCTCGAACTTGAGGATCCCGTCCTTCCCCGTGACCGCGCGCGCGATGCGGATCGCGTTCATCGTCGCGTCCGACCCGTTCGAGCAGAACGCGACGCGCTCCGCGTTGGGCACGAGCTTGCGGAACTGCTTCGCGACCTCGATTTCGAGTTCGGTCGGGGACGCGAAGTGCAGGCCCAACTCGGCCTGCTGGCTCACGGCCTTGACCATGTCGGGGTGGGCGTGACCGTTGATGAGGACCCCGTAGGCCAGGTTGAAGTCGAGGTACTCGTTCCCGTCGACATCCCAGATCCGGGCGCCCTTCCCGCGCGTGATGAACGGCGGGCACGGGTCGTACGACGCGACGCGGATGAGCGAGCTCGTCGAGTTGGGGATGTACCTCTTGCCCTCCTCGAAGAGCTTTGCGCTCTTGCGCAACTTCGGGACGAGCCGGGCGATCGGGATCGGCAGCGGAGGGGGAGCTTCCGCCTCCGGCGGGGGAGGGGGGCCGCGCTCGCGCTCGGGTTCGCGCTCGACGATCCGCAACGTGGGCTCGACGTCGGTGGCGGCAGGGGCCGGGGTCGAGGGAGCGCCCTCCTCCGAGGGAACGACCGCACCTTCCGAGGCGGAGGGGGGGGCGAAGGCCCCCGCTACGTTCGGTGCGTCCCGGGCCCTCGTCGGGGGTGGAGGGGCGGGTTCCCGTTCCGCCATGAAGAACACATCCCAGTGGGTTCTGGGACCTGAAAGTCCGTATATATAATTGTCGAGGGAGCAGAACTCCAGATATTCTGCGTAGAGTGATTATCCAGTCGCATGGTGAATTAAGGTTAAGGTTGGTATCGCCGTTTCACGGCTAACTTACACCCAACGAATGGGGTAGGAGTGCTCCCAAACCCACCGAATTGCCCATTTCACGCACGGGGCGGGAACGGCGGGAGAGGGGGTTCGGGGGGGGCGATCGACGTCGCGATCCCCCGTTCCGCGAGAAATGCGCGGAACGGTCCAAAGGGGACGCATCGCTCGGGGGGAACGACCCCGCTACCGCGGATCTCTCCGCGGGCGATCATCTCGGCACCGATCGCACCCCCGACGCCGACGGCATACTCGGTCGCCGACAGCCCCCACTCGGTCTTGGGCGGAAAGCGTGCGGTAGCGTGCCGCACGACGGGGACACCGTTCCGGGTCCCCCGGACCTCGAGGTCACAGACTTCCCAGTCGTCGATCGCGACGCCGTCCGGCACCCCGAGGAGGTTCTCGCGTCGTAGCAGGGCAAGGAGGAACTCGCGGGGCACGACCGGATGGCCCCGTACCTCGACCGGGACGCTCCCGCCGAGCCCCAGCTGGGACATCGTCCGCAGAAGGTCGATCCCCGGCCCGCCTTCCTTCCACTCGCAGTGCTTCAACCCCTTCGCCTTCAGGCTCTCGGGCAGCGTGGCGGCCTCCGAGTGGAGGGTACGGTAGACCTGGGTCGGTCCGACCGGCGGGGCGAACGGGAAGGACTCCGCCCCGCTCATCGGCGGGTGCTCCCGGTAGGCCCCTCCCTCCCACACGACGGCATTCATCTGCATCTCGTCGAGGAAGGTGCTGGGCGACCACGTGAAGAGGATCTCGGGGCCGTTGCGGGTGAGGTCCCTCCACCCGTCGCGGATGACGATCGACTCCACCGTGTCGAGGTCGTCGGTCGCGGCCATCGCGAGCACGTTCGAGACCCCGGGGACCTGCCCCAGTCCGGGGATGGCGAGGAGCTTCTTCGCGCGGAACCTCTCGTCCCAGGCGAGCTGGCGCCGGGTCATATGGAAGAGCCCTCCAAAATCGAGGTAGGGGACCTCGGCGGCGAGGCACGCCTCCATGACCTCGAGGTGGAACGTGTACTGGACGGCGTTCACGCAGACGCTCGCGCCGTCGAGCGTACGCGCGAGCGCGTCCGGGTCGCGGACGTCCACGGATTGGGCCGTGACGCGGTCGCTTTGGGTCGCCCGGGCCGCCGCCTCGGCAAGTCCGAGGTCAAGGTCCGCGACGCGGACCCGGTCGAACACCCCGCCGCGCGCGAGCTCGCGCACCGCGCAACGGCCCGTCAATCCGCCCCCACCGAGCACCACCGCGTGCAATCGGACCCCGCCTCGCCCACCCTCTCCGGCTAGGAAACCCTTTGGTCGGCGGATGCCCGAACCGATATCCGACCCCAACCCCATCGGCGGACCGTGCGCTTCCCCCACCTACGGCTCGAACTCTCCCTTCTCCGCCAGGGCATTTCGGTGGGCTGGGAGTTCGGGGCCCGTTCGCTCGAGGAGCTCGCCGCCGTGGGCGAGTTCCTGGAGCACTGCGTCTACGAGCCCGGCTCCCTCCATCGTATCCCGGAGGGTGTGTCCTTCACGTTGAGGAACCCGCCGCTTCGCATGGGGGCCTTCTCGGGGATCCGGCTCCTGTGGGACGGAGCCGCGGTGCCCTCCCGAGAGGCCGAGCTTCGGATGGAGGGGGAGGAGGTCGGCCGCCGACTCGACCGGATCGATGCGGACCGCCCGGCCACGTTCACGTTCGGTCGCCGCACGGAGTTCCGCATCCGCCTCGACCGGCCCGCGGCCGGAGACCACCACGTTCGGCTCGAGCTGCAGAGCGTCGCGATCCCGCCGTTGGTCTGGTTCGAGTTCACCGAGCCGCTGGGGGAGGGGAAGGGGCGGTGACCGACGACGTTGAGCCACCTCTCCTCGAGCTCGAGCGGTCCGACCCCCGCCAACCGATCCTGGTGACCGGACTGGCCGCCGCTGCCGTCCTGTCGGGGAGCAGCGAGGTCGCACTCTCCCGAGAGACACGCGGGGCCGAACTCGAATGGGGTGGGGTGTACGCCCAAGGGATCCGGTTGACCGGGCCCTGGACGGTTCGCCTCGCGGCCGGAGGGCGGGCCTCCACGCTTCCCGAGACGCTCCATCACCTCGCCGCCTACCGATGGGGGGTCGGGAGCGAACACGCCACCGGATCCATCGGGTGGCGGCAGGAGATCGTCCCGTTCGAGCACGCCCCGGGCGTCGTCCGTCGCCTGATCTTTGCCCCAGCGGCCCGGTTCTCGATCACCCTCACGACGCGGTTCGAGCCGTTCCTCGCGCCGGTGCTGATGGAGGGGATCAAGCCGTACGCCTACCACCTCGAGGGCACGGGGACGAGCATCGAGTTCCGTTCCCACGGCTTCGGCGCGACGCTCGACGCGGATCCTCCCGCCCAGCGCATGGCGGTCGATGGACGACCCTGGGACGGCGACCCCCTCCAGGGCGAGGTTCGGGAGGTGCGGACCGAGCACGACCTCACCGTGGACGAGCGCGGCGCGGTGATCACGTGGGTGATGCGCGGCGGTCTCGAGCGTTCGTTCCGCGACGTCGCCGCGGCCACCGTCCTCGGAGCCCGGGAGGATCTCACCTCCCGCGCTCGCGTTTGGCAGGAGTGGCGCGCCGGCACTCCCGAGATGCGCCTGCCCGACGACCCCGTTCTGGAGTCGGGTTATCGCCTCGCTCGTAGCGCCCTCCGCAGCCTCTACACCTCGCCGGACGCCGAGCTCACGGGGCTCGTCGCCGGGTACCCGTGGTACTCGGCCGTGTGGTGCCGCGACCTCGCCTGGATGCTCCCGGCGGTCGCATGGCTGGGCGACCATGCATGGGCCGAGAGAGCGATCCGTTCGGTATTCCGCTTCCAGGCGCGCGCCGCGATCCCGATCCTTGCCGCGGAGGCGGGCGAGCTTCCGATGCAGATCTCCCCCGGTCCGATCTTCCTGTACGGAACCTCGGACACGACGCTCTACTATCCCGCCCTCCTGCGACAGGTCGCGGACCATGCCGGCCGGACCGACCTCCTCCGCGACCTCGCGCCCGAGCTGGAACGGATCGCGGCGTGGGCCCATGCGCGGACCCTCGCTCCGTCCGGTCTCTTCCGCAACGGTGGGGAGATCGCCGAGGTCCGCGCCGCCACGTCCGGCCTCAGCCGGATCGACTATGGGTTCGAGGCCGTCGATACGACGATCTGGGATTCGACCGACCGTCGTGACCACGCGATCGACCTCCAGGTCCTCTATCGGTCGGCGTTGGGAGCGCTCGCGGACCTCGCGTCGCGGCGCGGGGAGGAGGCGACCGCGCAGAGGTATCGGGCCGAAGGCGAGGCGCTGGCGCACGCCGTCGCGGAACGCTACTGGTGGCCGGAGGAGGGCTATCTCTACGATTCGCTCACGTCGGATGGAACCCCGGTCGCGAAGGTGCGTCCGAACGCGCTGAGGGCCGTGGCCGCCGGACTGCTGGCTCCGGAGCGGGCCCGGACCGTCCTCGATCGTGCCCTCCAGGACGACCTCGCGACGCCGTGGGGACTTCGGACGCTCTCCCGCCGCGACCCCGGGTACCGGCCGACGGCGTACCATGACGGCGAGGTCTGGCCGATCGCGACCGCCTGGGCGGCCGAGGCCGCCTACGCGCTGGGCGATGCCGTCCGAGGGGGGGAGATCCTCCGGGGGTGCGCGGAGCGGATCGTCGCCGAGCACGGCCTCGCGAACGAATGCTACCGCGGCGACCGCCCCGAAGCGTACGACTCCTGCTTCCTCCTGGGGTTCAGCGTCGCGCCGTTCCTCACGACGCTCTTCGAGGGCCTCTGGGGACTTCGAATCGGGCCGCAGGCGAAGGAGATCGCCATCGATCCTCACTTTCCGCCATCCTGGACGCGTGCGAGCGTCCGTGGGCTCCGGGTCGGCCCGGGCGTGGTGGACGTGGAGCTCGTCGACGATCACCTTAGCGTGCGCTGGTCCGGGCCCTCGACGCTCGGAGTTCGGTCGGGCGCCGCTTCCATGGTGCTGGGGCCCTCCGATCGCTGCGCGATCGCCGGCCCGTTCCCCTCGAAGGGATTTTAAGGGCCGGAAGGTCGCACCGCCGTATGGCGACGGCCGTCCACGTCGAGGGGCTCCGGAAGACGTACGGCGCCCTCGCCGCGGTCGATGGGATCGACTTCACGGTCCCGGAAGGGCAGGTCTTCGCGTTCCTCGGACCGAACGGCGCGGGGAAGACGACCACCGTCGAGATCCTCGAGGGACTGCGTCGCCTCACCTCGGGGAGCGTCGAGGTGCTCGGTCTCGACCCGTGGACCCAGGCGGCGCAGCTCCACCAGGCGATCGGCGTGATCCCCCAGGACTTCCGGTTCTTCGAGAAGATCACCCCCGCCGAGGCGATCGCGTACTACGGGGTCCTCTTCGGAACGTCGCCGGACCCGACGGAGTTCCTGCGGCGGGTGGACCTCCTCGACAAGGCGAGGGCGCACTTCGACACGCTCTCGGGGGGCCAGAAGCAGAAGCTCGGGCTCGCGCTCTCGCTCGTCAACAACCCGCGGATCTGCTTCCTCGACGAACCGACGACCGGCCTCGACCCGCAGGCACGGCGCGGGATCTGGGAGGTCATCCGCCAGCTTCGCTCCGAAGGGCGCACCGTCTTCCTCACCACCCACTACCTCGAAGAGGCGGAGCTCCTCGCCGACCAGGTGGCGATCATCCATCGCGGCAAGATCATCGCTCGCGGCACCCCGGCCGAGATCATCGCCGCGCACGGCCGCCCCGACCGCCTCGCCGTCCAGGGTCCGCCGGAGCTCGCCGCCTACCTGCGCTCCCACCTTCCCCTCGCCGTCGCGAGCGACCACGGCCGGATCGAAGTGCAGATGCGGGAGAGCCGGGACGCGCTCAAGGTGCTCACCCAGATCGACGCGTCCGGGCTTCCGTGGCGTGGGTTCACGACCGTCTCCGACACGCTCGAGGACGTCTTCGTGACGATGGTGGGCCAGATGGACGACGGGACGCTCAAGTCGGAGGCCCTCCCGTGAACGGCCGGCGGATCTGGGCCGACTTCCTCGTCTTCTCCCGCGGGTACTTCCGCAACATCGCCGCGCTCTTCTTCTCCTTGTTCTTCCCGATCATCCTCATCGTCCTGTTCGGCCTCATCTTCTCGAACTCCGGGAACACGACGCCCACGATCTACGCCGAGAACATGGATCATGGCTCGAACGTGAGCAGTCACTTCCTCGACGCCCTCAACAAGACGGGCGCGATCCGGGTCGACGTCGTCGCGCCGGGAGAGAACTTCTCGCAGTGGCTCGTCGCGAACGGACACACCGTCGGTCTCGTCATCCCGGCCGGGTTCCAGTCGAGCTATCTCAACGGCACCCCGATCGCGGTCACCGCGTTCGTCGACCCGCAGGACCCGGGCGGCTCGGGGCTCCTGCTCGGCGCCCTCCAGGGGGTAGGGTCGCAGTTCAACCTTCAGGCCGCCGGGGGCCACACGATCATCTACACCTCCACGGAGAACGTCGGGAGTTCCGTCTACACGTACATCGACTACCTCGTCCCGGGGCTCATCGGGTTCTCGATCCTCACGAGCCCGATGTTCTCGATGGTCGATATCAGCTCTAACTACCGCAAGGAACACCTCTTCCGCCAGCTCTCGCTCACCCCCCTCACCCGCGGCGAGTGGCTCACGTCCAAGATCGTCTGGTTCGTCGTCCTCTCGTTCGTCTCCGCCGTCATCATGCTCGGCGTCGGCGTCGGCGCGTTCGGAGCCCACCTGACCCTCGACTGGCAGATGCTGCCGTTCCTCGTGGCCGGACCGTTCTTCTTCGTTTCCCTGGGCATGCTCGCCGGCTCCGTCGCGCGGACCCCCGAGAGTGCGGCGATCATCGGGAACGTGATCACCTTCCCGATGATGTTCCTCGCCGGGACCTTCTTCCCGGTGTCGAATTTCCCGACGTTCCTTCAGGTCTTCGCGCACATCCTTCCGCTCTACTACATCATCGACGGGATGAACCAGGTGATGCTCTTCGGCAACTTCGCACGCGCCGGCGTCGACCTCGCGATCATCGCGGTCGCGGGCGTGATCGTCTTCCTCGCGGCGATCACCGTGTTCAAGTGGCGGGACGAGTGACCTTCCGAGCGAACCGTTAAGTCCGGGGTCGGGGCCTACGGGAGGATCATGACCGAGGCGGCGTCCCGGTTCCGCGAGATGATGGCGCGCTGGCCGACGGGCGTATCGGTCGTGACCGCCCACGGACCCGAAGGCGACGCGGGGCTCACGGTCAACGCCTTCCTCTCGGTCGCCCTCCGGCCGCCCCTCGTCCTCATCGCGCTCACGGCCGACGCCGACACGACGCCGGTGATCCGGCGCGCGCGCGCGTTCGTCGTCAACGTCCTCGCGCACGACCAAAAATCGCTCTCCGAACGTTTCGCGCTCACCCTACCCCCCCCGGAGAAGTTCCGAGGCCTCCTGTTCTCGCGCAACGCCGATGGGGTCGCCCTTCTCGAGGGGACGACGGTCGCCTTCTCCTGCCACGTGGTCGAGGAGCGCGCGGCCGCGGACCATATCCTCTTCCTGGGCGAGGTCGTCGCGATCGACGCGGGACGCGACGTGGCCCCGCTCGTCTTCTTCCACAGCGACTATGCCCGGCCGGTCGGCGGCGGCCACCTGAGCCTCCCTCCGCCGAAGGGGGGGCCGCCGGCGGCCCCGCCATCCTCATAACTTCGTTCCGGCCCTACCCGGTCGTGACGGAGGCGGCTGTGCCCCGCGCCGTTCGGGTCGCGATCATCGGGAGCGGACCGGCCGGCCTGACCGCCGCCCTCTACGCCGCGCGCGCGAACCTCACCCCCCTCGTGATCGCGGGCGTGCCCTCGGGGGGCCAATTGATGCTCACGACGGACGTCGAGAACTTCCCCGGCTTTCCCGAAGGAATCCAGGGACCCGAGCTCGTCGAGAAGATGCGCGCCCAGGCCCAGCGCTTCGGGACCCAGTTCCTCGACGCGAACGTGACGCGCGTCGACTTCACCCGCCGCCCGTTCGTTCTCGAGGCCGGTCGGGAGGCGACGATCGTCGCCGACACCGTGATCATCGCGACCGGGGCGAACGCCCGCTGGCTCGACCTGCCGTCGGAGCAGAAGCTGCGCGGCCGCGGCGTGAGCGCGTGCGCCACATGCGATGGGTTCTTCTTCAAGGGCAAGGAGATCGCGTGCATCGGCGGGGGCGATTCGGCGATGGAGGAGGCGACCTTCCTCACGAAGTTCGCGACACACGTGACGATCATCCACCGTCGCGCTGAGTTCCGCGCGAGCCCGATCATGCTCGATCGGGCCCGCGCCAACCCGAAGATCTCCTTCCTCACCGACACCGAGGTCGTCGAGGTCCTCGGTGACACGACGGTCGAGGGACTGAGGCTGCGCCACCGCCCGTCCGGGCGGGTGAGCCAGATGAAGGTCGGCGGACTCTTCCTCGCGATCGGCCACGATCCGGCGACCGAGGCCCTGCGGGGCGCCGTCGAGCTCGACCCGAAGGGGTTCGTGCGGACCCACGAGATCACGCGGACAAGCGTCGACGGGGTCTTCGCGGCCGGCGACGTCTACGACCACCGCTACCGCCAGGCGATCACGGCCGCGGGGTTGGGATGCATGGCCGCGATCGACGCGGAACGGTGGCTCGAGGCCCGCGTTCCGGCCGCTCCCACCCCTCGATAGACGTACCTCCTCGGCGGGCCGACGCAAGGCTTTAAATGCCTCCGCTTGGGTGACAACGCGAGCGATCGACCGTGCCGAGCAAGAAGACGCTGCACATCGAGTCCTCGGGGCAGCTGTGCGTCTACTGCGGGGCCTGCGTCGGGGTCTGCCCCCTCAACTGCATCTACCTGGACGAGACCCGGATCACGTTCGACGAGCGCGTCTGCACGCGGTGCGAGATCTGCGTGAAGGCCTGCCCCGTCGGCGCCATCGAGATCGGCTAGGCGGGGGCGACCGGGCCGATCTCCGGGACCAACGGAAGGGGAAGGAAGATGGCCAGCGACCTCACGACGGACGTCCTCATCGTCGGCGCCGGGCCGAGCGGGAGCATGACCGCGAAGTGGGCGGCGAAGAACGGTGCGCGCGTCCTCATGATCGAGAAACGGCAGGAGATCGGTAGCCCCGTGCGCTGCGGCGAGGGGATGAGCAAGTCGTGGCTCGAGGAGGTCGGGATCAAGCCCGGCCGATGGATCAACTGCGAGGTCGAGGGGGCGCGGATCTTCTCCCCCAGCGAACGAGTCCTCGAGATCAACGAGAAGCACGCCGGTAACGAGGTCGGTTACGTCGTCGAGCGCGACGAGTTCGATAAGCAGCTCGCGATCGACGCCGGCAACGCGGGTGCGGACGTGATGCTCAAGACGGCGGCGACGGCGGTCCTCAAGGAGAACGGTCGGGTCGTCGGAGTGAAGGCGAAGACGTTCGGCGAGCCGTTCGAGATCCGCGCGAAGGTGACGATCGCCGCGGACGGGTTCGAATCGCAGGTCGGCCGATGGGCCGGACTCCCGACGAACCTCGCCCTCCGCGACATGGACTCGTGCCTGCAGTACCGCATGACCAACGTCGACTCCGACGTGCGCTACTGCGACTTCTACCTCGGCAAGGTCGCGCCGGGGGGCTACGTCTGGATCTTCCCGAAGGCGGAGGGCCTCGCGAACGTCGGGATCGGTGTCCAGCTCTCCCAGATCAAGTCCCCCGCCGAGGCGAAGACCTACCTCGACCGGTGGATCGCCCACCACCCCGCGTACGCGAAGGGGAAGAAGATCGACATGGTCGGCGGCGGGGTCTCGATCTCGAAGCCCGTCGCGCAGACCGTCACGGACGGTTTCATGATCGTCGGCGACGCCGCGAGGATGATCGACCCCCTCACGGGCGGAGGCATCGCGAACGGCTGCATCGCGGGGAAGATCTGCGGGGAGGTCGCGGCGAAGGCGGCGATCGCCGGGACGCCCACGAAGGACGTCCTCATGGAGTACGATAAGGCGTGGCGCGCCAAGCTCGAGGAGAAGCTCTACCGCAACTGGTTCGCGAAGGAGAAGCTCTGCTCGCTCTCTGACGCGACGTTCGACAAGGTGATCGAGGCGCTCGAGGGGGTCAAGCTCGAGAAGCTCTCGGTCCACAACATCTTGAAGGCCGTTCGGGACAAGTATCCCGAAGTCACCAAGGAGTTCGAGGCGTTCCTCTAGGGGACGTCGGGAGTAGTTCGCCCATGCCCGGCGCGCCCAACCGTCCTCCCGAGACCCCCGCACCCATCGCACCCCCTCCCCCCGAGGGGCTGGACGGGGCCGCCCGCAAGGCCCTGCGACGTCTCGTGCCCTCCCGCACGGCGCTCCTCCTCGACCTGTGGAAGTCGAGCGTCCCGGCCGACATCTATACGCCGTTCGCCCGCGCCGAAGCCGCGTTCCTCAGCAAGGAGTACGCCGCGGCGGAGAACCACCTCGACCAGCTCGCCGTACGCTTCGCCGAGCCGCGGTGGCCGACGCTCCCCGTGCCGTTCCGCGACCTTCGGGTTGCGATCGTCGCCCCCATGCCACCCCATTGGGACCCGGACCATGCGCTCGCGCCTCCCGAGAAGGAGGCGAAGCGACAACGCCAGTACGCCGACACCCAGCTCAAGCTCGCGACGGCGACACTCGAGTGGATGGGAGCGCACGCGATCGCCGTCGACGACCTCTCGGGTGCCCTCGCCGAGGCGTCCGCGACCCTCGGGCGCGACGGCGCGTCGGACGCGTTCTGGCTCACCCTGGACGGACTGTGGAGCTCGGCCTACGCCCGCCTGCCGGCCCCGACCGCGGCCGGGACCCGCCCGGTGGCGGTTCCGACGGCGCCGCAAGGGACGAGCGCCCCGTCCGACCCGGCGTGAGCGAAGCGTGCCGCGCGAGCGCCCGCGCCGACGTCCTGCCACCGCCGACGAGCTCGATGGGTTGCTCGAGGGCCTGCGCGCGCTCGCCGCCACCCGGCGTCGCGAGGGACGGGCGGACGCGTCGGCCGAGAAACTTCTCGTGCGGGCGGCCGACGCCCTTCACCACCATCGCGATCCCGAGGCCGAGACCTTCCTCCTGACGGCCGAGCGGATCCTCAGGGAACAATCCCCCGAGGTCGAGCTCCTCGAATTCCCCCGCGGGCTCGTGGGCTATGTCCCTTCCGGTGAACGCGGCGCACCACCGCAACGGGACGAGGAGCAGCTCTCGAACCGTCTCCTTCTGGTCCAACGTCTGCTCGCGGTCCGCCGGGCGGAGGGCGCGTCCCTCGACGATCTGGTCGAGCGTCTCAACGAGGCCGAGGCCGCCTATCGAAAGGGCGACCGGTCCACGGCGCGTCGCCTGGTCGACGCGGTCCACGACCGGCTCGACATGGGGGATGCCCCCGGGCGCGGCGCGCGAGAGGCTTAAAGAGCCCGGGCGGGGTCGCCGAGGACGCCATGGCCCCTCCGCCCCGGTTCGGGACGTTCTCGATCGTCGCTGCCGATCTCGATCGGGGGGAGTGGGGCGTCGCGGTGCAGTCGAAGTTCCTCGCCGTCGGCTCCGTCGTCCCGTGGGCCCGGGCGAAAGTCGGAGCCATCGCGACGCAGGCGTACGCGAACGTTCGCTTCGGGCCCGAGGGGCTCGAGTTGCTCGCGCAGGGCGTGAGCGCCCCCGAGGTCGTCCGCCGCCTCACCTCGGCCGATCCGCGAAGCGCCTTGCGGCAGATCGGCGTCGTGGACGCACGGGGCAACGCCGCGTCCTTCACCGGCCCCGAATGCTCCGAGTGGGCGGGGCACGTGACCGGATCCGGCTTCGCCTGCCAGGGGAACATCCTGTTCGGCCCGAGCGTCGTCGCGGCGATGGCCCGCGCGTACGAGACCACGCCCGGCGACCTCCCCGAGCGCCTCCTGGCCGCGCTCTCCGCGGGCCAGCGCGAGGGAGGCGACCGACGGGGCATGCAGTCGGCGGCGATGCTCATCGTGCGCGAGCGGGGCGGGTATGATGAAGGGAGCGACCGGTGGGTCGACGTCCGCGTCGACGACCATCCGTCGCCGATCGAGGAGCTACGGCGCGTCTTCCGCCTCTACGACCTCACGATGCTGAGCCGCGAGGATCCGGCGACGTTGGTGTCCGTCGGCCCCGAGGTGGCGCGGACCCTTCAACACGAGCTCGGTCTGCTCGGCTTCTACTCGGGTCGGGTCACCGGGGCGTGGGACGACGCGAGCCGGGCGGCGTTCGCGAAGTTCCTCAGCGAGAACAACTTCGAGAACAAGCAGCGCGAGGACGGCCGGATCTGGCCCTCGATCCTCGAGTTCCTCGGGGAACGCGCGCGCGCGGAGGCGTCGCGACGCACGCGTACGGCCCCGATCCGGCCGAACGCGCTCAGCCAGGGCCCCGGCGCGGCGCCAGGAGGAACGCCATCCCCGACTCCGGCGGCGACCGACGACCCGAAGGCGTAGTCGTCCGCATGCGCCGCACGTACGGCTCGGCCGAGGTGGCCGAACGTCTCGCGCGCGCCCTCGCGCCGGACCACGACGGGTTCGTGCGCTGCGCGCAGGACGGCGCGACGCTCGAGTTCCGGATCGAGGCGCCGACCCCGACCCGGGCCCGTGCGACGATCGAGGACCTGCTCGCGTGCCTCGGGTCGGCCGAACGGACCAGCGGGATCACCTCCGCGCGTCGCGAAGTTCCGTAAGGTACGCCCCGAGCACGTCGGTGAGCGGAGGGAGGACGTCCTCCCAGCGACCCACGATCCCGACGTCGACGCCGGCGAACACGGGGGCATCGGGGCGAGCATCGATCGCGAGCAGTGCCTTCGCTCGCCTCCACCCGACGAGGTGATTCGGCGATCCGCTCACGCCCACGAGGACGGCGAGCTCGGGGGCAAGGCTCACCCCGGTGAGCCCCACCTGGCGACGACGGCTCACCCACCCGGCATCCACGACCTTTCGTGTCGCCGCGAGCGCCGCCCCCCACCGCGCGAGGACGGGGAGAAGCGCCGGTAGGCGATCCGGACCCCCGAGACCGGTCCCGACCGCGACGACGACCCGTGCCGTGGCGAGGTCGCCCCAGCCATCGTCCCCGTCCGGCAGGGTCTCGAGGATCTCGATGCTCTCCGCCGGGAAGGTCGGCTCGATCCGCGTCCACTCGACGGGCGCTTCCCGGGCGATCGGGGCCGACGGGAGGGTCGACGTGCGGAACGTCGCGAAGCTCGGACGTCGTCGGGAGGCGATCCAGGCGATCACCCCGCCGCCGAACGACGGTTTCCCCCACAGGATGCGCCCGTCCTCCTCCGCACGCAGCGCGATCGCGTCGCCCGCGAGGCCGAGCGCCGCCCAGGCGGCGAGCTGACCGGCCACCTCGCGCCCGAACGGCGTCGCGCCCACGACGATCGCGGCGGCATGTTCGCGCGTCGCAAGGACCTCGGCGAGGGCGCGGGCGACGGTCTGCGAGCTGGGATGTCCGGGCGGGACCACCAGGTAGCCGCGCCATCCCCCCGACGCCGCGAGGTCGGCCGAATCGACGCGGTCGGGAGGCGGGCCGACCCAAACGGGGGACGGCCAGCACCGCGGCAGGCCACGTCGGACCTCCTCGAGGATGCCCCGTGCCTCGGGCGAGCCACGGCCCTCCGGCCCGGTGACGAGGACGAGGACTTCGTCCTCGTCCCGGAACGTGAGCGGAAGCGGGGGAAGTGGGAGGGGTGCGGCCGCGGGACGATCGAGCAGCGGTCGAAGTCGATCGACGGCGGCGCGAACGCGCTCGGGGATCGTTCCGTCGCCCAGCACGACGGGGCGTCGGTGGGGTTCGACGTTCACGAGCGCCTCGACGATCGTCGGCGACCCCTGGGCTCCGACCGCGGTGGGTTCGAGCCCGAGATCGGCGAGCGAGAGCCGTCCAACGCGCTCCTCCGGGATGGCGTCGACGATCTCGGGCGCGACCTTGTTCGGCCGTACGATCTTCTCGCCAACCGTCACGACGGCCGGAGGGAGGAATCGACAGCGCTGCGTGCCCCCGTCGGTCTCGCCGACCATCTCGAACGCATCCCCACCGGGGGCTCGGACGAGGCTGCGCGCGGCCGTGAGGACCGGTACCCCGAGGAGCGCGGCGACCTCGGGGGCGACCTGGCCGGTCTCGGAGTCGGTGCTCCAGCACCCGGCGAGGACCATGTCGTGCTTTCCCCGTCCGAGGGCGCGGACCAGGACCCGCGCGGTCACCAGCGTATCGGATTGGGCCAGCGCGGGATCGGTGATCAGGACGGCCTCGTCCACCCCCTGGGCGAGCGCCTCCCGGAGCGGCCGGACCGATCCGAGGGGCCCCATCGCGAGTGCGGTCACGCGTTCGCCCGGGCGGCGCAGGTCGAGGGCCACCCGAAGCGCGCGCCGATCGAACGGGTTGATGACGAGGTCGACGCCGTCCCGCACCATCGCCCGCCGTGCCGCGTCGAACCGCACATGCGCGAGGTCGGGGACGGGCTTGACGAGGACCGCGAACTGCACCCGTCCCCTCGGGGGTCGACCACCCGACGAAATCATAAGTAACCTCCGTCCGTCGTCCCCCGGGTGGCGATCGCGTCCGCGTCGTGGCCGCCTCCTTCGGGCCCGCCCCGCGCACCGCCGCGGACCGGGCGATACGTGCTCGGCGTCGTCATCACGGTCGTCGCCATCCTCAGCCAGTACTTCCTGCCCGAACTCGTCCCGGCATTGCGCCCCCTCTACGGGAACCTCATCGGCGACCTCGCGGTCGTCTACGGCGTCCCGTTGGTCGCGTTCGCGCTCCTGGTGGGACCGTCCCCGCTACGGGGGTGGGCCTCCCGGATGGGGACCGCGACGTGGGAAGGATTGCGGTGGTACGGCCTCGGGTCGGCCCTCGCGATCCTCGTGATCCTCACCCTCACGATCGTCTACCTCGCCCTCGACCCGGGAGCCCTCGATCTCCTCAACCGCCCGAACCCGGCGCTCCAGGCCGCGCGGTCCGACCCCTGGTTCTGGGTCGCGTTCTCGTTCGTCATCGGGGCGTTCGAGGAGGTGATCTTCCGCGGCTGGATCTTCGGCTATTGGGTCGGACGGCCCGGCGTCTCGTGGGTCGGGCCCGCGATCGGGTCGAGCGCGATCTTCGCCGGCGTCCACCTCTACTACGGGTTCACGTACGCGGCGGCGGCGCCCCTCGTCTTCCCGGACCTCTTCTTTCTCGGCTTCGCCTTCGCGGCCGCCGTGAAGGCCTCGGGAGGGAATCTCGTGGTCGTCGCCATCCTCCACGGACTCAACGACGCCGGGGCGTTCCTCACCCTCGTGAACTCGCAGAACGCCCTGCTCCTCCACTACGGGGTGATCGGGATCGGACTCGTGTTCGCGCTCGTGAGCTACCTTCGGCGCTCCGCCGCATCACCCCGGGCACCCCCGCTGTACCCGCCGGGACCCGCCGGAACCGAGCCGTTCGATCCCTACGCCCTCCTTCGCGCTCCGCCTCCCCCCCCTCCGATCGGGGAGGCGAGCGGTGTCGCTCCACCCCCCCGACCTCCGCCCCCGGCGGGATGAGGGCGGTGCGTGCCGTGCCCACGGTCACGGCTCGGAGGTCGTTCCGAGGACGGTCGACGGATCGGCCGGGGGCCGATAGGAGAGCCTCGTCCCGTCGACCCGGGCCCACGGCGTCCGACGATGCGCCTGCGAGCGGGTCGGGGAGAGAAGGTGGATGACCTCGACTCCGCGGACGACGAGCGCATCCGCGATGAGGGAGCGATGACACCGCCACGGCACTGCCTCGGCACACATGATGGCGACCGTGCGATGCCGCGCCTCGCTCAGCAGGTGCGCGAGCCCTTGGGAGAATTCCTCCGTCGCCATGTAGTCGGCGAATCCGCGGAACGATGCGTTGCGCCACCCGCCGTTCGGCGAGTCGGGGCGCGGCCGACGTAGACCGCCGAGCTCGGGAAGGGGGAGGTAGCCGACCCCCCGCGCGGCGAGCGCGTCCGGCAACGTGTCGCGGTTGTACTGGGGATTGTGACGGGAGCGCGGAACGGTGCGAACGTCCACGAGCTCCGTGACGTACGCCGGGCGCACCACGTCGATGAGCTCGTCCAGGGTGCGCGTCGAATGTCCGACCGTGCGGATCGCGCCGGGCCCGTGGGGAGGCGCGACCGCGGGACCGAGATCGTCCGCCGCGCGGTCGTCGCGTCCCATGGGCTCGGCCACGCCGATGCCACGGCCGCACGTGAAGCCCACTCTCTACGACTCCGGAACGCGCCGTTCGAGGGATTCCCTCGACGCGCGAACGCGGGACGCGCCACCCCCCGATTCGGGACGGCCGGGGACCCGTCGCGTCGGTCGTCCGAGAGCCGGGCTCCCATCGCCCTCGCTCGCGTCGTGCGACGAAGGGTCGACACGGGGGCGAGGACGGAGGCGCGAAGATCGGGACGTTCCGAGCCGAGAGATCGACCCCGAACGCCCCGGGCGCCGCAAAGGGTAAGCCGCGCCCCCCCTCGTCGGCGCGATGGACCCCGACGAGGTTTCCCTCCGTCAGATGCTCGAGACGGCGCGGACGATCGCCGTGGTCGGCCTCTCGGACAAGCGGGAGCGGGACTCGAACGAGGTCGCGCGCTACCTTCAGTCCGTGGGCTACCGGGTGATCCCCGTCAACCCATCGCTCACCGAGGTCCTCGGCGAGCGCGCCTACCCGTCGCTCTCGGCGATCCCATCGGAGATCAGGGTCGACCTCGTCGACATCTTTCGTCGAAGCGACCAGGTGCCCCCGATCGTCGAGGAGGCGGTCCGGCGCGGGGTCGGGGTGATCTGGATGCAGCTCGGGGTCGAGAGCGCCCGGGGGAGCGAGCTTGCCGAAGCTCATCATATCCAGGTCGTCGAGAACCAATGCATCATGGTCCAGCACCGGCGGCTCGGTGTGCCGCCCCGTCCCCCGCAGCATTAAGCCCCCCCGCGGGCTCCCTCGTCGATGGCCACTCGCCCGGCGACGCTGCCTCCACCGACGCGTCCGTCGGCCTCGGCCCCGAATCCCGCCGCGCCGGCTACGAGGGTCCGCGTACCCGAGGTGAGGGACCTCGGCGCGTCCCGCCACGACGCGATCACCGCGCAGCGGTGGGTCGCCCAGGGAACGTCGAAGGTCCTCGGGGAGGTCGACGTGGAGGAGGCGACGCTCCACGGTGGGATCGCGATCCGGGGCACGCTGACCGCCGACCGCGTCCACCTGGACGGATACCTCGAGGTCGAGGGGCCCACCCGCGTCGCCCACCAGCTCGCGCTCGCCGGGGATGCGCGCTTCACCTCGGATGTCCGCGCCGGTGAGATGCGGGGCGAAGGCTCGATCGAGGTCGGCGGCCCGCTGGTCGTCGCGGGCACCCTCGCGTGGACCGGACACCTGGACGTACGGGGCGACGTGCGGGCGGCCGCGCTGCGGTTCGACGGACGGCTCACCGTCCAGGGGAACCTCTATGCCGACACCGTCGAAGGGACGCTGCGGGGCGCCTCCCGCGTGCAGAACATCCTCGCACCCTCCATCGCGATCGATCGGCACGCCCCGCTGTTCGGAGCGAAGGGATGTCTCGATGCCCTACGGATCGAGGGCCGCGAGGTCCGCCTCGCAGGCGTCGTGGCCCAGTACCTTCGCGCCGACCGCGCCAGCCTGGGACCGGACTGCCACATCGCCCGTCTCGACGGAACGATCGTCCGTCGCCACGCGTCGGCCCGCGTGGGACCGGAGTCGACCTCCCCCCGCCCGTACGGGCTCCGCCGTTAGACTCTCGCCCCGCGCCGGTGCCCTTTATCTTTCCGCGCCTTGTCGAGCCGAACCGTGCACTCCGAGGCGTCCCCGAGCGCGGTTCCATCGCTGGTCGACGTCCACCGTACGGTCCTCGACTTCTGGGAGCGGAACGACCTCGCCCGCGCCCTCGCCGCCGGCCGTGAGGACGGACCGGAGTTCCGGTTCACCGAAGGCCCGCCGACCGCGAATGGCGCCCCGCACATCGGCCACCTGATCTCGCGGGCGCTCAAGGACGTCCAGCTCCGCTACCGTCGGATGACCGGGCACCGGATCGTTTCTCCGATGGCCGGCTGGGACTGTCACGGTCTTCCCGTCGAGCTCGAGATCGAGAAGAAGCACGGCCTCAAGTCGAGGGTCGAGATCGAGTCCTACGGCGTCGAGAAGTTCTGCGAGGAGTGCCGGCGAGGCGCGCTCGAGGTCGCGGGCGCGTGGCGGGAGATGAGCCGCCAACTGGGCTACTGGCTCGACTACGACCGCGCCTACTTCACGATGAGCCCGGCGTACATCGAGAGCGTCTGGTGGTCGCTCAAGACGCTCTTCGACCGTCGCCTCCTCGAGAAGGGGTACTACGTCCTTCCCTACTGCCCGCGCTGCGAGACCACCCTCTCCTCCCACGAGGTCGCTCAAGGATATGCCGAGACGACCGACCCGTCCGTCGTCGTGCGGGTCCGCCTTTCCACGTCCCCCAAGGGAGTCCCGCGCGACCTCCTCGTCTGGACGACGACGCCGTGGACCCTGCCCGCCAACCTCCTCATCGCCGCGCGGTCCGACCTCACCTACGTCGTCCTTCGCACCCCCGAAGGGACCGAGGAGGTCGTGGCCGAGGCCGCCGCGGGGCGCTACGGCACGACGGCGACCCACGTGACCGATCGTCTGACGGGAGCCCAGCTCGAGGGCCTCGCCTACGAACCTCTCTTCCCGTTCGCCGGCCCGGGGCCGGGGAGATTTCGCGTCGTCCTCGATGCCATGGTGGACCCGACGGAGGGGACCGGTCTCGTGCACATCGCGCCCAGCTTCGGCCCGGACGACCAGCGCGTGGGCGAGCGCGAAGGGGTGGGGGCGTTCGACCCCCTCGATAGCCGGGGCGTCTTCGACGCGCGCGTCCCGCCGGTCGCCGGACGATCGTTCAAGGCGGCGGACCCGATCCTGCTCGACGACCTCGCCCGACGAGGGCGCCTCGCCCACCGAGGGACGATCCAGCACACCTACCCGTTCTGTTGGAGGTGTCGCCACGCCCTCCTGTACCGGGCGATCGACTCGTGGTTCGTACGCACGAGCCGCTTCACCACCGCGCTCCGGACGAACAACGCGACGGTCCTATGGGTGCCCGCCCACCTTCGGGACGGGCGGTTCGGGAACTTCCTCGCGGAGGCGAAGGACTGGGCGCTCTCGCGCAGCCGCTACTGGGGCACGCCGCTCCCCGTGTGGATCTGTCCCTCGGGCCACGTCACGTGCATCGGGAGCTTCCGCGAGCTCGCCGAACGCTCCGGTCACGACCTTCCGGCCAACTTCGACCCCCACCGGGTGACCGTCGACCGGATCCATTTCCCGTGCCCCCAGTGCGCCGCGCCGACGCGCCGCGAGCCGTACACGATCGACGGGTGGTACGATAGCGGGTCGGCCCCGTTCGCCCAGTACCACTACCCGTTCGAGCCGGGGCCGTTCCTCCCCGACGCCCCGCTCGACTACGTCGCCGAGGGCCTCGACCAGACGCGCGGATGGTTCTACACCCTGCTCGTCCTCGCGACGGCGCTCTTCGATCGTCCCGCGTACCGGGCCTGTCTCTCGAACGGCCTTGTCCTCGACGACTCCGGCCAGAAGATGTCGAAGTCGCGCGGGAAGGCGATCGAACCCCTCGGCCTTCTGGAACGCCAGGGCGCCGACGCGGTCCGCTGGGGGTTCTTCCTGATCGACTTCACCGAGCCGATGCGGGTGACCGAGGCCGCGATCCGCCAGGCCGGGGCGCGCACCCTCGGCACCCTCCTCAACGTGGCGGAGTTCTACCGGCAGAACACGGTTACCCTCCCCAACGCGGGCGAGGCGACGCCCCATCCGACGGGCGTGCTCGACCGGTGGCTCCTCTCCCGGGTCGACGCCACGATCGCGACGACCCGCGCGTCGCTCGACGCGTTCGACCCACGCCGGGGAGCGCTCGCCCTCCGGCACCTCATCGACGACGTGAGCACGTGGTACCTGCGCCGTTCGCGCCCCCGCTTCTGGTCCGAGGAGGCGACCGAGGACCGGAGCGCCGCGAGCGCCACGCTGGGGTTCGGTCTGGTCACGCTCGCCCGCCTGACCGCGCCGTTCACTCCGTTCGTGGCGGAGCAGCTGTACCAGACCGTCACCGGCGCGACGTTCGGGTCCGGGGAGAGGTCCGTCCATCGCGAACCGTTCCCGGTTTCGCTCGGTACCCGCGACGAGGGACTCGAGCTCGAGATGGACCGGTTGCGCGAGCTCGTGGAAATGGGGCGGGAGCTCCGGCAGCGGGCCCAGGTGCGTTCGCGCATCCCGCTCGAGACGTTCGTCATCGTCGGGACCCCCCCCTTCGCCCCGTCGACCTCCGCCGAGGGGGAGGCTCTCCTGCGCGACGAGCTCAACGTCCGCGCCGTCCAGGTCGTCCCGTCCGTCGACCTCCTCCGCTTCCCCGAGAACGCGTGGGTGCGGCGCGAAGAGGGCGGCGAGGTCCGCGCGCTCCTGTCGCGGAGCCCGACACCCGAGCTCTACCGCGAGGGTCTCGTGCGCGAGGTCCTGCGTCGGCTGCAGCTCGAACGCAAAGCGCGCGGGCTCCGCTATACCGACCGGATCACGCTCACCGTTTATGCGCCCGACCCGATCGGCGCGGCGATCCAGGGCGAGGGCGAACGCATCGCGCGCGAACTTCTCGCCGACCCGGCGACGATCGTGGTCGGCCCCCCTCCGTCCGACGGGGGCGTCACGACCTGGGAGGTCGAGGGCATCACCTTCGGCGCGCGTCTCGAGCGCCGGAACCCTCGCCCGTAGCCAGGTCGACCCGACCCACCTCGCCGCCGGGCGACGTCTCGTGGAAGATCTCCGCCGTGAACGTGAGGACGCGCGTCGAGGGTTCGCGCCACGCACGCGCCGGGAGCCCTGCCTTCTCGCACGCGGCGTCGAGGAACGCGCGAGCGTCCCACCCCCATTCGACGGCCACCTGCGGCAGGAGGATTCCGCTCGTTCCGTCGGCCTCGACCAGGAGACCGTCCCACCCGATGCGGATCGCCCGCGGTCGATCGTCCGCCGCCTCGGCGCTCACGGGGAGGGGGATCGACAGCACGGAGACCTCCACGACGAGATCGTCCATCTCGGCCGAGGTCACGGGGGGGAAGCGTGGGTCCTCGGTCGCGGCGGCGACCGCCGCGCGCGCGAGGCCCTCGGCCAGCGGGAAGTGGGGAAGCGGGAAGCCGATGCATCCGCGGAGCCGGCCGCTGCGCGCTCCGCTGAGCGTTACGAACACCCCGCGCTTCTCGTCGAAGAGGGGCGGAACGTCCTCGCGCGGTCGGACGGTGGGGCTCGCGACGGAGTCGCCGTTCGCCGCGAGGTGGCGCGTGATCGCGGTGCGCGCCCACCGTACCGCGAACTCCCCCTCCGGATGGGTCACCATCGCCCCGCCATCGCGGACCCCGCCCTTAGGGTCTTGGGGGCGGCGGTCGGAGCCGGCCAACGCTTTATACGGAACCCGTCGTCCCGCCGCACCGTTCCATGCCGTTCCCCGAAGCGACGAACCGGCTGCTCCACAAGAAGATCTGCATGAACTGCTCGGCGAGGAACCCCCCGAAGGCCGTCCAGTGCCGCAAGTGCGGCTATCACGGCCTCCGCACGAAGTCGAAGGAACGCTCGGGCAAGACTCAGTAGGCCCCGGACCGTTCCCTCAGCGTGCGGCCGCGTCGTTCGCCGGGGCCGGCGCCCCCGCCCGCTTGCGTTGGATCTCCCGCGCGAGCGCGAAGCGCTTGCGGATGAGGAACGTTAAGTTCTTCCGACCGTCCTGCCAGCTCGAGAGCTTGGGCGCGCCCCACCGCTCCGCGTAGTGGATCGGGACCTCCTCGAAGCGGAGGCCCTCGATGAGGATGTCCAGTTTGAGCTCCTCGCTGAACGGCATCCCGTCGTCGGACGGCCGGACCCTCTCGAGGACCTCCCGCCGGAAGACCCACATGCCGCTCTGGCTGTCGCGGAGCTCGCCGCCCGCCGCGGACCTGAGGAAGCGGTGGTAGAGAATGGCGACGAACAGGTTGAGCACCCGGTTGCCGATGCGATGCTCCGTCGTCATCGCCGTGCGATCGAGATAGGCGAGGCGGTTGCACGAGATGAAGTCGAGCTTGGCATCGAGAAGCCGACGCACGAGCTGCGGGATCTCCTCGACCGGATAGGTCGCATCGCCGTCGGCGGTGGCGATCACCTCGCCCCACGCCGCGGCGAAGCCGGTCTTGTACGCTTGGCCGTACCCCTTGCGGGGCTCGTTAACGACCCGTGCCCCCTCGGCCCGTGCGAGGTCCGGCGTCCCGTCGGTCGAGCTCCCGTCGACGACGAGGATCTCCCATTCGAGCGGGTCGTGGGGGAACCACTGGGGGTTCGCCGACTCCGCCGCCTCCCGAAAGGTCCGTAGCACATGGCCGATGGACTCCGACTCATTGAGCGTCGGAACGATCAGCGTCGCGCGCACGGGCCGTCGCATGGCGGGCCGTTCGCTTAAGCCTCACCGGTCATGGCTTTAAGGCATGCCTCGGACGACGACGTCGAAGCGCCGGCGTCTCCCCTCCCGCCGGCGGTTCGGGACGTTCGGGACGACCGCCGACGTGGGGATATGGGCACGCGCTCCCCACGGCGACGAGCTCTTCGACGCCCTCGGGGTGGCCCTCTTCAGCGTGGTGACCGACCTTCGCAAGGTCCGACCGCGCGAGGAACGCGCCGTGGACGCGAGCGCCGACGATCCGGCGGGGCTCGCGGTCGCGTTCCTCAACGCCCTCGTGATCCTCGCCGGGGACGGCTTCCTCGTACGCGACGTCCATGCACGGCTTCTGGGGCAGCCCCCGACGAGCGTCCTCGCGGCCGTGCGCGGGGAGATGTTCGACCCGTTGCGCCACGTCGTCAAGACCGAGGTCAAGGCCGTCACCCTCCATCAACTCGAGGTCGATCTGGCGCGGGGTCGGGCGAGGGTCATCCTCGACATCTGACCTCCCGCGGGGGGGGCGGGGCGTTCCCGCTAGGGCATGTGGCGCTCGAGGGCGGCGAGCGAGGCGCCGGGAGGGAACGTGCGACCCGCCTTGAGGAGGATGCGTTCGAGGGCCGCGAAGGTGACGAGGAGGTCCGGCCAGCCGGCGATCCCCATGTGGCCGATGCGGAAGATCTTGCCCTTCAACGGCCCCTGCCCGCCCTGCAACGCGACGTTGTAGGTGTCCGAGAGGACCTTGCGCACCCCGGCATCATCGAGGCCGTGCGGCATCCGAAGCGCGGTGACGGTGTCCGAGGCGTACGTCGGATCCGGAAACAGCTCGAGGCCGATCGCTTCGCACGCGTCGCGCGTGGCCTCGGCGAGGGCTCGCGTGCGGGCGAGGCGGGCGTCCAGTCCCTCCTCCCGGAGCATCGCGAGGGCCTCGCGAAGGGCGAGGAAGAGCGGGACCGCGGGGGTCCAGGGCGTGTCGTTCTTCTCGAGGCTCTTCGCGTGCTCCTTCAGGTCGAGGTAGAACGTCCCGGGCCGAAGCTGGGCGAGCGCCCGTTCGGACAGGTGCACCATGGCGAGACCGGCCGGCGCGGCGAGCCCCTTCTGGCTGCCGGCCACCAACGCATCGATCCCCCACGCATCGATGGGCGTTGGGATCCCCGCCACGGCCGAGATGCCGTCGACGAGGAACAGGGCTCCGGACGCTCGCACGGCCGGCGCGAGGTCGGCGAGGTCGTTGCGAAGTCCCACGCTCGTCTCGTTATAGACGACGCAGACCGCCCGGACGTCGCCCTTCTCGAGCTCCCGCCGTGCCGCCTCGGTCGGCATGTGCTGGCCCCATGGGGCCGTCAGCGTCGTCACGGAGTCGCCGTAGCGCCGGACGATCTGGTCCGTCCGCTCGCCGAAGTTCCCGTTCGAGAGGACGAGGGTGCGCTCGCCCCGCGGCACGAGCGACGAATAGACCGCCTCGAGCCCCGCGCTCCCGCTCCCGGTGAGGACGAGCTGGGTCCCCTTCGTCCCGAAGAGGACGGGGAGGAGCTCCTTGATCTCCCCGACGACGCCGTGGAAGGCGTCCCCCCGGTGGTTGAGCGAGGACATGGACATCGCCCTCAGGACGCGGGGGTGGATGCGCACGGGTCCGGCGATCAGGAAGGTCGCGGTCTCAGGGTCGAAGGTCATGTTGGTCCGCGTGCCTCGGGGTTCACCAAGGACTGCAACGGTTCGCCCCGCAGCGCGCGCAGGACCTCGTCCACGACCTGCTGGCCCGCGCGTCGTTGGGCCTCGTGCGTCGAGGCACCGAGGTGGGGCGTGGGGATCACTTTCGGGTGGGACAGCAGCTCGGCGCGGGTCGGGGGCTCGACCTCGAAGACGTCGAGCGCCGCCCCCCCGATCCGACCCGCGTCCAAGGCCCGGAGCAGCGCCGCCTCGTCGACAAGCGCGCCGCGGGCGACGTTGATGAGCACCGCGCCCCGCTTCATCCGCTCCATCCGCTCGGCGTTCATGAGGTGCCGGTTCTCCGGCGTCAGGGCCGCGTGCAGGCTCACGATGTCCGACCTCGCGAGCACGCGGTCGAGGTCGGCGAGCTCCGTCGCGTCCCGGCTCTCGCGAACGAACGGGTCGTAGGCGATCGTCGTGACCCCGAACGCGGCGAGCCGTCGGGCCACCTCGCGGGCGATCCGGCCGTATCCGATGAACCCCACGGTCCGGCCTTGAAGCTCGCCGCGGTTCTGGCCGCGGGGCCACTTACCGGCGCGGGTCGCTTCGATCTGCGCGTAGAGGTCGCGGACGAGCAGGAGGCAGAAGGCGACGGTCAGCTCGGCGACGCTCGCCGTCGCCGCCGTGGGGGCGTTGACGACCCGGATCCGCCGGGCGGTCGCCGCGGGAAGATCGACGTTGTCGACGCCGACCCCGGCGCGAGCGATCACCTGGAGTCGGGGAGCACGGCCGATGAGCTCGGCGGTCACGCGGGTCCGACTGCGAACCACGAGCGCCCACGCCTCGGCGAGATGTTCCTCGAGGGCTTCGTGCCCCGCCGTGGCGTCGATGACGCGGCACGGACCCTTCAGGAGCTGCGCGACCGCCCCCGCATCGATCGGATCGGCGATCACGACGAGCGGTGGGGCGGGCGCCGACACGAGGGTGGACGACCCGCCCGCGTTGAAAACCCTTTGCCCGGCTCCGGTCCGCTCCGCTTCCTCGGAAGGGTTCAACTATCGTCCCGCGGTCCCCGCCGATCGACGGACCGTGATCGCGGGCACCTCCGTCCACCTCGATGCGACGGCCGAGGGGCGCTCGGCCCACCGATGGCTGAGGGCCGCGTTCCTCCTCCAAACGATCCAAAGCGCGTTCTGGATCCTCCTCGGGATCGTTGCGCTCACCGCGTTCTCCTCGCCGCCGTTCCTGGCCGAGGGCGTGTTCTTCATCGTGGTCTCGCTCCTCTTCCTCGGCGTCGGGTGGTTCTTCTGCCTCGGTCCGGCCGGACGCGGGATGCGGAGGGGGCCCGGGGACCGTCGCTCCTCCTCGGGATCGCCGGCCTTCCGCTCGGGTTCGTGGTGGTGGGTCTCCTCTATCTCGTGGCGTACGGGAAATTGGGCTCGGTGACGTCGGTGGGGACCTTGACCCCGTCCGGTGCGGCGACGTGGAATCCGTCGTGGGCGATCGCGGCGCCGTCCCCCCCTCCCGGGTCGCCACTCTCGACGACGGCGCCCGCTGAGGACACGACACGGTTCGTCGTGGCACCGCGCGTCGCGAGCCCGCCTCTGCCGACCCCGACGGCTCCCGCGTGGGGGAGTCCCTCACCCGCCCCGACCGACCTCGCCGACCCGGCGGCCTCCTCGCTGGACCCCGCGTCGGAGGCGCCGGACCCCCGCCTCCCGTCGATCTGCCCACGCTGCCAGCTCGCCGCCGACTGGGTGCCGCAGTACCACGCTACTACTGTTACGCGTGCGGGCGCTACGTCCCGAAGTAGGCGATGGCCCCGCTACGGCACCTTCGGAACGGGGACCTTATCGATCGCACCCTGTACGATCTGGGCGCCCCGGACGCCACGGATCCACGGTTCCGGCTTGACGAGGACGCGATGGGCCAGCGCGGGGAGCGCCAACGATTTTACGTCGTCCGGTACGACGTAGTCGCGACCCTCGAAAAGCGCCCGGGCGCGCGCGAGCTTGAGAAGCGCGAGCGACCCGCGGGGGGACGCCCCCACTTCCGCGCGGGGGTCGAGACGGGTGGACGCAACGACCTCCACGACGTAGCCCTCGATCGCCGGATCGATCGTCACGTCCTCGGCGGCGCGCTGGATCGCGCGGAACTGGTCCGCGGAGAGGACGACCGGGACCGTCGCATCGTCCGACTTGCGTTCGCGCCGCTGGCGCAGGATCTCGCGCTCCTCCTCGGCGGTGGGGTAGCCCACCGAGAGGCGCATCAGGAAGCGGTCGACCTGGGCCTCCGGGAGGGGATAGGTTCCCTCGAGGTCGATGGGGTTCTGGGTCGCGAGCACGAGGAACGGGCGCTCGAGCTTGTGGGTCGCCCGCTCGCTCGTGACCTGGTACTCCTGCATCGCCTCGAGCAGGGCCGATTGGACCTTCGGGGGCGCCCGGTTGATCTCATCGGCGAGCAGGACGTGCGTGAAGAGCGGGCCGGGACGAAAACTAAACGCGCCCCGTTGCGCGTCATACATCTCCCCTCCCGTGATGTCGTGGGGGAGAAGGTCCGCCGTGAACTGGATGCGGTTGAAGGTGAGGCCGAGCGCCGTGGCGAACGACTTCGCCATGAGCGTCTTGCCGAGGCCGGGAAGGTCCTCGAAGAGGAGGTGGCCGTCGGCGACGGCGCCGATCGTCAACTGGTCGAGGACCGTGTCCCGGCCCACGACGGCGCGGTGGACGGCGTCCCGCACCTGACCCAGCAACGCTCGAGCTTCCGCGCCGTTCGTCGGACGTCCCCCCGGGACCGTCAGCCATACCGCTATAACTGCCTATCCGAAAACCCTCGGGAACTCGCCCGGGGGAGCGCATCCCGCACGCATCCGTCCCGAGGATCGGGGTCGGCGACGCGCCGAGCCGGTCCACCGGCGCCGGCTCCCGGGAACGCTCGGGAATCGGCACCGGGACCGTGGGCGCGGAACGGTCGACGCCCCGCGACCGGATCCGGGTTCCCTTTCGGGATCGGCGGACGCTCGTGCGATCGCGATAGTGTTCCCCGGCCGTAACGGTCTCGCGTCACGGCTAGGCCGATCGGCCCTCTCAGCGGCCTGACCCCGGCCGGGGGTATCGGACGCCGGGGTTGTCCTCACGTCATCCCCTGCGGACGACCCGTCCGCGTTCGGTCAAGAGGGACCCTTCGTCGGAATCCGGGGGCGCCGCGCGGGCGCCCCGTTCGACCGTAGGCGTCCCGGTCTATGAGGGTGGCGCTGCCCCGCTCGTTCCGCTCTCTTGGCGGGCGAAGAGATAGGCCAGCAGCAGGAGGACCCCCACCACGAGGGCGGCGGCGATCGCGACCTGGGCGGAGCCCGCCGGAAGCGCGATCGTGCTCCCGAGCGCGAGGGCGACGGCGAGCGACGGAAGACCGACGGTCGGAAGGAGGCCGGAGAGCGGCCGAGGATCGACGGCGGATTCGCCCACCACGAGAAGGAGGATCAACCCGGCGACGCCCGCCATCAGCTCGGTCACCGTCGTGACCGGGGCGACTGCGACCAAGGCACCCGCGGCGACGAGGACGGGAAGAGGGGCGTACGGCCGGAAGCGGGGTCGGGTGAGACCCAGCGCGAGGGTCAAGCCCACGCCTCCGGCCACGAGAAGGAACGCCGTCACGAGCCCCTCGCGGCCCAGCGTCCCGACGACGGCGAGCGGGACCGCCGCCAGGATCGATGCGCTCACCAACCCGTCGAGACCTTGGCGGGGGGGCAAGGTCGGCGGCCTCAAGCCACCCTCCACGCCCGGGCCGGGCTCTTGAGGTAGTTCACCAGCGGGGCGAGCGACCAGTAGTCCTCCCACTCCACGACCGGTGCCTCGGCCCACGCGGCCCCGAGGCGTTGGCGTCGCGCGAGTCGGAGGAGGCGAAGGGCGGTCGCATCGTCGGCGGTCGTGGGCGAGTCCGTCGGGCTCATGAGGGGGATCGGACTCGGCGAGAGGACGAAGGTGGGGTAGCCCCGGCGTCGTAGGTGCGGGAGGACGGTGATCGACCCTTCGTCGACGAGCGTCGACAGGAGGAGCGTCGTGATCCCCGCCGGGAAGTACCGCCGCAAGGAGACCGCGAGCCGTTCGGGGGGACCGGGGGTCTCGACCGGGCCGGCGCGCTGGAGGGCGACCGCGATGCGGCGCCGTTGCACGCGTCCGGTCCCGAGCGCGACCGGGGTGAGGAACTCTCCGTAGAGCCCCAACCCGACCCGGGACTTCGCGGAGAGGAAGGCGTCGGCGATGCCGAGCGCGGCGGCGCGGGTGATCGAGAGGAGCTGGGCGTCACGCTGGGATCCGAGCGAGGTGGGCCGTAGGTCGAGGAGCACGAGGAGATCCCCCGTCCGCTCGAGCTGATAGTCGTTCGCCAGGAGGCGGCCGGAACGCGCCGTCGCCCACCAGTTGATCTGGCGCGCCGTGTCCCCCGGGCCGGCGGCTCGGACCGCGAAGAACTCCCCCGAGGATCCGATCGTCCGCGAGCGGATCTCGCCCGGGGACGAGGTGGTCCGCCGAAGGTGCGCTCCGCCAATCCGGGCGACCTCGGGAGGAAAGCGCTCGATCCGGAGCGCCGGACCCGTGAGGGGGAGGGGGAGCTCGACCAGTCCGAGCGGATCCTCCCAGGCGACGTCGGGCCGCGCCAACGGGAGAAGGCACGGGAACGGCGCGTGGAAGGTCGCAGAAAACTCGACCGCGCCGGCCCGGGGGCGGACCGTCGGACGGCGGGAGGTCGAAAGCGGCTCCGCCGGATAGAATCGCACGTGGACGGCGCGGGCGTCCACGGTCGGCGGGAGGACGATCTCCCCGCGAACCTCGACGTTCGCGCCGCTCCCCGATTCGGTCCATCGGAGCGTCGCCGGAGCTTCGCCGCTGGGTGCCTCGAGGAAGGCGGCCACCGGCGCGAGGAGGAGCGGAAGGGCGAGGAAGAGGGGCACCGGATTGAGGAGCGCGAGCGCGAGGACGACCAGGACGCCGCCCGAGGCGTAGAGGAGGAACGCCCGCGGTCGGAACGCCGGGCGGGCGTGGGTCTCCTCGTCCCGGGCGGACCACGTCACGTTCCGCGCTCCAACCGGGCGACCTCTCCCTCGACCCATGCGCGGAACTCGGATGCGGGCAGATCGAGGAGCCGACGCTCGTCCTCGGCGCTCGTGTGCGCGAGCGTTCCGTGGCCCAGCTCGCGGTGCAGCGTCGCGATCGTGGCGACGATCGTCTGGCGACCGAGGCGCCCGGTGGTGAACGCGTCGCGCAGCGCGACCAGGGGATCCCCCGACAGCGGGGGAAGGGGGGCGACCGGGCGTCGCACCTTCGGCCAGAGCTCCTGCGCCGCGAGCGCCGCGGCCGCGATGGCGGCCAGGGTGGCGGCCGGTACGGCGGTCGACAGATTGCCCCCCGCCCATCCGGCCGCGGCGAGGCCGACGATGACCACCCCGACCCAAAACCAGCGAGGCAGCTCGATCATGTCGCCTTCCGTGGGTGGCGATCGAGGTCGGAGAGGGCCCGGGTGAGGGAGGCGCGTGCGCGCTCGACCGATGCGATGGGGATCGGGTGGGGCGAGTAGCGGGCCTCCTCGAAGAGCAGGGTGAGCTCGTGGGAGGTCGCGGGCGTGACGCCCAAGTGGACCGTGCACTCGCGCTCGATCTCCCGCGGCGTGAGGCTCGCGAGGTCGAACGGGCCGTCCTCGATGCGGCTGAGGAGACGTGCATACGCCGCGACAATCCGGGAACGCGGGTCGGCGTCGGGATCGGCGTCCAAACCCTCGAGCGCGAGCCCGATCGTGGCGCGAGCGCTCGGCGTCGCGCCCCGACCGGTGCCTCGGGCCTCCCGATCGCGATGGGCGGCGATCAGGAAGGGGGTGACGACCGTCGCCACGACGAGCCCCCCGACCAGGATCGCCAGGTACTCCACCCACCCGGGGACTCCTCCGGATTCCAGCGGCACCCCGAAGCCGTTCCCGGTCCCGTTCGTCCCGCTCCCCCCCGACGAGGACCCGGTCCCGTTGGCGGCCGGTGGCGGAGCCGATCCCCCGACCCCGGCGAACCCGTGGCCGAACTCTCGCAGGAGGATCGCGATGGCGATCGTGGCGATGAACACGAGGAGGACCGCGGCGATGGCGAAGTTGGGGTACGCGACGCGGTCCTTGAGGCGGACGGCGATCCGCCAGCCCGCAACCCCGATGAGGACGAAACCGACCAGCTCGATCCCGAGCACGACCGTGCTGCCCGGCGTTCCCGTCGCGCCGGTGACCACTTGGGGAGGAGGGGGGATGACGGGGGCGGCGAGGAGCGAGGCCGCCGCTCCGAACGCGACCGCCGAGAGGACGAAGAGGGCGATCGCGGGAGAGAAGCGCGCGGGGGTGCGGACCTTTGGGGGTGCCGCTCCAGCGGTGCCCGTATCGGCGTTCATCGCGGCGTCGAGACCTCCGTCCGCCCCCCCGCCGTCGGGGTAGGGGAGGGGTCCTTCACGAGGAAGTAGGCGCTCCGCCGTTCGTGCTCCGCGGTTACGACGGCGAAGTCCACTACGCGGTAGCCGATGTCAAAGGCCGCGCGGAAGGCGTCGCGCACCGCGTGGCGCCACCGCCTCACCGAAGCGGGCTCGTGCTCGAGGACGAGCTTGAGGTCGAACGGAATCTCGAGATGGACGTGAGCCGCCGACGGTTCGACGACCGCGGTCGGGAGGCGGATGCCGGAGTCGCCGACTTCGGTCTCCACGATCGCAACGGAGCGGGCCCAGCGGTCCCGGTCCTCCTCGGGAGCGGGAAGACCTCCGGCGAGCCGCTCCACCGTCCGAGGCTCCGCGAGTTCCCAGGCGTAACCCACCCGGTCGCTCTCGTCGCCGGCGTCCGGGGCGTCCGAGCGCCGTCCGAAGTAGTGGGGCAGGAAGCGGTCCGGACGGGCGCCCAGCCGTCGCACGAGGAGGAAGGCGGTCCGGCTCTCGAGCGGGTCGAAGGCTCCCCGGATCCGGGGGAGGCCCTGGGCGAGCACCTCGTCGCGCTGGAACGCCTTGAGGCGGAAGCCCACATGGTGGTTCTGGTACTCCGGCCGCACGGCGGTGGCGACGGCGTAGTGGTAGAGACTGGTGCCGTCCCACCCCAGAAGTCCGACCGCGAACCCGGCGAGGTAGATGTCGGCGAACGCTCCCAGGACCAGTCCCCCGTGGTCCTGCAGCGTCCGCTGGACTGACGCGGGGACGGCGGGTTCGCCCGCGGGACCGAACGCGACGGCGTGGACCTCCTCGACGGCCCGACGTTCCTCGGGCTTGTCCAGTCGGCGGAAGCGGAAGCCTTGGACCTCGCGGGCGGTCCGCAGCGCCATCGGCGTGGGACCGTGAGGACGTACTTAACGGTCGAGGAGCGGGGTGTTAGAGGCGGATGCGCAGGTCCGACTTCTTACGGAGATAGCGCTGTTCGTCTTCGGGCGTGAGGTCCCAGAGGAGGTCCTCGAGGTCGGGGATGTTGCGGAGGAACTCGGCCTTGCTCTTCGTGAGCATCAGGTGCTCGAAGCGTCGGCGGGCGAGGTAGTAGGACCCGACCAGGTAGGCGCCGATGATCGATACGATCGGGCCGGCGAGGACGAAGACGAGGTTGTAGTTGGGACCGTTCGAAGAGCTCTGGTCGGTGACCGCATCGATCGAACGAAAAACGTAGCTCGTGTTGAGCGGAGTGAACGCACCGACCGCAAGGACGGTCATGAAGACCCCGACCGCGAGGACCACGATCGACAGCGCGAAGCGCTGCGCCCGAAGGAAGTGGCGGAAGCGCCGCTCGAACGGTACGCGCTCCTCGTCCCGGGCCATCTCGGCGGACCGGAGCCCGGCCGTCTTATCAAGCTATGGAGGTGTCACGGCGTGGAATGCGGTCACTCGGGGTGTCCGGGGTCGTCCGGGGCCGACCGGACCCCCCTAAGGGCCCACCTTCCGCGTCGTGGATGGGTTTAAGGGGAGGTCGGGACGACATATGGGGGATGACCGCTGGTAACCCGCCCCCTGGGTACCCCTCGTCGGCGAACCCGCCGCCCCCACCTCCGATATGGACTCCCCCACCCCCGTCGCACGGTCGGGGGGTCTCGATTTCTCTCGAGACCCTCGGGACGTGGGCATTCATCGTCGGCTTCCTCCTCGTGTTCGTCGGAGCCCTCGTCGTGGTCGGATGGGTGAGCGAGCCGGGAAGCTGCTTTTCGAGCCCCAGCACCTGTGACGCCAACCACACCGCCGGCGTGGTGAATGCGATCTGGGCGGCCAAGATCCTCTGGGTCCTCGGCCTCTCGGGCATTGGCGCGGGCGCCGGGATCAAGCTCCACTGGGGAGCCCCCGTACCGCGTGGGTCGACGCCGGAGGAATACACGTGGGCGGTCGCCGAGCGCCGCCGCTACCTCCTCCTGTTCGTCGTCGCGCTGGTCCTGCTCACGATCGTGATGCTGACCACGAACGCGCTACCGGTCCTCAGCGTACCGTAGGGCGCCCGCAGCCCCCCCCAGGAGCAACCCCTTCTCGCCTCCCTCTTCTTGGCCTCCCGACGGCCGATCGACTCCCTCGATAGGACGAGTTATCGGTCGATCCGTCCGAACGAGGGTTCGGACGGTTTGGCGTCCTCGTCGGAGACCGCGGACGGGGCGCGTACCCGGCTGAGGATCGGGCCACGCAGCCTCACAAAGACCCATCCCATCCCGGCGGCGACGATCGCGGCGGCGACCAGGCCTTCGACCGCACCGAGGAAGGCTCCCAGGCCGAGGAAATAGAACGCAATGACGGAGACCAGCGCCCCCGAAAGGGGACCCCCGCCCACCCGATGACTCTCGCGCGTCGCGCGGAGCGATAGGAGCGATCCTGCGATCTCGATCTGCAAGAGGGCGACCGACTGGACAAGGACGAGGCCGACCCCGATGGGCGTCAGGAGGCCGGCGCCGAAGTAACCGGCGACCGTCGCGAGGATGAGGATGCCGCCCACGCCGGCCCGGAACCCGAGCGCGTAGAACGGCGACGCTTCGGTCGACCCGAAGTAGACGGAGCGTACGAGCATCCACTGGGCGAGCTCGCCGCCCGCGACGAGGACGAGCGACTCGACGGCACCGTCCAGGACGAACCCGGCGGTCATCGACGTGAGAAAGAGGAGGAAGACGAGGGCGAGCGGGACCCCGACGAAGAGCCCGGCGGTATAGGCGATCATCTCCTTTCGCTCGTCGAACAGCGAGCGGGGGACCTGAGGGGCCGCGAACTTGCCGATCTCCCAGTAGACGAACCCCCCCGAGAGGAGGACCCCGACGAATCCGCCCAGGTAGATCGCGCTGTTGACCACGGTTAGACCCCGCGTCGTGCCCCGGTGAGAAAGCCGGTGTGGCCCAGCATCTCGAATTCCGGTCGGGTTCCGCCGTCACCGACGTGGAGCGAACGCTCGAGGATCTCGACCGATCGGACGTCCTCGAACTCCCGACGGCGGAGCTCGCGCACGGTGCGCTCCAGCTGGTTATACGTCGGCGTGTAGGTCGCCAGTCCGCCTCCAGGGACCAACGCCGTTCGGGCGGCCTCCAGCACCGCCCACGGTTCGGGCAGGTCGAGGAGCACGCTGCCCGCCCCCGTCGCGTCGAACCCGTCGGCCGCGACGTCCCGAACCCGAAACTCGACTCGATCCACGAGCC
Organism: Thermoplasmata archaeon; assembly: GCA_050749685.1. Classification (GTDB taxonomy): domain Archaea; phylum Thermoplasmatota; class Thermoplasmata; order Lutacidiplasmatales; family UBA184; genus Lutacidiplasma. Next base: position 46,590 of record JBOGRS010000002.1, read on the forward strand.
CGGCGCGCGCCACGTTCCGCCGCGCGATCTCGAGGAAGTCGTCGCGGCGGTCGAACGTCACGACGCGTCCCGAGGGGCCGACGAAGTGAGCCAGGACGATGGTGAGGGCTCCGCTGCCGGCCCCGGCTTCGAGCACGCGACCTCCCGGCGCGACACCGGCGAGATAGAGCATCTGCATCGCGTCCTTCGGCGTCACGATCTGCGCTTTGCGTTCGACCTGAGCGACGAGGTCCGAGAGGGAGGGGCGCAGGGCGACGTACGTGGCTCCCGCCCAGGTCACGGTCGTCCCTGGGGGTCGGCCGACGAGCGGTGCGAGGTCGACGACCCCCTCCCGGTCGAGCGTCTGAGGATGGGCGATCAGCTTGAGGAGGCGACCCCTCTCACCGGGACGCCAGAGGAGGATCGTCTCACCCTCGTGCAACACCGGAGCTCCGTCGGGCACGCGTCGCAAACCCGGTTCTTCGTTATAACGCATGTACCTCGAGCGAGGACGAGCCCCGCACCGGCCGGAGGTCGCGGACGGGCCCAACGTCCCTTCGTGGTCGCGAGCCAACGTCCCGGTCCTTCGGTCGACCGGCGAATCCGTCGCGGACCCTCCGCCGGAGGACCGGAACCTCCTCGGCAACCCGTCAGAGGCGCCCGATGCGTTCGTCGCGCGATGGCGATGGGCCGCGAGTCACGAGATCCGTATCGATTCGGAGGGTCATCCCCGCCGAAACAAACCGGGGTCAATGTCCCGGAGTCCCCTCTACGGCGATCGACGTGGGGAGGGGGACGTCCGAACCGGAATGGTGGGCCTTATACCACCATGCCATTTCGGCCCCGGCACGAGGGATTCTCCGACGTTGGAGGGCGACCAATTGGGCTGCCGATGTCCCGTACGGGGGAGCCGTCGCACCGAGTCGAACCGGCACGGAGACGCGCGGGCATAGTGTAGTCTGGTTATCACATAGCCTTGCCAAGGCTATGACCCGGGTTCAAATCCCGGTGCCCGCATCCCCTTCCCTCCGGGTCGATCACCCGCGCCCCCGAGTCAGAGGACGGTGGCCCTCCTTCACGGCCCTCGGCCTACGCTCCGGGAGCGCCTCCGATCGACCCGCGCCGTCCGCTGGCCGCGAGCCACGTCTGGGTGAAATGGACGACTCCGCCCCATCCCGCGGGGATTCCGTTCCGTCCCTTCCTCGTGCGACGGGTGCCGCGTTCCTCGGCCACCGCGCGATCGAGCGGCGTGCGTGCGGATCACGTGCAGTTGCTGGCGCACGCGATCGACGAGGTCACGAGCGACGGGATGGAGAGACCGAGGCCCGCAAGCCCGAGGGTGATCCCCGCCGCATCCGCGATCGAGGTCTGCGACGCCTCGTCGGCGACCTCGGTGCTCGGATACAACTGAACGATCACGCTGATCGCGGCCAGAACCACGCCGGCGGCGGACAGGATGACCTGCGCGAGCGTGTCCCCCACCGCGAGCGCGATGACGGACGCGACCAGCGCGAGGAAGCCGATGGCCAGGCCGACGATGTAGTTGCCGTCGATCGATTGCGTGAGGTAGGTGAAGAGCAGGTCCGCGAGCCCTTGGAAGAACGTCAGCACCGCGTTGACGATCCCCTCCCCGAGCTGGGCGCCCGAGTTGTTCGCGAGGAAGTCGATCGTGGTCGAGAACGGGTCGGTCCCTCCGAAGTTCGGAACGATGGTCTGCAAGGATGTGAGGATCGAGCCGGCGGCGAGCAACGCGGCGAGCCCTCCGGCGACGATGCCGGCGATGACCGCCTGCACCGCCGTGGACGCCCCTTCCGTCGCCGGGGTCGCGGTGCCTAGGCTCACGACGTCGATCACGTACATCACGATCGCCACGATCGCGAAGATCCCACCGATGAGGCCGGCGGCCGAATCGAGGAAGATCGCGATGTCGTTGCCCGCTCCGCTGAGATCGAGCGGCGATAAGATCGGTCCGGAGAGGTTGAACGTCGTGAAGATGTTCTGCATCGACCCGTTGTAGGCGCTCGAGGCGATCGCCCCGGTTCCGAGCAGGATGGAGAGGAGCGGGAGCGCGATGTAGGCGATCGCGGTCCCGAACGCCGTTTCCAACGCGTTCTTGATGGTCGTGAACAGCTTGGTGAGCTGGTCCTTCACCCACTGGAGGATGAAGTTGAGGGCGGAGAGGATCGCGTTGATCGCCGACTTGATCGCGGAGATCGCCGCGTTCCAGGCCCCGACGACCCACTGGCCGATCTCCTTGGCGAGATTGACGATGAAGTTCGCCACCGCGAGGACGACCGAGACGATCGCGTCCACGACCGAAACGATGATCGCGCCGAGGGCCTGCCAGAAGTTCTGCGGCGGGACCCCGACGGCGCTGTTGTAGCCGCCGAGCGGGAAGTACGGCGCGGCGTACGCGACGCTCCCGTCCACCCCAAGGAGCTCGAATTGCAGCTGGCTCAGCGCCGTGAAGCCGCCCGTCGCGGCGCCCGTCGAGTTCACCGGCTGCAGGGCCCGGATGAGCAGGCCCGCGCACGTCGTGTCGATGGTCGCGGTCAGGCTCCCGGCGATGTCCATCGCGCTCTGCCCCGTGCGGTTCGAGAACTGCGCCAGGCTGAGGCAGGGCAGCCGCGTGAGCTGGCCATTGTCGAGGATCGTGCTGAAGGTGGAGTTGCCGAAGGCGGTCCGGCTGACGAGCAGGAGGTTCTGGCCCGCGACGAGCGGCGTCCCCGGGACGCTCCCCCCGACGATGTCGAGGTAGAACGCGTAGAAGTGCTGGTCCCCGTTGTAGTGCGGACCGTATCCGGGGATGTTCTGGACCTCGCCGGTCGAGTTGAGCAGCGTCACCGGCATCCGTGCGAGCGCGTAGACCTGGAAGACCACCGAAAAGCCTCCCTGGTTGTAGGTGTGGCTCCCCGAGGCGGGGTCGCTCGAGAACGTCATTGACGTGCTCGCGGCGGACCCGCTCCCGAGGGAGTAGTCCTGGTAGAGAGCGAGGCTGATCTTGATCGTCGACGCCGTCGGATCGACGGGAAGCTGGTAGCCGACGTAGTACGAGTAGGACCAGTGGACGCAGGTGTCCCCGAACGAATAGTCGTTCGAGCCTCCGACCGTCGGCGTGTACATCGATGGCGAGCCGGGATAGCTTGATGCCTGGATCTGGACGACACCGCCGGCGTTCGAATCGGCGCCGAAATCGAAGATCGAGATGCACCCGCTCGTCGCCGTCTTGAGGTAGACGCCGAGGATCTTCGGGCCGCTCGTCGGGTTGACGGCGAGGCTGTCGAGTGCACCGTTGGTCCCGGTGCTCCCCGTCGTAGGGTTGAGCGGACCGGCGTAGGCGAGCCCGTCCCAGGGGTAGGTGGAGGCCTCCGACGCGACGTAGGCGTTGGCGGAGGACGAGAGGGCGTGGTTCGCCGTGGTATCGTAGATGGCGCGGCCGTAGGCCTTCATGCCGTCGGTGAGGGTGGGGTCCGAGAAGTGGACCGCCCACGGCGGGATGTGGAACTGGCGATCCCCGTAGTAGGTAGCCCACGCGTGGGGATCGGACACCGTGCAGCCGCTCGCCGATCCCCGCGCGTAGCTCACGTTGACGGAGGGGTAGTAGGGGAGGCCCTGGACGACGGAGAGCTTCCAGTACTGCTCCGTGTACGGGTAGTAGTTCACCGTCGAGTAGGACATCGTCCGGCCGTCGAACACGGTGTAGTTCGATCCGATAGGTTCGGTGCAGTTGAAAACCGGGATCGAGATCTCCCCACCGGTCACGAGGCCGGAGGCGTACGGGTCCGCACGGGTAGGATCAGTGTAGTACTGGATGACGATCTGAGCGTTCTCAATCGTTCCCGGACCGCCCGAGACGGCAAGGTCCCAGTTGGCGCGGGACTGGAACTCCGCGAGGGTGAGGCCCGAGGACGAATAGTTCGTCACGGCCCCACCGACGGGGGTGTTGTTGAACAGCGGGATCTCGCTCACCGGAGCGGTCGGGGTACCCAACGCGACCGTCGTTCCGAGGACGGGGAAGACCCCGCCCCCGATGTTGATGAGCTCGACGGAGAGCGACGCGAGGTCCGGTGAGACGATCTCGTCGTAGAGCGTCACGGAGCGGATCGACGCGCTCGAGCCCGGATGCTGTACCGAGGGGATGGTCACGACGCCCGAGGTGGCGAAGCTCGAGACCTCCGTCGACGAGAAACCGTCGCTGAACTGATGGGAACCGTCCAGGATGCTGTCCCCGGCGGAGTTGGGGTCGAGCGGGTTCGAGACGTAACCCGTGACCGTCCCGAAGACCTCCTGGAAGTCGGTGAGGCCATCATGGTCGGTGTCGGCGTTGCTCGCCTGCCCACCGACGATGAACGTCCGCATGAAGTCCGTGAGCCCCGTTCCCGAGTTCGCGTCGTTGCCCGGGGCGAGGTGCAGGAAGAGCGTGGCGTACTCGTCCGGGATCCCGTCGCCATCCCAGTTGGGAACGGAGATGAGCTGGGCCGAGGAGGTCGCGGTCCGTCCGTCCGAGGCGCTCACCTGGACGGCCAGGACCGGGTTCCCAGATTCCGTGTAGGTGTGCCCGACCGTGCCTACGAGGGAACCGGAGGTGGTGGTGCCACCGGAGCCGTCGCCGAAGGTCCACGCGTAGCTCAAGGACAGGGACACGTTCGCCCGGTCCGCCGCGGAACCGAGGACGATCGCCATGAACGGCGCGGTGTGGTTGACACCGTAGACCGTGAACCCATCGTAGGGCAGGACGACCGTCAGTGGCTGGTTCACGACCGTGACGGTCGCGCTCGCCTCACCCACTGGACTACCGTCCTCGGTCGACAGCGTGAGCGTTTGGGTGTAGGTTCCGGGAGCCGCGTAGGTGTGTCCGGTCGTGAGTCCGCCGGTCGAGGGGGTCCCGTCGCCCCAATCCCACACGCCGCTCATGCGGGCGAGGTCCGCTGGCGCGCCTCCCACCGAGCGCGGCGCAAAGAGCGCGTACTCGTCGACCGTCACGGATCGATCGGAGAGGGTGACCCCGACGGACGCGTCCGAAACGACCACGTTGTGCGTCGTCGACGCCGAGAGACCCTCATCGTCCGTGACGGTGAGCGTGACCGGGAACGTTCCCTCGCTCGTGAAGGTGTGCTCGACCATCGGACCGGCTCCGACGAGCGCACCGCTCGGCTGGCCGTCGCCGAACGTCCAGTGGAACGAGAGGTTCCCCCCCGGCGCGGCACCGGCATAGTCGACGCTGCTCGTGGCGTCGAACGCGACGGAGGTGAACTCCGCGATCGAGCCGCCGGGTCCGGTGAAGGTCGGGATCGGCGGCGCATTCGTGACGTTCACGAACTGCCAACTGACCGTGGTGTACCCGAGAGCGCCATCGGACACGTAGAGGGCGAGCGCGTAGCTGGTCGCCGAGTATCGGTAGAGGTGCGTGATCGTCGCGAGCGGGCCGACGCCGGACTGGTGGCTCGTCCCGCCATCCCCGAACGCCCAGGTCGCGCCGAAGGAGGTCGAGCTGTAATTGAGCGAGGTGATCGTCGCATTGAGAGGGATGTGCGGCACCTGAGCGATGCGGTCCGGGACGACCAGCTGGACGGTGGGAGCCACGTCCGCGACGCTCGCGTCCCCGCTCTCCACGACGGGGATGGTGGACGCAAAGCTCCCGGCATAGTCGTCCTCCACGCTCAGGCCGAGCTCGTAGGAGCCCCCCGGAAGCCAGCGGTGGGCGACGGCGATCGTCCCGAGGGTGGGTTCCGCCGTGAGCGGAATCGCCGTCGCGATGCGGGACGACGCCCCGTCCCCGAAGTTCCAGATCGTCGTGAGATGGGTCCGCGACGGCGAGAAGACCTGCGCCTTGAGGAAAACGAGCTGTCCCACGGACGCTGCGTTCCCGTCGATGTTCCAGATGGTGGTGGCCGTCTGGGAGGCGATGAACCGATGCGTGTAGAGCTGGGACGAACAGATCGAACTCGAGTAGGTGGTCGCGCACGAACCTCCATTGCCCCAGAAGTCGACGGTGAGGTCGACCGGGTTCGCGCCCTTGATCGTGCCGCTCGACGGTGCGACGTAGGCGATCCGGATCGTGTCGTTGTCCGCGAGCTGGATGGGAACGTTCGTGAGCGTGAGGACATCGTTCCTCGGGTCGCCGTGGGCGCGCACGAGAAGGCCGTATGCGATGAGGCGCCCGTTCTCGAGCACACTCACGTTGAGCGTGTTGCCGGGGGTCCCCTTCATCGTGAGGGTGATGTTGGCGAGCGTGTAGGCGGAGTAGAGGCCGACGTTCGGGTTCACGTCGGACACCACGAGCGAGGTGGAGTCGTGCGACGTGAGCGACTCCTCGTCCGTGACCGCGAGGTTGGCGGTGTAGGTCCCGGGCTCGAAGTACGCCGTCCGGCCGATGACCCCGTTCGACGCGCTGGCGTCCGAGACGTTCGGGACGGACGTGGACCACGAGTAGTTGAGACCGGGAAGGTCCGTTGGGACGTCGACGGTGGCCGTACCGTTGAGCGGGATCACGGCTCCGACCACGTACGGAGCCACCGGCGTCGCGCCCGCGCTGGCGCCCGGCGGGGGGTTCACGATCGTGACCGTGGTCTCGGTCAAGGCCGTCGCGCCCTCTTCGTCGGTGACCCTTAGGGTGACGGCGTACGTCCCGCTCTCCGTGTAAACGTGGGACGCGGTGATCCCGGCACCCAGGGTCCCGTCGCCGAAGTCCCACCAGTAGCGCAGGTGAGGAACATCCGGTGGGACATCCGTCGTGGCCGCCCCCGAGACGGTCACGTTGGTGTCCTCGGCGTACGTGTCGAGGGTGAGCGAGGACGTCGTGAAGGTGATCACGGGATTGGGGAGAGGGTTCACGACCCTGATGTCGGAGCGGAAGCTCTGGTTGGCCGCGCCGGTGCGGTTGTCGTAGACGGTGACCCCCACCACGTAGTTTCCGGCATCACGGTAGGCGTGCGCGACCGGGTTGCCCCACGTCGAGTTGTTGTCGCCGAAGTCCCAGCGGTAGGCGAGGGCGTCGGACTCGTACGAGGCAGGCGTGGTCGTCGCGGCCCCGGTGAACTCGATCGGCGAGTCCTCGTTCGCCGTCGTGACGTTGGTCGTGATCGACGGGTGGAGCACGGGAGGAAGAACGTTCGCGACATCGGTCGCGATCTGGTAGTCTCCTTCCGCGTCGTAGACCGTGAGGGAGATCGCGAACGAGCCGGAACGTGCGTAGGTGTGGGTGAACGATACCTCCTCCGAGGAGGTGCAGATCGATCCGGCCGAGGCGCAACCGGCCGGCGGTGGGACGATCGACTTGTCGTAGCCGATGGCGCCGGTCGAATTCGTCTGCCCGTAGAACCAGAGGAGGAGGTATCCCGAAAAGGTACCCGCGACCGTGGAGGTCGGCACTCCGCCCGTGATGTTGGCAAAGACCGTCATCGGGACCCCGGCCGTGGCCGTCGTGGGGTTCATCCCGCTCACCGAGATCGCGGGGGTGGTCAGCGCTCGGGCCGCACCGACGGCCTGGAAGCCCCCGATGACCATGAGGAGGCAGAGGGCGAAGGCGGTCGTGGCCCGAAGCGCGATGCTGGGAGGTCTACGGGCCGATCGCCCCCCCGAGCGCGCGGTCCGTTCGCCGGCCGGCCCCGGACCCTGGTCCCGAGCAAGGGGCGTCCACGCGGAGCTCCGAGAGGATGGCGCCGGCCCGACCCCAGCCCGCCCGGCAGGGCGGGGGGAGGCGCGGCGAGGTGCTCGGGCCAAGCTACGCAGCTCACGGTGCACGGCGAAGAGCGCGGTGAGGTCGTCCGCTCGCGCCGCGCTCGAGAGGAGGACGAGCGCCGACCCGATCGCGGCGTCGCGGGCAGGCGAGGGTGAGGCGCGGCGTATCCTGCGGCCCATCGCGATGGCCGATCGAAGGATCGTCGTACGCGCACGCTGCCGGACGATGCGCAATTCCTCGCGGGCGCGTCGCTCCGCCTCGCGGAGCCCGAATCCATCTCCCGAGTCCGAGGCGTGCATCGCGGAGGCGGAGGGCCCGGAATCCAACACGGTGGACGGCATCGCCTCGCGGGCGGCCGACCGGATCCGCGTCCCCTCCTCCCGCAACGCGAAGATCGGCGATGCGCCCTCCGTGAGGCGGCCGGCCAGGCCTTCCGCCAATCCCAGAAGCTGGAGCGCGGCGTCGGTCCGCCCGGCGTGAGCTAATTGATCGATCGCATGCCCGACCCGAGCGATCGGGAAGGCAATTCCTGCGGCCCGGAGCGACGCGGCCACATCGACAAGTCGTTCCTGGCGGGTCTGGATTTCGCGCTCCACGTCGAACATTTCCGTCCTTCCTAATTCGTATACGGGCGAAGGGGATCGACTCCCGCGGTCGATCTCGAGCCGTAGAAGGCTCGCGCTCGAGCCCGGGTTCGAGCCGCACGTCCGGGATCCCCGGTCCCGGCGTGAGGGATGGGGGGAGGCTCCCCCAGACCTCGAATGCTGAACGACGATCCCCTTACCGGTGAGGGCATCAAGCCCCCGGCTTAAACCTTTGGGAGCGTCTTGTCAACAATATGGCAACGGAGCGACTTCGCAAGCTCTCGAACGCGCCCCGGGGCGTTCCGGACCGATTCCGGCCGTCCGCCCGACGCCGGAAGCGGGCCGCCGCGCCCGAGGGACTCCGGCCTGCCTACCAATCGACCGAGGCGGTCCGGCTCCACTCTTGGACGATTGCCTCTCCTGCGGAGGTGAGCTGTAAAGTTTCGGACTCCCCCTCCAGGACGACGAGAGAGTTCACCCGCGCCCACAGAAGGGTCGCCGCGAGCTCCTTCGGGATCTCGGCGCGGGTGCCGAATACGAAAAGCTCCAGGAGGCGAGCGCCCGGATCCGAGGATCGGGAGAGCGATACGTGCGTGTGGTGGCTCCCGAGCTCCCGCAGCGTGCGCGGCCAATCGCCCTGGGGGATCCGTCGAAGGTCGTACGGGCAGATGAACCGTGACTCCTCGCGGGGCTGCTCCTGGAACCATGCCTCGTACTCGAGATGCTCCGGGACCGTTTCGGAGGTCCAGTACTGGCTGATCGTGTCGGCCCCGGCGGAAACACCTCCCGGATGCGCACCGAGGAACTCGCGGATCGCCGGCGCGGGCCGCAGCTTGCCCTCCATCGGGCTCACCTGCTCGCCCTCGAGGACATGCACACATCCGATGCACGCGGGGGCGGCCTCGACGAGCCGTTCGCTGTAGTAGTTCGCGAGACCGGGGTCGGTCACCCAGAACGACGGCGCCTTTCCTTCCGGCGTTCCAGCGAGGAACCGGACTGCGTGATCCGCCGCCTCCGTGCGGTCCGCGTGGAGGCTGAGGCAATGCGCGCCGAGCGGAAGCTCTTCGAGGTCCGAAATGACTTCGGGCAACGGTGATCCTTCTTTCACGGGGGGCGGATAAAAAGCCTTGTCCGAAAGCTGCGGGAACCGCGCGCCGTGAGAATCCACCGCCCCCTCCACGGTGCATCGTCGCGGCACGCCCGTGAGTGCGACGACCCCGTCGAGCTGGATCGGCGCGGTCGACGGGGGTCCGGGAGGTTACGTGCGGAAGCCCTGCGACAGAAGGCCCCGCAGGAGTTCGGTATGCTTGCGCTCGTCCGCCTCCATGCTGGCCACCAAGATGGCCATCGTGCCCTGAAGGTGATGCGCGAGACCGGCATCTGCCTGGGACTCCGCCCTTCGCTCCCCCTCGATCAGCGCCTCGATCTCCTTGCGCGTGATCCCGGCGGCGAAGGCGCCGGTCACCCCGCGGTCGATGTAGGGTAGGAGCGAGGTGACGATCTCGGCATGTCGAAGGCTATCGGAAGCGATCTGACGGAGGATCGCCCGCGTGAGCTCGTCGCGCGCGCGCTGGGCGAGCCGCATGCATTCGGTCACCGCCACCTGTTCGGCCCTCACTCGCTGACGGATCCACCGAGAGAGCTGGCGAAGGCGAGGATCGACCGGAGCGCTCGACGGCGGGGCGTGGCCGGGGGACGTCCGGCGCGGGTGGTCGGTCAGCTCCGCGAGCGCGACGGCCTCCTCCAAGACCACATGGACCGGACTTCGTCCCTCTTCGTGCGCGCGGATGAGCCGTTCGAGGGTCTTTCGGGCGATCGCGCGCGCCGCATCATCGGTGGAGAAGCGCAGGAACCCCTCTTCACGTCGCTTCCCCGAGAGGTACTGCGACACCGCCGAGGGGGCGATACCGAGAAGCTCCGCCACCCGACGGGAGGAGAGTCCGAGTTGCTCGACGCCCTCACGGGCGGCGAGCGCCTGGACCAGCCGTACGAGGGAGGTCGGCGCCGGGACACACGGTCGCACGGCCGAAATGTGAGCGCTCGGCATAGGGAGAGAAATTCACATCGTGAACTTAAATGTAGTTGCTTCACGTGCGCATCCACTAAATAGCCACCCCGGGATGGCCGGCGGAAGGGGCGACGTGACGGGGCTGAGCGAAGCACAGATCCTCGCCCTTGGAGCGTTCGCGGGTTTCACGATCTTTCTCGGGCTCGCCTTCGGGCTACGCCGAAGCTCCTCCGCCGGTGCGCGCGCCTTCCTGAGCGCGCTGGCGGGCGGGATCCTGCTCTTCCTCTTCTACGACGTCCTCAAGAACGCCAACGAGATCATCAATCCGCTGATTCCGGCGCAGGGAGGGAGCAACGGCCCCCTCGCCCTCGCCTACATCGCGATCCTGCTCGTCGGCTGGAGCGTCGGGTTCCTTTCGCTCGCCGGTTTCGAAAGGGCGTACTACGCCCGCCTCGCACGGGCAAGTCCCACGTCCGTGTCCTCCTCACCGACGACGGGGGATGTCGCACGCCACGGAATCGATCCGCTCGCGATCTCGATGATGATCGCGATCGGGATCGGCCTCCACAACTTCTCGGAAGGTCTCGCGATCGGGACGGCGTACGCGGGCGGGGCCGTCGCGGCCGGCACGGTCCTCGTGATCGGATTCGCCGCGCACAACTCGACCGAGGGGTTCGGCATCCTCGGTCCCGGCATGCTCGCCGCCCGCAGCTACTCCGGTCGCCGACTCCTCGTGCTCGGATTGGTCGGAGGGGGACCGACCTTCCTCGGGACGATGGCCGGGAGCCTCGTCTATTCGGCTCCGCTTTCTATCCTGTTCTATGGGATGGCGGCCGGTGCGATCGTCTACGTCGTGCTCGAGATGGTGCGGCCGATGATGGTGCTCGCGACCCGCAGCTACGCGTGGATCGGCGTGGTCCTCGGCTTCATCCTGGGGTTCGCCACCGACGCGATCGTGACGTTCGGCGGAGGATGATCCGCACGGCTCTCCCCGTCCCGTCGGTGGGCGGCGCGCCCGCCGGACGATCTCCCGGGCCATCGTCTCGCCAGCGCGATGTTTATCCTGACGATGTGATTCCGCCGACATGGCCCTCGTACGCCGGGTGACCGTTCGGGGCAATCGGTCGTTCGAGTACGTCTCGAAGGGGAGAGGGCCGGCCACCCTCCTCGTCCACCCCGGCGGTCCCGGGATGACCTACCACTACCTCCGCGGCCTCCTCCAGCTCGCGACGACGCACCTTCGGGTGATCCTGTTCAACCCTCGCGGCGTGGGGAAGTCCTGGACTCCGGCCCGAACGAACGCGTACACGGTCCCGAACCTCGCGGAGGACGTCGAGGCCCTGCGCGCCGCCTTCGACATCGACGAACTGCATCTCCTCGGGTACTCCGCGGGTGGGTTCGTCGCCCTCGAGTACGCCCACCGCTATCAGAAGAACCTCACCTCCTTGCTCCTCGCGGCGACCGCCGGGAGCGCGGCCGAGGTCCGTCAGGCCAACCGATTGATCCGCGAGCACGCCACGCCCCCCCAGCACCGCCGACTCGTCGAGCTCGAGCGCGCGCGCAAGTTCGACTCGAAGGAGTACGCCGAGCTCACCGAGGAGATCGCGCGACCGTTCGCCCGTCGGTTCCTGATGGGCACGCCGGGCGATCTCAAGGCGACCAAGACCCACGCGGTCGTCTACCGCACGATGATGACGCGCACCGGGGACGAGTTCGCGTTGGATGGGACGATCGCCCGTTGGGACGGTCAGAAGTACTACTCGAAGATCGAGGTGCCGACGCTCGTCCTCGTCGGCCGCTACGACTTCTTCCTCGAAGCGTCCCGGGAGATGGCGGACCGCATCGTGCCGGCGCACCTTCGGGTCCTGCCGCAGAGCAGCCACCTCGCCATCCTCGAGCAGCCGAGAGAGTTCCTGAAGACGATCCGCGAGTTCCTCGTGGACGTGACGGGCGACTGAAGCCCGCCGCCGGGGGGGCCACCCCCAGCATCCCCTTAAATCACGGGTCGCGCCATCGCCCCACCGCCGATGGCCCTGCTCACGCCCGACGACACCCTCGTCCTGCTCGAGGTGTTCATCTTCCTCGCCCTCGCCCAGGTCGTCCACACGCTCACGAGCCGCATCGGCCTTCCCGAGATCGTCGCGGACCTTCTGGTCGGCATGACCCTCGGCGTCTACGCGCTCGGGGGGACCCTCGACGGCTGGCTCGGCGTCCCGCTGTTTCAGCAAGGGTCGGGGCTCCTCCTGTTCGCCGACCTCTCGGCGATCCTCCTCCTCTTCGTGGCCGGACTCGGAGGAGGATTCTCGTCGCTGCGCCGTGCCGGCCGATACGCCGTCGCGGCGGCCATCGCCGGAGACCTCGTCCCGTTCGGCCTCGTCTTCCTCCTCATGTCGAGGATCTATCCGCTCGACGCCGCGCTCCTCATCGCGGTCGCCGCGGCCGCGACGAGCGCCGCGGTCGCGGCGTCGCTCATCCAGAGCGCCCGTCTGACCCACGCTCACGGCGCGCAGTTCCTGATGAACGTCGCCGCGCTCGACGACGTGGTCGCCCTGGTTCTCCTCTCCGTCGTCCTCGCGACGTTCGGGGGCGAGCTCAACGTGCTCGACATCGCCCGTAGCGCGACCTTGTCGGTGGCGGGATGGCTCGTCCTCCTCCTCGTCGCGGTCGTCGTCGTGCCACGCCTCTTGCGGGTACGCGTGCTCCGCGAGGTCGAGAACCTGCCGTTCGCGCTCCTGTTCGTCGTGATCGCCGTCGTCCTCGCCCTCGGGTTCTCGCCGATCGTCGGTGCGTACATCGCCGGCCTCGCCGTCGCCGAGAGCGTCGTCGCCCAACGTACCCGCCGCACTGCCGGAGTGATGCTGATGGTGTTCGGCGCGCTCTTCTTCGTCGTCGTCGGCTCCGAGTTCAACGTGCACTTGCTCACGGACCCGACCCTCCTCATCGCGGCCCTGGCGATCGCGGTCATCGCGGCGCTCGGAAAGGTGGTCGGGGTCTATCCGTTCGCCCGGGTGCGTCTCGGGACGATGCCCCCCGCCCGGGCCGTCGCCGTCGGCATGATCCCCCGCGGCGAGATCGGCCTCATCGTCGGAGGGATCGGCCTCTCCACGGGCGTCCTCACCCAGGAGATGTTCGGCGAGGTGATCCTGATGGCCGTCGTCACGACGCTCGCGGGCGCGCTCCTGTTCCGGCGCTATGCGGGGGCGCTCGGACCGCCGTCCGAAGAGCTGCTCGAGAGCTCCGCGCGTCCTCACGGGACCGCCCCGGGGCGATGAGTCGGATCGGCCCGCCGCGCCCGGTTCGTACGAACGGGGTTTAATGCCGCGCGCCCCACCGGCCGTCGTTTCGGGAGCCCACGTGGACGCGGAAGCGATGGTCATCGCGGGATCGCTCGCCGGCCTCTTCCTCCTGCTCGCCACGTTGACGGTCCGTGGCTTCCTCAAGTTCGGCCGGAGCCGGCGTCGCGTCGATCTCGCGTGGGCCGCGGGCATTGCCCTCGCGGCCGCGGCGATGGCCGTCGAGCTCGTCGTCTTTCTGGGTGTCGTTTCGAGCCCGATCCTCCAGGCCTACGTCTTCTTCTCCGCCGCGATCGTCGGCGTCCTCTCGCTCGGAGCGACCCGCGTTCTCCGTAGCCCCCGCCTCGAGAGCGCGTACACGGCGTGGACGCTCGCGACCTGCGCCGTCACCGGCTTCTTTAGTGCGATCACACCGCTTCCCGCCACGATGGTGTCGCAGGGGATCATCACCGGCAACCCGCCGGTCCTGCTCCTCGTCGTCTCCTCGCTCGTCACCGGACCCGCGACGATCGTCCTGGTCGCCGCGTCGATCCTCGCCCTCCGCCGTTCCTGGAGGTGGCAGACACTCCTGCTCGTGGGGGGTGCCCTCGTCCTCGGCGCGGGCGGCACGCTTTACATCGCGTCGTTCCCGGTCGCGCTCTACTATGCCGAGTTCTTCGGGATCATCCTGCTCTTCCTCGGCCTGATCAGCCTCCCCCAACCGACGGCCGCGCCCTCGGCGACGGGGACGCTGGCGGGCGCCGAATAGGTCGGGGCGGCGCGCGGAGAACGTTCCCTCCGAGGGGGGGGCCCGTCACGGGGGCGACGTGCGCGTCCAGCGCATCTCGTGCACGACCTCGCCGTCCGCGTGGCCCAAGGGGTCCACCCGTCCCGTCGCGACCAAGCCGCAGCGACGATAGAGGCGGACGGCGGCAACGTGCCCCGGATGGACTCCCAGGACGACCTCGGCCGACGGTGCGACGTCGCCGGCCCAGGCGAGAAGGTTCGCGAGAAGCTCCCGGCCCACGCCCTGTCCGCGGACCTCGGGCGTCACCCACATGCCCCAGACGTGGAAGCGGTCCTCCTGCCAGAAGAGCCCCGCCATGCCGACGAACCCACCGTCGGACGCTTCGGCCACCCAAATGGTGTCCCTTGAGGAGACGGAGGATCGACGTGCGATCTCCTGCCACTCACCGGCGCTCCGTGGGGATTCTCGCGCCCATGTGCTCCCGAACGCGAGCGGATCGGACGCGAGCGCCTCGAGGCGGATTTCCCGCAACTCGAGCCCATCGTCCGGCCCAACCCGCCGGCACCGGGTCGCGGGACCGCGTGACGCCTCCCACCCCCTCACGCTCGTTCGTCCCGGGCTCCCGCAGGGCCCGGATCGCCCTTCGTACGTCCGGCCCCAGGCGACGCAAAAGGGTAAATACAGTGCGTCGAGTGGGCGGGCCCTTGCCGGCCGCAGTTCTGTCCGCGGCCCCGAGTGGTGAACCAGTGACGGGCTCCGGTTCCACGGTCGCCCGGGGCGTCATCGAGTACACCCGCTTCGAACGGGCCCGGATCCTCGGGGCGCGGGCCCTCCAGATCTCGCTCGGAGCACCGATCTTGATCGAGGTGCCCACGTCGCTCATCGACCCCGTCGCCATCGCCGAGGCGGAGTTCGCCGCCAACATGATCCCGATGACCGTTCGCCGCGGCGCCGCGCGCTAGGCGCCGGTCGCGACGCCGTCTCACAGCGCCGCGTCGTCGAGCGCGCGGGCGCACGCGCACTCGATCGGGCCGTCGAGTCGGGGAAGAAGGAGCGATAGCGTCGACCGCATTCGGGTGGAGTTGCGGCGCACGACCTCGGCGATCGTCCTGGCGTCCACCGGTCGCTCCGCCCACACATCGAAGTCCGTGACCATCGCGAGACACAGGTAGCACAGCCCCCGTTCGCGCGCGAGGGTGACCTCGGGGACGAGCGTCATCCCGATCACGTCCGCGAACGAGCGGAAGTACTTCGACTCGGCCCGGGTCGAGAATCGTGGGCCCTCGACGCAGACGTACGTCTTCCCCGGGACGAAGGGGGTCCCGGCGGCGTCGCCCATCATGACCGCCGCTCGCGTGAGGTCGGGGCAGAACGGATCGGCGAGCGACACATGGTAGACCTTCCCTCCATCGAAGAAGGTGGTCGGCCGTTGCTTCGTGAGATCGACGAACTGCGACGGAAGGACGAAGGTCCCCGGGGGAAGGTCGGGCTGCAGGGAGCCCACCGAACTCACGGTGACGATCGCCTCGGCGCCGAGCGCACGCAGCGCGTCGACGTTCGCGCGGTAGTTGACCCGATGCGGCGGGATCGAGTGCCCGGGCCCGTGCCGCGGAAGGAAGAGGATCTTGAGGTTCCCGACCTTCCCCTCCCGGATCGGGCCGGACGGCGCGCCCCAGGGGGTCGCGACCTCATGGAGGGTGGATTCCACGCCGTCGAAGATCTCGGTGATGCCCGAGCCCCCGATGACCCCGATCGTCCGTCGCACGTTCGTCATGGGTGCTCGGAGGGCGCCGAAGGGGGAGCGAGGCGCGCCCGGTAAAGGAGACGGGCCATCGTCACCTCGCCGCGGGTGCGTTCCAGGATCGCGCGCGCGGCGTCCTGCTTCGGCTTGAGCGACACGATGCTGCGGGTGGTGTCGAAGCGCATCAGCGTCCGGTAGAGCTGGTCCATGAGGTGGACGTAGCGTTCCGCGGCGTCGACCTCGCCCGCGGCGAGCCGGTGGAGCGCGAGGCGTCGCACCTCCCCGACGACGTCGCCCAGCCCGAGAAGATAGACCTCGGGCGCGACGCCGAGCGCGTCCGGGCCCGGGAGCGGCCCCGGGGCGACGATCCCGCCCAGGAGGCACGCCTCGACCCCCTCCTGGAGCGCATCCTGGACGATCCCCTCGTCGCTGCGTGCCTCGCCCGCGATGGCGCTAGCGAGGGCGCGGGTGCCGTTACGCACCTGGGCGATCTCGGCCACGACATCACGGCCCTCGTGAAGGTGGACCATCGCGCCCTGGGCGGTCCGACGCAGCTGGCGCGCCCTTTGGTAGAGTTCGTCCCGGCGCACCTCACGCTGGCGCAAGTGCGCCTCGATCGCGGTCACGACCTCCTCGGCGACGGGGGGGTCCGGGGGTTCACCGGAACGGGGTGAACCGGACGTTATCGCCCCCTCCATCGAGGAGCCCCAGGCGGACCCCGGCGTCCAGCCAGGCGTGCGCGTAGCTCGCTGCGGCGAGGGCGCGCTCGAGGTCGCCCTGCTCGCGGAAGTGACGCGCGTCCGCCAGGTACGCGCGCGCCATGCCAAGGAAGTCCTCGGAGGCCCCGACGAGGAACGAGTTCTGGGGCGGGGCGACCGTGACGCGCTCGAGCGCCTCCGCCGTCAGTCGGAGGTACTTCTCGAGGAGGGGTTCGTCGGGCACGGCCGGTGGAACGGTGCGACGCCGGTCCGCGATATAACCGCGGTGCCGGGGCGCTCTCGGGGCCCGGCCTCACGCCTTCGGGACCTTCTCCCAGTCCTTGAGGAAGCGCGCGAGGCCGAGGTCGGTGAGCGGGTGATGGGCCAGCTTCTCCATGACCGAGAAGGGCATGGTCGCGATGTCCGCGCCGATCTTGGCGGCATCGAGCACGTGCACCGGATGGCGGACCGACGCGACCAAGACCTGGGTCGGGTAGCGGTAGTTCCGGTAGATCTGCACGATGTCGCGGATGAGCTCCATACCGTCCTGCCCCTGGTCGTCGAGCCGTCCGATGAATGGGCTCACGTACGTCGCGCCCACCTTGGCCGCGAGGAGGGCCTGGTTGGCCGAGAATACGAGGGTCATGTTGACCCGAGTCCCCTCCGACGCGAGGATCTTCGTCGCGGCGAGCCCGGCCGGGGTCATCGGGACCTTCACGTAGATCGACGGGTGAAGACCGCGAAGGTGGCGTCCTTCGGTGAGCATCGTGGCCACCTCGGTACCGACGACCTCGGCGGAGACCGACGGCACCCCGAGCGCACAGATCTCACGGAGGACGTCCTCGAACTTGCGGCCCTCCTTGGCGACGAGGGAAGGATTGGTCGTCACCCCGTCCAGGATGCCGACCTCCCACATCGTTCGGATCTCCGCGATGCTCGCCGTGTCCAGGAAGAGCTTCACCCGCTTGACCACCCCTTGATCGTTCCGCCCTACCGCCGACCGGCTACTGAACCTTGCCCCTCAGGGCGAGGAGCTCCCAGGCTTCCTCGAGGGCGTGCTCCTTCGAGAGGCCGTACGTGTCCATGAGGGCCCACGGATCGCCCGACTCGCCGAAGACGTCCGGGACTCCGACCCTCCGCACCGGGACCGGGTAGTTCTCCGAGGTCGCCGAGGCGACCATGCTCCCGATCCCCGTGAGGACGGTGTGCTCCTCCATCGTGAGGATCGCACCGGTGTCGCGGGCGGCGCGCAGGATCGCCTTCGCATCGAACGGCTTGACGCTCGCGAGGTCGAGGACGCGGGCCTCGACGCCGACCCGGTGGAGCTCCTCGGCCACGTCGAGCGCACGCGCGACGAGGGCGCCGACGGCCACGATCGTGAGGTCCGACCCTCCCCGGAGCTCCGCCGCGCGGCCCAACACGAAGCTCCCGTCGGTGACGACGGGGAGGTTCTCGCGAGTCAGGCGGACGTAGGCGGGACCGTCGAACGAGGTGATCGCGCGTACCGCCGAACGCGTCGTCGGTCCGTCGGCGGGAACGACGACGGTCATGTGGGGTAGTCCGCGCATGAGCCCGATGTCCTCGAGCATCTCGTGGGTCCCGCCGTCGCCGCCGACCAGGAGGCCCCCGTGGGTCGCGACGATCTTGACGTTCGCCTCGTTGTAGCAGATCGACTGGCGGATCATGTTGTAGGCGTGGCCCGCCGCGAAGACGGCGAAGGTGCTGGCGAAGACCGTCCGGCCTCCGAGGGCGAGGCCGGCGGCCAGGCTCATCATTGTCGGCTCCATCACGCCGACGTTGAAGAACCGCTCGGGGTGCGCCTTGCCGAAGAGCTGGGTCCGCGTCGACCCCGAGAGGTCGGCGTCGAGGACGACGAGGCCGGGGTCCTTCGCGCCGAGCTCGACCAGCGTCTGCCCGTAGGCGTCCCGAAGGCTCTCGGTCGAGCGGGGAGCCGCCACGGAAGGGGCCTCCGCCATCAGAGGCTTCCCCCCAGCTCCGCGAGCGCCTTCTCCGCCTCGGCCCGGCTCGGCGGCTTTCCGTGGTAGACGTGCGTATTCTCCATGAAGGAGACCCCCTTGCCCTTGACCGTCCGGGCGACGATCGCGGTTGGACGGCCCTTGACCTCGCGGGCCCGGGCCAGCGCGCCCAGGATCGCCCCGAAATCGTGGCCGTCGATGACGAGGGTCTCGTAGCGGAAGGCGCGCAGCTTCTCGTCGATCGGCTCGATCCCCATGATCGACTCGGTGCTGCCGTCCGTCTCGTAGCCGTTGCGATCGAGCAGGACGACGAGGTTGTCGAGCGCGTAGTGCCCCCCGGCCAAGATCGCCTCCCACGTCGGCCCGGCCTGGGCCTCCCCGTCCCCGATGATCGCGTAGACGCGGTTCTCGCGGTGGGCGAGCCGCGCATCGAGGGCCATGCCCACGGCCATCCCGATCCCTTGGCCGAGGCAGCCGGTCGATGCCTCGATGCCCGGGAGCTTCTTTCGGTCGACGTGACCCTGGAGGCGGCTCCCGAGCTGACGGAGCGTCGCGAGCTCGGAGACCGGGAGGAAGCCGCGGTGGGCCAGGGCGGCATAGAGCGCGGGGGCGGCGTGGCCCTTGGAGAGCACGAGCCGGTCGCGTTCGTCCCAGGACGGTCGCGCGGGGTCGATCTTGAGCTCGTGGAAGACGAGTGCCGTCACGAGGTCGGTCACCGAGAGGCTCCCTCCCGGGTGACCGCTCCCGGCGGCGAACGTCATCCGGATGATGTCGCGCCGGATCTCCTTCGCCGTCGCGGCGAGCTGGTTCACGAGGTCGGGCGGCGCGTCCGGGACCATCGGCGGCGCGCTCAGACAGGGGAGTCTATTTAGGCGTTGGGCCCGAGGCCCGGCGCGAACGCGCCGCCCGCGCCGGTCGCCCGGTCGCGGGCGGCGTGGGACCGTCGGTGAGGAGGCTCCGCAAGGTCCTCAGGTCCTGCTCGTACTTCGCGTAACCCTGATCGTCGAGCGGCGTCTCGAGATACCCCGGGACCTTCGACCAGACGGGATCGTTGACGAGGGGTCGAAACCCCTCGGTGCCGATCTCCCCCGCACCGATGTTCTCGTGGCGGTCGCGGCGCGACCCGAGCGGGAGCTTCGCGTCGTTGAGGTGGAAGGCGTAAACGCTCGCCCGCCCGAGGTTGGCTTCCAGACGGTCCATCGTCGCGCCGTACGTGCTCGGCGTGCGGAAGTCGACGCCCGATGCAAAGAGGTGGCACGTATCGAGGGCCACGCCGGTGCGATCGCGCGCCCCGACCCGATCGATCACCTCGGCGAGCTCGGCGAACGTCGTTCCCATCGCGGTCCCCTGGCCCGCGGCGTTCTCGAGGAGCACGCGGACCCGGCCCTCCGCCACCTCGGCGAACGCTCGGGTGAGGCTCTCGACCAACACCCGGACCCCTTCGCTCGCGCCGGAGTCGAGGTGGGCCCCGGGGTGGAAGATGAGGCCGTCCACCCCGAGCTTCTCGGCGCGACGGATCTCCTCGACGAAGGCGGCGCGGGAGCGGGCGAGCATCGCGGTCTTCGGCGAGGCGAGGTTGGCGAGGTACCCGTGGTGGACCGCGGTCGCCCGGATCCCCTCGGCCCGGACGTTCGCACGGAAGGCGGCCGCGGCGTCGTCCGGGATCGCGGGTCCGTTCCACATCTGGGGACTCTTCGAGAAGATCTGCAGGGCCTGGCCGCCGATGCGGCGCGCTTGTGCGGGCACCTCGGCGAGGCCCGCGGCGATGCCGATGTGCGCGCCCAGGTACACGGCGGCGCGGACGGGGGAGCGGGATTTAACCGCTCGCCCGGCGCGAGGGTGTCCGGGGCCAGCGTGCGCTCAGGAGGTGAGGGGGAGGCTGACAGCTTTCCACGGTTCCCGTAGGCTCGCGCACTTCAGTACCGCGCGGAACGCCAGTGGGCTTAACTGCCGGGTTCGGAATGAGACCGGGTGTTTCCCCACCGCTTTGGCCGTCAGCCAAGAAAAGCCACCGTGCATCGATATTTAACGTTCGCCCGCACGCGCTCGCCCGCGCGTCACGCCCTCCCCGGACCGCGCCCTGCGCGTGCCCGCCGCCGAGAGGGTATTTGTGCTCGGCCGGAGTGGGCGGGCCGTCGCCGGGCCGTGCGAACGCGGCGGGCGCCGAAGGTCGCTCGATGAGCCACGACCCGCCGACGGTGCGCGTGCGCGAGTACCGTCTCGCCCTGGTCGTGGACGTCGCGGAGCTCCGCTTCCACGGCACGGTCGAGATCGACGTCGAGGGTCTCGGACCGACCCTGACGCTCGACGCGGTGGGACTCGAGATCGAGACCGCCCGCAGCGGACAGGGACCGCTCACCGTCACGTACGCGCCGGAGCGGGAGGAGATTGTGCTCGACGGATTCACCGAAGCGATCGGGACCGCGGTGCTCGACTTCCGCGGGAAGGTGGCGGAGAAGGGGATGGTCGGGCTCTACCGCTCCCGCTTCGGGGACGGAACGATCCTCACGACGCAATGCGCCCCCACGGGGGCGCGCCGCGTCTTCCCGTGCATCGACCGACCCGATGCGAAGGCGCCGATCGCTCTCGACCTCACCGTCGGACTGCACGACGGGGTGATCTTCAACACCCCGGTGATCGAGCAGCGGACGCGGGGGACGCGTAAGCGCCTCAAGTTCGACCCGACGCCACCGATGGCCCCGTATCTCTTCTACCTCGGGATCGGGCCGTTCGAGGAGCTGAGGGGGAAGGCGTCGCGCGTGCGCCTGTCCGTCGCGACACCCCCCGGACGCTCCGATGAGGGCGAGTTCGCCCTCGAACGGACGACCCGCATCCTGCCGGCGTACGAGGAGTACTTCCAGATCCCCTACCCCCTCGCCAAGCTCGACCTGGTCGCCGTCCCCGAGCTCGCGTTCGCGGCCATGGAGAACTGGGGGGCGATCGCGTTCCGGGAGATGCGGCTCCTCATTGGCGACGATGCGACGTCCGGTCAGCGACGCGACGCGCTCACGACGATCACGCACGAGCTCGCCCACCAGTGGTTCGGGAACCTCGTGACGATGGGCTGGTGGACCGACATCTGGCTCAACGAGAGCTTCGCGACGTTCCTCGAACCGAAGATGATCGAGCGGCTCTTCCCCGGGTCCGGCGCCCTCGACGAGTTCGTCCTCGGCTGGACGTCCCCCGCCCTGTTCGGCGACTCGCTCCCGTCCACCCATCCCGTCGAGTCCGAGGTCGAGAGGGTCGACGAGATCGCGCAGATCTTCGACGAGATCAGCTACGGCAAGGGGGCGAGCGTCCTCAGGATGGTCGAGGGGTTCCTGGGGGAGGAGACCTTCCGTCAGGGAGTGACGGCCTACCTCACGAAGTTCCGCTACGGCAACGCCCGCAGCGACGACCTCTGGACCACGCTCGAGGGCGCGGCCGGGCGTCCCGTGCGCGACCTCCTCAACGCGTGGGTCCGCCGACCCGGCCTCCCGGTCGTTCGGGCGAATTTCGAAGGGTCACGATTGCATCTCGTGCAGCAACGTTTCTCGCTCGTCGGAGGGAGCGGGCCGCAGGACCCGTGGCCGATCCCGATGCTGGTCGAGGCCGATGGGGAGATGCGGCGGGTCCTGTTCGACACGCCCGAGGTCGATCTCGACGTCGTCGATCCGGGGTCGGTCCACCTCAACCCCGGGGCGCTCGGGTTCTACCGCGTCCTCTACGACGCCTCGGGCTACCACCGCCTCCGCCAGCGTTTCGACACCCTCCCCCCGCTGCACCGCTGGAGCCTCCTCCAGGACCTTTACGCGTTCCTTCTCGCCGGGGAGATCGGGCTCGAGCGCTACCTCGACTTCATCGATGCCGTGCGCACCTCCACGGACTACGTCGCGATCGTCGAGGCGGTCCACCACTACACCGCGGCCGGCTACCCGAGGGAACCGGTCGGGCTGTTCGGGGTCCTCCCGTGGCACGAGCGCTTCCAGGCGAGGATGCGGGCCTTCCTCACCGCCCAATCGGAACGCCTGGGCGACACCGCGCGCGAGGGGGAGGCGGAGCGCGACGGCATCCTCCGGTCGATCGTTGCGCGAGCGCTCGTTTGGAACGACCCCGACTTCGCGCGCCGTCTCGCGCCCCGGCTCGCCGACTGGGACAAGATCGACCCGGACCTGCGCGGCCCCGTCGCGCTCGCCTACGCCCGCCAGGGAGGGGCCGAGGAACATGCCCGTCTCGTGACCGCCCTCGCCGAGGCGCCGGACGAAGCGACGGCGATCCACTTCGAGTCCGCGCTCGTGGCCTTCCGCGACCCCACGCTGGTGGCGTCGAGCCTCGATCTGATCGGGACCGGTGCGGTCTATCGGGGCCACATCCTCACGATGATCTACTGGGCGTCGGTGAATCCCGAGTCCCGGGCGGCGACGTGGGATTGGATGACCCATCGGGCCGACGGCGCCCTCGAGGAACTGCG
>JBOGRS010000003.1:0-54790 GCA_050749685.1 Thermoplasmata archaeon
TCGTCGCGAAGTAGTCGACCAGCGCGAACGAGACCTGGCTGTGCGGGTTCGCCTGCGCGATCGCGTTCGCGATCTGTTGCGCATGCGCCACGAAGAACGGCACCGAGTTCGACTCCTCGCAGGCGGTGTTGCCCCCGGCCGCGCAGGGGTCCGTCCCGGGTTCTCCGGCCCCGGGGTCATACACCCCGTCGTAGACCGTCGTCTCGATCACGAACGCGACCTGGACCGCGGGCCACGCCACGACCCCTCCCGGCCCCGCGCTCGCGGTCAGGCTCACGCGCGCGAGCCCGTTTCCGGCCGCGCACGTCCCGAGACCGTAGGCGCAGATCGTCTGCGGCGTCGCCGAGATCCCGAGGCCGAGCGCCGGGATCCCGTTCGGCGCGATCGCTTGCGCTTGGGTCAGCGCGGGCGACAGGCTGTTCGCGAACGTGGAGGAATGCCTTCCGCCCGCGGGCGCCATCGTGCCCAGGATCGCGATCCCGACCAGCACGACGGCACCGGCCAGCACCAGGATGCTCGTGGCGCGGTGGTGCAGAAGGTCGCTCGATCGCTCGGCGTCGCGAATTGGGGTACGCGGGGACATCAACCGCCTCCCCCCGTCGTGCCCGGCGTAGATCGACGAGATGGCGCAGTCGACGGCCGTGCGACGGCACGTACCGGTCCGGCTCTCGGCGGGCGTCGGGTGAGCAGGAAGACCACCAGCGCCATGGTTCCGAGCGCTACGACGACCACCCCGAGCAGCCAGACAAAGCCGGACGAGCCGGTCGGGGTCGGCGAGCCCGTTTGTCCGGAGGGAGCGAGTTCCAGGGTGAGCGGCGTGGAAGCGTTCGTCGCATCGATGCTCACGGGGGTGGCCGAGGCGTACCCCGAGATGCTCGCCGTGGTCGTGTACGTTCCCTGCGGGATGAGGATCGTGAACGAACCCGCGAGGTCGGTCGTGATCGATCGGTCGATCGGCACGCCGTCCGACGCACGTCCGGTGATCGCCACGGTGGCGCCGGGCAGGGCGAGCCCGGTGACGCGGTCCACGACCAATCCGTAGATCGTGGTGGTCGGGGGGGATAGGGCCACATCATGGGTCTGTCCGGCGCCGTTGACCGCCACGGTGAAGACCACGAGGGGGTACTGGACCGGGCCCCCTCCGTTGTACATTGCCGTCAAGCGGGCCGTCCCGTTCGGCAGTTGGATCGAGTAGAACCCGTCGATCCCGGTGACCGCGAGCGTGACGCCCTCGAACGTGAGGGAGACGCCGGCGATCGGCTGGTGGGTGAGGGCGTCGGTGATCGTTCCCGTGACGTTGTAGGTCATGATGCTCAACTGGATCACGAGACCCGAGATGGAACCCTCCACGAGGATCGCGAGGACGGTCGGACGGTAGCCCGGCGCCACCACGCTGAGGTTGTAGGCCCCCCACAGGACGTTCATGTGGAAGCTCCCCGTCGAGTCCGTGGTGGTGGAGACCGCGGGCGTTCCGTTCAGGAGCGCCGCGACGATCGCACCCGAGATCACCTGGCTGGGATCCGAGGCGTTGACGACGCGACCGGTGACCGGGTAGGCGAGTCCGGTCCCCAGCGGGTCCAGGAAGATCGCCGGCAAGGTCGAGGTGACCCCGCTCACGATCGTCGCGGTGACGTAACGGTCCGCGTAGCCCGGCGCGACGATCGAGACGAGGTACGGACCCGGCGCGCCCGAGGTCGTGAAGCGGCCGGCCTTATCCGTGGCCGTGGTGGGAGTGCAGATTCCGCCCGCCCAACGAGCGCACGTGTAGACCGAGGCCCCGTCGACCGGCGTGAACGTGACCGACGAATAGACCTGGCCGGCCAGCCAACCGAACTGCGAGAGGAAGATCGTGCCCACGTCGACCCTCTGGCCCGGGACGAGCGCGAGCGGGAGGTAGGACGAGTTGTAGAACGTGTCGTTCGTCTGCAGCACGTAGGTGTTCGCCGGCACCGGCAGAAGGAAGTGCCCGTTCACATCGGTCGCCACGTAGAACCCGCAGGCACCGACCGGATAGCCGAGCGTCGAGCACGCCGCCACCGTCGCCCCCGTGATCGGGATACCGCTCGGAAGGCCCCGTACGATTCCGGTGACATACGCGTACTCATCCACGGTCACGGTCCCGACCCAGTCCCAGCAGTCCGAGCATGGGCTCGCGGCACTCGTGTTGGTGACGTAGCCCGTGGCGGAGACCGAGATGTCGTCGAACTGTGGCGGTGCGAGGACCCAGAAGATCCCCGTCGCATTGGAGGTCGCGCTCGAGCATCCGTTGGACGCATTGTTCCCGTTGTGGGGACAGACCGTGACCACGGCATTCGGCACCGGTAGGCCGCTCGGGTAGGCCAGGACGACTCCGGCCACGACGCCATCGCCGGTCAGATTGACGCCGCCCGATCCGAAGAGGTAGGGCGGGAGGACGAAGTTCTGACCCGCATGGACGTTCATCAGGGTCTTGTTGGCGAGATACCCGGGGTGGCCCACGGCGAAGGTGTCCTTCGGACCGATCGGGGCATCCACGACGAATTGGCCCATCCAGTTCGTGTTCGGTTCGTTGCCGCAGATGTTGTCGGTCGTGCAGATCGAGACGATGGCGAACGGCAAGGGGAGCTTGTTCGCGCGATCGACCACGGTCGGGAGGTCCGGGGTGATCGACGAATTGACTTCAAAGGTCCTCACCCATCCCCACGGGGGAACCGACAGGTTGCCCGTCCACGACCCATAGAGGTCGGTCACGTTCGCCCACGTGGTGAGCGACTCGTTCACCTGGACGGTCACGTTGGTCGTGTTGTAATCGTTGCCGGGGCCGGCGGCGACCACGACCTTGCCACCGACGGGTGCGGTCAGGTTGACCCAGCCGCCCAGGTTGCTGGGTCCGCTCGACGACCACGTCGTCTGGTTCCGCGCATCGTAGAAGGTGGAGGAGACGCCAAGGAACGAGACCCCTTGGTGCGTGACGCTGTCCACGATCGATGTCTCGACCCACCCCCACCGGGAAAGGTTGAGGTTCGGCATCACATACGAGGCGCCCGCCTGCAAGGGAACGGCGAAGGCTTGCGAGATGGGGTAGTAGTAGCCTGTGAGGACGGCGGTCATTCTGAGGACGGTGGGCGGAGGGTTGCTCGGCAGGAGCACGGAATACTGTCCTCCCCCGCCCGCGCTCACCGCGACCGAACCGCTGTGGTTGCCGGTCACGTAGAACGAGAGCGATACGAAGCGTGCGGGCAGCTGCTGAAGTCCGGTCGACGCATTCAGGGTCGAGTTGTCCCAGACGACCCCGCTCACCGTTGCGAAGATGGCGAGGAGGGTCGGAGGCCGGCTCACGAGATTGGTCCAGTTCGTGGTCAGGTTGAAGCGGGTGAGGTTGGCGTTGAACCCGCCGGAGACGCTCGGCCCGCCGCCACCGTACGTCCCCGTGATCGTCACCGTGTCGCTCGTACCGAACGGAGCGCTCACGTTGAAGTAGCCGAGCGTATCGAGGTGTCCGCTCGTTCCGCATGTGTAGCCGGACTTGTCGCACCCCGTCGCGGTCGCGTCGGGAGTGAAGGAGGTCACCGTGGTCTTCGAGGCGGTGTAATGGACCGACACGTTGGCCCATGGGCTCATCGCGGCGACGCCCGAGACCCACGGGTACGGCGTCATCTTGATGATGCCGAGGTGGACGAATCCGCGGTCCGAGGCGTTGAACTGGATGTTGATCGAGTAGTAGCCCGGGTTCGTCGCCGACAGGTTGTAAACCCCGGTCGGCACGCTGTCGTTGAAGTAGCCGCCGGTATTGGTGCCGTTCGCGAACCCGACGATCTGGGTCCCATCCACCGAGACGGCACTGACGCTCGACGGTTGGACCCCCCAACCGGTCCGGTTGTCGATGAACGTCCCATCTACCCACACGCCAGCGGGGGTGAGGTTCGTCGCCGGCCCGATCGCCCCCGCAGGGGATACGGGTCGAAGTCCGTTGGTCGTGTTGATCCCGAGGCGAGCGACCGTGATCGTGGGGACCTGCGAGAATCCTCCGATCGTCGCGTTCGCCCAGACCCAGTTCGATGAATAGCCGGCCGCCGTCGCCTGGATCCGATACGTGGCCCACGGAAGCCAGCCTCCGGCGAGCGTACCGTTGAAATGGCCATCGGTGGTCGTCATACCGGCGCCCAGCGTCTTGCACCCGTTGACCGAGGAGATCGCACAGTACTGGACGACCGCTTCCACGAGGCCGTGCCCGGTGATGTTGTCGACCACCCGCCCGTAGAAGGTCGAGAGCGGTGTGAGCGAGACGTTGCTCACCGAGGTGTTTCCCGATACGTACGCCCACGTCGTGTTCGGGGAGTACCCCGACGCGGAGACCGTGATCGCGTCCCATCCCGGAGGGGCCAGGGAGAAGATGGAACCGTCCGGGTTCGCCGCGCCGCTCTGGCACGGAAGGTAGCTCTTCGAGCTCGCGGTGCAGACCTGGTACGTGCTGAACGGAATCGGGACGGTCGTATTGGCCGCATAGACATGGAGATACAACGAAGGCAACGCCGTGAGGTTGATGGTACTCCATCGCTCGGTGTTCGTGAGCGTCAGTCGCGCGGGCATCTGCGAAAGGTTGCAGCATGTGGTCGCCGTGGCCGCCCAGGTGTAGTTTTCGAGCGTGTTCGTCGGCCCATTCACTTTGAGTTCATCCGGTCCCGGCGGAACCGGGGCACAGAAGGTATGTCCGGTGGAACCCGATGGCGCGGGAGTCCCCGGGACGAGGCCGCACTCCCACGGGGTCGTCAGAGGGCTCGAGGAGCCGGCGAATACGTAGCTGAACGTGGTGAGCGCGGGATCCTCCTGCGACGAGCCGCTGACGCTGTACGAAGCGATCCCTCCGACCACTCCCGTGATGCTCACGTTCCCGGCGAGGTACGTCCCGGCGGTCATGTTGAGCGGGATCCCGAACGCGGGGGAACCGGTGAGCATCCGCGGTGTGATGTTCACGACGGTCGAGTTGCCCCATGCGGGCGGGTGAGGCCCGGGAATCGGCCACGTGGGACCACCGGGCACGCACTGACCCGTCGTATCCGGATATATCGTTACCTGCGAGCGGAGAGGGAGGAGGGGGACACCGACGTTGATGCCGAAGCTGGCCCCCGCGCTGGCGCAGCCGATCGTGGCGGTTCCGCTCGTGGAGGTCGCATTGATGCCACCCCAGTAGTTCATGACGATCCCCGGCATCGAATAACCGTCGAGGGAAGCCGCTTGGACCACGTAGTAGCCGTTCATGATCCCCCCCGGGACGCGGGAGTTGGAG
Source organism: Thermoplasmata archaeon (assembly GCA_050749685.1). Classification (GTDB taxonomy): domain Archaea; phylum Thermoplasmatota; class Thermoplasmata; order Lutacidiplasmatales; family UBA184; genus Lutacidiplasma. The sequence continues at coordinate 5,267 of JBOGRS010000003.1, forward strand.
GTGGACCATCCGTTGCTGTGCCAGACGCTGGCCACTTGCGACGAGGCTCCCAGGCTGACGTTGAGGGCCATTTGGCCTTCGGGCAGGAGGCTCACCCTACCCGCGTTGAAGGTCTGCCCACGGTTCTCGCGAGGGACGAATCCGATCGCATGAGAGTCCACGACGTAGGCCGGGCCCGCCGTGTAACCGGGCGCGATCACCTGGACGTAGTCGGGGCCCGGCGGGCCGAAGGCGGAGAGTCCGGCATTGGTGACGAAATTCCCCTGTTGACCGCACGTGTTGGTGAGGGACGAGCAGACCGACATCGCGGCCCCGGTCGTGATTGACGACCCCGTGATCGCATCGAAGATCTGGATGCTGACGACCGTGTTGCGCTCGAGGTAGATGACCCCGAGGCTCACATTCTCCCACGGGGTGGCATTCGTCCACGACGTGTTCGACTGGTAGGCGGGACTCGACGGGCTGAAGCTGATCTGCGAGGGGACCGGTGGAAGGGCGATCGTGAAGGCGCCACCGTTCGTGGTGGTGGTCCCCGGGGTGACGGTGACCTGGAGGTCGCGGGTTTCCGCTTGGATCGTCACGCCCGAGATCGTCTCGTGCGAAACGTCGTTCGCCTCGACCTTCCCGCTCGCGATCGCGTCGTGGATCACGAAGATCGTCCCGGCGTAGGTGGTCACACCCTTCACGCACATCGCATAGGTGATGTTGGACATCCACCAGTCGACGCTCGCCCGCAGGTAGGCCGCCCCTACCGGGCAAGTGACCGAGAAGTATCCTTGCGAGTTGGTCGTCACGGGGGAACACGTCGTCGCGGGGCAGAGCGCGCCTCCGACAGCGTACGCTTGGACCGTCACCCCCGAGAGTCCGTGCCCGCCGGTGGCGTTGACGTATCCCGTAAACGTTCCCGTGGGAATGGAGAGCGCCTGGGGAGGCAGAACATGGCTCTGAGGGGTGGCGGATGGCGTGGCCGTACCCGTCGAAGGGATCGGCAGGGGATGGAGGAGCGTCGGAAGGCTCGCGTCCAACGGAAACGTCCCGGCGGCGGTCGAGGAGGACACCCCGCTCGACGAGACCTGCACGGGAACCGAGGTCACGTAATGGGAGGGGGCGTGGGGCGATATCGCGAGTCCGGACGATGGCAGGACGGAGGCCGCGGACGCGGGTGCCACCATGATCGCCAAGGCGAGCCAGAACAACAAGGTCGCGACCGTCCCGCGGGCGCCCCAATGGGTCCCCAGCCCGGCAACGCCGCGTCCCGATGCGTCCGAGGGGTTCGGCGCACCCCCGGGAAGGGCGCAATTGCAGTCGTCGGATCGGCGAGGCCGGGAGGCAGGGCGAGCGCTACCCATCGAACGGCTTCCAACGGCGGTTCGCACATAAACCTTTGTCAGAGATACCGAGAGAGCGCTTGGGATAGGGAGATGTCGGACGTCCGCGTGGCGTGGCGCTGACCACGGCGGGAAGCTCCGGGCTCGGGACTGCGACGTCCGATCCTCGACCCATTCTGGAGACCTGGACGCCGCACTTCACCGCGATGCGCAAGTTGCAAGCGAACGAGCGCCGATGGCGCCGAGTCGATCTACGCGGGACCGGACTCTCGCCGTGAGGTTTAAGAGGAAAGTGGACATGGTTTGACTTCGTTTCGGAGCGTACCCAGGATGGACGTACCCCTCTACGCGATCGCCCTCGTCGTCTTCTCGGTCCTCTATCTCGCCATCGGCGTCTTTCTCGCCTTCTCGCTGATCATCTCGCTCGTCGTGATGTTCCTCTACCTCACGTTGCGCTACCACCGCATGCCCGACGATTACCCGCACGGACTGAAGGACACGATGATCACCACCACCTTCATCGGGGTGACGTGGGGGATCTTCGTCTTCCTCGCCCCGAAGGATCCGATCCCCTTCATCGGGAACGGACTGACCTACACGAACTCCGCCGTCCTCCCGGTGGGCGCGATGATCACGATCGGGGTCGCCCTCTCGCTCGGGTTCCTCGTGATCTGGTCGTTCATTGCCCGCGAGATGAGGGAGGCCGGGGGTGGCGGTACCGGAGATACCACCTCCGCCGAGTCCAAGCCGAAGCAAGGCGTGGGCGCGTAGTCTCACGATCTGACGCCGACCTTCCGGAAGGCTCTAAGTAACCCTCCTCCTATCGGGCGCTAACGTGGCTTCTGCGGAGAGCGGCCAAGTCCGGCATTACCTCGCGAGCTTGCGATCCGGAACCCCGATATCGCCTTCGCCTGAGGTCTGGGAATCCCTCGTCCAACACGGGGCGGTGAGCGGCTCTCCCTCCAGCGCCCGCCTCACTGACGTGGGCGAGCACGTTCTCGCCGAGCTCGAGGTCCGCGCTTATCGTACCGACCCGATGACGCTCGAGGTCGTGGCCGGCCAACTGGACCGGGTCCTACGCGACCTTGACCAGGTCGCGAAGACCGCGGAGTACTTCCTGGCCGAGCTCGGTCCGGTGACGCCCCCCGAGGCGCTCCCTTTCCTTCGGCCGGTGTCGATCGGGCTCGCGAACCGACGGGAGACCCCGGAGGAGCTCGCGGAGGTGTTCCGTAACGCATGGGGGGCCGTCGAAGTCATGGACGGAACCGCCGCCGATCGTCTGATGGCCGCCGAGGTCCTCAACGCCTCCTCCGTCCAGATCGAGAACGTCTATGCGCCGATGATGACCACCGTGGCCAAGATCCGGGAGACGATGGGAAGGGGTCCCGCGGCGGTCACCGTCGCGTCCATCCTGCACGTGCATCCCGGCCCTCAAGGTCTCCCCGCCCTCGAGAACTACTACGCCATTCGACCGAAGGTGACCTCGGACGAGGCCGCCGCGCTCCTAGCGCGCACCTTCCCCGACCCTTCGACGGCCATCGCTCGTCATCAAGAGGTGGCTCAGGCGATGCTCGCTTTGGGCCATCCCGATAGTCCCGACCTTCGTCATGCCGCGGCCTATCTCGCGGGATCCTCGGAGGACCTCGCCCACTTCCTCCCGCGCATCCAGCCCCTCGTCGATGGGATGAAGAAACGGCTTCCGCGTTCGCTCACGCCCTCCGTGGTGTTGGCCGACATCGACGCGCTCGAGCCCGCCGAGCTGCTCAACTGGTGGCAGAAGGCGGTCGATATCGTCGAGGCCCGTAAGCTCGCGCCGACACCGGCCGAGATCGGAGCCCTCGCTCTTGGCCTCGTCCACGGTCTGCCGCGTGGGGAGTTCGCGAACGAAGTGAGTGGTAGGAACGGCGCGACGGTCTCGATTCGCGCACTCGTTGCGCTCCATGCGTGGATCTATCGGCCGCTCGTACCCGGGACGACTCGTCCCCCCGTCGCCCCTTCACCCTGAGCGCCCTCCCCACGGGGAGAGGGGGACTTTCGCCCATCCCGAATGGTCCGACGTCGATCGCATGGGCGGGCCGTGAGCGCCCTCTCACCGTTCGAAAGATGTGAATGGACGACCCTCGGGCTTTGGCCCGAGGGTCGAGAAAGGGTTCGGTCGATCGACCTTCCGCGGCCCTACGGCTGACCCTCGTCGTACTCCGCGGCCGCCGGCGGCGCCATCGTGCTCTCGTCCGCCGCGGCATCGGCCCCCTCGGTCTCCTCCGGCATCGCCGTCTCCTCCGAGGTGTCCCTCGGCGGTGAGCGGCGGCGGCGTCCCACGAGGAGCCCTACCAGGAGCGCGACCACGAGGAGGACCACGAAGAGTCCGATCGCCGTCGTCTGCCCATCGGAGGTGCTTCCGGTCGTGTGGACCGGGTAGACGGGCTCGAACGTGGCGAGCTCCGTCGTCGGGCCGGTCATCGTGATCGTCGTCGTGCTCAGGTTGCCCGAGTAGCTCCCGGAGCCGGTTCCGTTCCACGAGGCGAACACCCAGGTCGAGTTCGTCACCGTGGCCGTCAGCGTCACCGTCGCGCCATCGTTGACCCACTGGCTTCCGGTCGCCTGGGCCGTGCCGCCCGTCGAGTTCGCGATCGTCAGCAGGTACTGCTTCGTGAACGTGACGTTCAGCATGGCATTGTTCTGCACCGAGACGTTGTACACGCCGGAACCGCTCGCCACGTACCGCACGCCCGCCGAGATCTGCACCGGGGCGATCGTCACCTGGTAGGTGCCGTTGAGCCCGGTGATCCTCAGTTGGACCGTCTGGCCCGCGACTCCCTGCGCGCCCGCCGACGCGTTCCACAGGATCCCGCTGGGCAGGCCCGCGGACGCAACGGTGAGGTTGAACGTCTCGGGCGGCGAAGTGGGCTTCCAGACGAACTGCGCGGTCTCCTTCACCGGCCCGTTGATCGTCGGCGTGACCTGGAGCGTGGTCGCGTTGACCGACCCCGCGCCCGTCCCGAACCATCCCGCCAGCATGTAGTGCGGGTCGGGAGTCGCGCTGAGCGACACCATCGTACCGGCGTTCTCCCATCCGACCCCTGGGGCGGGGGCGACGGATCCGGATCCGGTGGACGTCACCGTGAGGAGGTACTGGGTCACGAACGTGACCTGCACCGTCCCGTCGGCTCCCACCTGGATCATGCCCGCGCTGGGCATCGTGAAGCTCGTAGTCCAACTGGTCGGCATGTATCGGGTCATGTTGGATGCGTTGTCGTACGCGTACGCGAACGAGACCGGATAGCTCCCGGTGGTGAGTCCCGTCACGGAGAGCTGCCCCGTGCCCGAGATCGTCTGTGTCCCGATCGTCACCGAGTAGCTCGCCGCGGAGGGGAGTCCGACCTCGGTCACGTTGACGGTCCACAGCGGGGGCGGGATCAGCTGGAAGGTCGCGAGTTCCGTGATCGGCCCGGCCGGGTGGGCGACCGGGTTCGGCGACGTGCTCGTGATCGAGCCACTTCCCATGCCCGTCCAACCGACGAACGAGTACCCCGGCTCCGGGGTCTCGTTCAACTGGAGGGCGGCCCCCGAATGGACCCACTGGCTCACCGGCGTGACCGTTCCGCCGGTACCCGCGGTCACGGTCGCGTAGTACTGTGCGGAGTACGTGAGGACCACGAACCCCGAACCGTTGAGGGAGACGGAGGCCGGCACGGTCGAGGTGTTGTGCCAGGCCGTGGTCTGGTTCTCCACGAACGACTCGACCCCCACCTGGCTGAGATAGTAGCCCGACCCGTTGTCGAGGTAGATCGGCTCGGAACCGACGGTGTAGCTTCCGCCGCTCAACGTGGTGTTATACGTCGCGTTCTCGACACCGTACGAATTCGAACCGAGATCGAGGGTCCACGCGGTCTCATTCGGCAGTCCCGCCGAACTGAACGACGTGAAGAAGTTCCCGCTCGTCGGGTATCCTGCGGTGAACGAGATGTTGACGATGCGGTTGCCGGGGAGCTCGACCGGCGACACCGGGTCTCCCGTCCCGATCCAGTACATGCCCGTGGTGCCGATAGGGATCGTCCAGACGATGTAGTTGACGAAGCCGAGGGTCGCGGCGCTCGCCACTGTCATCCACGAACCGTTCGATGTCTGCGTGAGGGTAGTGCCGGTGGCCCCCGAGAGCGTCACGGTCCAACTGACCCCGCTGGGGAGCCCTGTCTCGTGGAAGAGGAGCGTCTGATTGAGGAGGAGACACTGCAACGGGGGTGAGTAATAGTAGAAATAGATGCACGTCCCGTCGACGCGGAAGTTCGCGGTCTCGTTGACCGGCCCTCGGGCCACGAACGAGATGTTGTACGCACTCGAGTTCACGCTTCCGGACCCCGAACCGGTCCACGACTGGAAGGTCAGGTTGAGCCATTGCGTATAACAGTACGAGTAGACGCAGTAGTACCCCGCCGGAGTCACGCTCTCGGTGAACGAAGAGTTGACGTTCACCCAGTAGGCCTGCGGCCCCGGCGTGATGTTGTAGTTCTCGTGGATCTGGTACGTGTAGTTCCAGCAATACTGGTTGTACGAGATCCCGCACGCCGGGATGTTCGGATTCGAGGTGACGTTCACCAACACTTGCTCGGTATAGTTCTCGTAGATGGTCGATGTGGTCCCGAACGTCCAAGGCGGGCTAATGCTCGCCGTCGAGAAGTAGCGGATGCCGTAACCCCCGTTGACGCTCCCGACGACCCAGCTCAAGTTCGCGGTCGGGGGAACCCCGGAGAAGACGAGCGAGGTCGGCGCCGAACCCACGCGCTCGTTCCCGAGGATGTTGATCGACCAGGAGGTACCGGGTTGGAGACCCGACTCCACGAAGGTGAGGGAGACGCCCGCGCCCTGGAACAGAGTGGAGACCATGATGTTGTCCGCGAGGTCGGGACCGGGGAAGTAGACGTACGTCGTAGGGGGTTGGTCCGAGAACTCGTGGGCCCACGCGAACCAGACCTGGCTCCCCGAGGCCACGGACGAGACATATTCCCCATCGGGAGCGTACGGCTCGTAGGTGACATTGTCCGAGATCATCACCGGCGTCGAGAAGGTCGCGCCGTTGTCGGTGCTGTTGGCGTAGACCTCCCACTGGGGGCAGTCGTACCCGTACGGCGGGAGACACGCCGCCGGGGACTCATTGATGTAGCTCCCGGCGAAATGGATCGTCCCATCCGACGTCACCGCGATCGTAGGATTGTACTCCTGCTGGCCATTCGGTGAGGTGAGCTGGCTGCTCACGAGGTGGGCCGGGGACCACGTGCTTCCCCCCGTCGACGAGTTCGAGAACCGGTTGACCTCCTCGTTGGCGGTGTAACAGTAGCCGTAGCTGGTGCAGATCTGTTGCGCGGTGTACGCCGACCACGTCGCGTAAACCTGGCCATTCGTCGGGTTATACGCGAGCTGAGGGGACGGGTCGACCATATTGGACCAACGGTACGGGACCCCTTCCTGATCCGCCGCGATCACGGAGTAGGAGAACGAGGTGCCGTTGTTCGACGATGTCGCGAGAGCCACTTCCGTGGTCCAAACATCGTACCGGCATTTCGAGCATCCCTGCGGATATTGGTACCAGAACGTCCAATTGGTCGAATATGCGATATAGAGATTGCCCGATGGATCGGTCATGACGAACGGATTGAGTCCGATCGACGCGTTGGTCGGGTTGAGAATGTTGTTGATGTCGATCTGCGAGCCCCACGACGTCCCACCGGTCGTACTCACGAGAAGATGGATGGCGGAACGCCCGCCGCCGCTGGCGTTGTAGTAGCAGCAGATCGACGTCGGCATCTTGCTGTAGTTCATCCACGTGACGTAGACGGTGCTGCCGTACGCGGTGATCCAGGGTCGTTCCGGGGTGAACGCACTCGCATTGAGGCCCGGGTTGGCCGAGGAGTTGAGCACCTGGGGCGTGGTCCAGGTAACTCCGTTATCGTAGCTCTCGGTGAGCATCAGGGCGGCGTGCGGGATGTCCCACGAGTAGGGGCCGAAGTAGATGGAGTAGGGCAGATAGTCGTAGGTGGACGAGAAGTTGTACGCGATGAACGCGACGACGAGCGTCCCGTTGGCGAGGGATGTAAGGCTCGGCTCCCAGGCGGATGCGTACCAGTTCGCCACGCTGCAGTTCGTGTTGCCCAGGTAGATGGGCGTCGACCAGGTGGTCCCGCCGTTGGTGGACGAGCTGAACCCGATCTCCGACTGCGCGTAAGCGCTCACGTTCGCACACGGGGATTCGTTCGTGTACTCCGTGTACGCGACTCCGAGAACGCCGTTCGAGGTGAGGTTGATGGAGGGGTCGTTCGAGTTGTTGACGCAACTCGTTCCGTAGATGCACGTCTGGTTGCCCGGACCGTTCGGGAAGGCGATGGCCGAGTTGTTGAAGAAGGTCCCGCGTCCGTTGCTCACCGGGGCGAGCGGGGCAGCCGGAGCGCCCGCGCTCGCGACCGAGGTCCGGGTGGCAGGGGCGTGGAATCCCGTGGACGCGGTGTTGTGCGTGGCCGTCGGGGTGGACCCAATCGCGGTCGGCGCGCCCGGGAGAGCAAGGGTACCCGAGGCGGCCGAAGCGAAGCCCGAGAGGAGGAAGAGGGCCACGATGGCCGTTGCGGGTATCGCCGTCTTCGGTAACCTCTTCCACCACTTCGCCGAGAGTTCTCGCATGCTCGTCATTAGGCACCTCCGCTCGAGCCGCCGCGCCGCATCCGCGCCACGGCGATCCCGACCAGGAGACCGACCAGCGCACCGGCGATGGCGAGTCCCGCCCAGATGGTCGGACTGGTCCACATGCTGGTGATCACCTTCGTGGCGGGCACCGGCGGAATGAACGTAGCCACCTCATGGAGTGGCCCCTTCACCTGGACCGTGTAGGACTGCTGCGAGCCTTGGTAGGCACCCGTCCCCGTCCCGCTCCAGGTGCTGAAGATCCACGTCCCGGTGGCGTACGCGTTGACGGTGACCGTCGTCCCCGAGGCGTACCAGCCCGAACTCGTGTTGCTCGATCCGACCTGGATCGATGCCTCACCGGGACCGATCACGTCGACGCTGACCCAGTACGAGGTCTTGAACGTCAGCGGGACCGTCTGGTTCCCCGTCACGTGGACATTGCCCGGCGCGCCGACCGGGGTGTACAGGGTGAGTCCGTCCGGCGACTTCGCGCTCGATACCCCGATCGGGAATACCTGAGCGAGCAGCCCGCTAACGTTGAGGTCGGCCGTGCTCGATGCGTAGGTCGTGCCGTTGATCGTGACGGTCCACACCGTTCCCGCATCGAAGGTGGACGAGAGATGGAAGTCGACGGTGTACCGCTGCGGCGGCGGGATGACGATGAGCGCGAACGACGCGAGCTCGGTGACCGGCCCGCTGACCGAAATGCTCTGCGGGTTGATCGTGCCCGTGTAGTTGCCCGCGCCGGTGCCGTTCCATCCAAGGAAGTAGTAGTTGTTGGCGGGAGTCGCCTGAAGCGAGACCAGGTCGGACGGGCCGACCCACATTCCGACCGAGGAGAGCTGCAAGCCCGCCGTCGCGGTCGCCGATCCGCCGGCCGTCGATGCGAGGGCCAGGTAGTACTGCACGTTGAACGAGAAGGACACGACCGTGTTGCCGCACGCCTGTCCCGAGTAGCTCGCCGGGACGTAGCGCGTCAGTTCGGACGAGTTCACGTACGCATAGGGTACGTCGATCGTGTAGCGTCCGAGCGACCCCGAAACGACACACGAGTAGACATTCGGGACCGTGATCGTGCTCGTGTTGGACGAGTAGCCCTTCCCGTTCACGAACACGCTCCACCACGTGCCATTCGGCAACGTGGCTGCATCCGTGAAGGTGAGGTTGAACCGATTCGCGACGAGCGGGGCGAAGTTCGCCGTCTCGACGATCGGGCCGTTCATGGTCACGGTAGCGTTCGCGAAGGTGCCCGTGTAGGAGCCGAGCCCGGTGCCGGCCCAGCCGAGGAAGACGTAGCCCGCGTTCGGGGCGGAGCTGATCGTCTTCACGGTGCCGGGCGCCTGCCAGGACGAGCCCGCCGACGGCGAGACACGTCCTCCCGACGAGACCCCGATCGTAAGCTGGTAGGCCCTGGTGAAAGCCACGGTGTACGTCGACCCGGTCGAAACGCTGATCCGCGGCGCCAGGGTGAGCGGATCGTAGGTCACGGATCCGTTGGCCGAGGTCACTGGGTAGCCGGCCTCGGAGAAGTTGCCGGACCGTGTGGTAACGTTGATCCACGGCGTCGATGAGCTGTACTCCGTCCCGTTGAGTGAGAAGTGCCACACCGTTCCCGTCGTGAGGCCGGAAGCGTGGAAGCTCACGACCCCCGACGCCGCGCCAAGGTCCACGTACGCGAACGTCAGGTTGACGGTCGGCTCGTCCGGGATCGGGATCGCCCCGTCATTGCGCAGGGTGCCGATGTACTCCCACCCACTGGTGGAGGAGGTCGCCCACACCCCGGTGACATGGTGCATTCCGGTCGTCACTCCCGAGACGAGCTGCGGAGTGCTGCCGGTGCCGCTGTAGGCCACCCCATCCCAGGTGAAGTGGAATGTCGATGTCGAAGGGATCCCGAGTGCCTGAACGCTCACATTGTAGACACCGGACGACTGCACCCAGAACGTCTCGTTGAAGGGGCTGTTGACGACAAGGTTCCCGGTAGAGCCGGGACCGGTGAAACTTCCGTTCCCCGTGCCATTCCACGAACTCACGGGAATCGGGCTGTAGATGTACTGCCCGACCGGGTAGCTGTAAGCGTTACCCATATCGAGGTGCGTTCCGGCCTTGAAGTACCAGGGGAACAGGCAGCTTCCTCCCTCGTAGTAGTAGGTGGCCCCGCTCTCCCAATAATAGTAGAGGTCCTGGTACGGTTGCGCCGTGTAATTGAAGATTTCAACCTCAACAAGGCTCAGATCCTTGGGGTCCGGGACGAAGGTGATCCCGTAGTAGAGCGAATAGTTGAGATAGATCGTCGTCGGGCCGTTCAGCGTCGTCTCGGAAGGTGAACTGAGGGCGCCGATCGTCAACGTGCGATACCCCACCGGGATGGCGCCGGTCGATGTCCCGATGAGAACGGGAACCCCCCTCGGAACGTTGGTGATCGTGATCGTGGACCCCGTCGTCGAGAACGTCTGGCCGTCCACGTTGATTCCCCATGAGGACCCGGCGGTCAGATTGTTCTCGTCGATCGTCAGATTGACGGTGAGGCCTTGCCAGACCGAGGCGATCTGGACTCGCGTGGTCCAAATCTCATAGGGGTACGAGTAGGAGTAGTACGGGATCGTCGTGTACGCGACCACGGGTCCACCCGTCGCGTTGAACGCGACGCTGGCCAGGTGGCCGTAGAAGAGGTAGTCCGCGAAGGCATTCGCCGATACATAGGTTACCGTGGCGGACGCCCAGTGAAGTCCATCCGTGCTCGTCGTGATGGCCTGATAGTATCCGTTAACCAGGATCGTCGAGCTGCCAGCGGCGCACGAGGACCCGCCGTAACTCTCGTTGTAGTAGGTGTAGGTGTAGTACACCGTGCCCGAGGGCGAGACGCCGATCGCCGGGTCGAACGCGGATTCGTAGTAGGGCGGAAGAGTTGCGACCGTGCCCGGACCCACCGTCGCATTGCTGAACGAAATACCGCCATTCACCGATACACCCGAGTAGGCCTGGAACGACTCGAAGTCGTAGTAGTAGTCACCAGTCGACCGGTTGGCGGCGCCCGCCCACGCAACGTAGATCGTGCCGCCGGAGCCGGGAGCCGCGATCGAGATCTGTGGTGCCATCTCGAAGATCCCGGGCCCGCCCTTGTGGAGGCCATTGTACCCGCCGGCCGGCTCCGGGGATTCGCCCGTACCGAGGTCCTTGGAAATGATGGTAGGCGTGGACCACGACGTCCCGTTCGACAGCGACGAGGAAAGGACGATACTGTCACCGTACTCCTGGGCATACGACGCCCAGCTGCAGTACCCGATACAATGCCGGTTCGTCGCATAGGCCACGTCGACCTGCCCGGTCGACGTCACCGCGATCGCGGGGGAAAACGAGGTGTTGTACTCGTACGTGTTGAGACCGGGGAGGACATACGGACCGTTCCAAGTAACTCCTCCGTCGCTCGAGTACACGAGGTTCACCGAGGCGGGTGGGGAGGACGTCGAGTTCAGCGACGTGGTGCCATTGCTGATGTTCTCGTACGCGACGTAGACGGTGTCGCCGAAGACCGCGAGCGAGGGGCGGGCAATGTTCGCGTGGCCGGCGATATCGATCGTCGAGACGTTGGAGAACGTCGACCCGTTGTCCATCGAGGTGACGAACCCGAGGGCGTCGTTCGAGCGGGTGGTGTACGATGTGATGGCCGGAGCATAGTAGTACGGGAAGAGCTGGGCGGCGGTGACGTTCGCCTCGACGAACGTTCCCATGATCGCGCCCGAGCTGCTCACGCCGAAGGACGGCTCGAAGGCTTGAAGGTAGGCGCAGGTGTCATTCCCCAGGAGTTTCGGGGCTCCGAAGGTGTGGCCCCCGTTGGTGGAGAGCGAGAAGCCGACCCGGATGGTCGTGTTGATCGAGGCATTGGCGCACGTGTTCTGAGTCTGGTTCGTCATCCGGGAGAAGGCGAGGCCTACCGACCCATTCTGCAGGAGGAGCGCGGTCGGGTCCTGATCGTCGGGGTAACAGAAGAAGAAGGTGTAGGGGGAAGGGGCGCAGACAAGGTGATGGCTTCCCTGAGAAACCGAGGGCATGGTGTAGTTCTGGTAGAAGGTGCCGTTGGCGGTAGCCGCTCCTGGGACGGGGAGCTGGGGCGAGTAGTACGTGGGCGACAGCGTACTGTGGGTCGGTGCTACGGAATGGGCCGGGGAAACCACGGTCGACGATTGGATTGGGGCGCTCGGAGCGATGGAGGCGGCGCTCGCGCTACCTAGCCCAGCGCCCGCTGAAAGCAACAGCAGCAACACCAAACCGGCGGGTAGGATCCATCGGCGATACTTCGTGGCGCCTCCGAGAGGGCCCGGCGGAGACATAGGAGCGGCCCACCTTCTTTTGGGCTAAATACCTTTACAAAATCGGTCGACGCGCTAAACCGTGAGGCACCCGCCGCAACACGACGCTCCAGCGGCTCGTCGATCGAAACGCGTCCCCAAGGGGGCTTGAGCACAACTACCCAAGCGATTTTAAGGGGAGCGAGGTCCACGGACCCTGTGGGTGATCACAGCACGGTGAGGGCGGCAACCACCGACTCCTTGTACCTTCCCTTCCTGGTCGCCGCAGCGCTCCTCATCGGGGGCGGGCTATTTTCCGCCATGTTCTGGCTCGTGACGCTCCAGTGGGTTTGGTTTGCCGGAATCGGACTTCTCGTGCTCGGAGCCTTGATGCTCTTCTCGCGCCGAGCCGGAGCGGATCGCGCCGTGTGATCGGCAAACCCTCGGGCCGGCCCATTTCGTTCTTCGCCCGAGGTCGATGATGCCTCCCTCGGACCCCCACCGCCCCGTGGTGGTGAAACTCGGTGGCAGCATTCTCACGCGCAAGCGCGAGGCTCCCCGGGTCCGTCTCAAGGTCTTGGACCGACTCGCGAAAGAGCTTGCCGCGTGCCCGGACGTTCCGCTCGTGGTCCTCCACGGGGCCGGATCGTTCGGTCATCCGATGGCCATGCGCTTCGGCCTAGTACGCCCCTCCAATCCGAATGGCGCGAACGCGGATCGTCGCCGTGGGGCGGCGATCGTCTCCGCCGAGGTCCGCCGCCTGCATGTTCGAGTCCTCTCCGAGTTCGTGCGTGTCCGGATGAACCCGTGGTCGATCCCCCCTGCCGCGCTGGCCCTCAACCGGGCCGGTACGCTGTCCCGCTTCGAGGCTCGACCCTTCGTGTCGGCGCTTGAGCTCGGTGTCGTCCCCGTATCCTTCGGCGATGTCGTCCCGGACGAATCCTGGGGATTCTCGATCCTCTCGGCGGATACTCTCGCCTTGGAGCTCGCTCGGACTCTCTCGGCCGAGCGCGTCGTCTTCGTGAGCGACGTGCCCGGCATCCTCGCGACGGCCCCGGATGGCCGGCGTACGATCGTGGCCGAGGTCACCCCCGAGGTCATCGCTTCCCTGCACCCGACCGAGGGCACCCCCGACGTGACCGGCGGCATTCGGGGAAAGGCCCAGGCGATGTGGGAGATCGCTCGCGCTGGCGTGGACGCAGGCCTTATTAGCGGATTGTCGGATGGGGCGCTCCTCCGAGCGGTCCAGGGGGAAACGAAGTACGGTAGCTGGGCACGAGCGCGACCCGGCTGAGACCTCCGACCCCGCCCGCTCAGGACTCGACTTAAGTCACCGCAAGGCCGAGCACGTCAAGGTCGTCCTCGCCGGGGAGGTGGAAGGCCGGTATCGGTACTGGAACGACGTGCAGATCGTCCACAACGCCCTCCCCGAGGTCGATTTCGAGGAGATCGACCCGTCGGTCACGCTCCTCGGAAAGCGTCTCGCGGCACCCCTCATGATCACGGGCATGACGGGGGGCTTTCCGGATGCCGTCAAGATCAATTCCAACCTCGCTCAGGCCGCGGCGGAGCTCGGGCTCGCGATGGGGGTCGGGAGCGAACGTGCGGCGATCCTCAAGGGCCAATACCCCGAGAGCTACTCGTGCGTCGCACAGTTCGACGTTCCGCTCAAGCTGTCGAACATCGGCGCGCCCCAGATCATTCCCCAGACCGAGGGCGCGACGGTCGTCGGCCTCGACGAGGTCCACGCCGCGATGGATCTCATCGGCGCGGATGCGCTCGCGATCCACCTCAATTTCCTTCAGGAGATGGTCCAGCCGGAGGGCGACCGGAAGGCCCGCGGCTGCTCGGCCGAGATCGGCCGGCTCGCCCGTCGCGTACCGGTCCTCGTGAAGGAGACCGGAGCGGGGCTCTCCCGTTCGGTGGCGAAGCGCCTTCTCGCCTCCGGGGTGCGCGCCTTCGACGTGAGCGGGACCGGAGGAACATCCTTTGCGGCCGTCGAGCACCATCGGGCACTGGCCCAGGGTGCGGTGCGGGAAGCCGCCGTGGGAAAGACGTTCTGGGACTGGGGGATCCCTTCCCCCGTCAGCGTCCGTGCGCTCGTCCCTCTCGGCGCACCGGTCATCGCGAGCGGCGGGGTCCGTTCGGGGCTCGACGTCGCGCGCGCCCTCGTGCTCGGTGCGACAGCCGCCGGGACGGCGGGCGGAGTCCTCAAGGCGGCCTCGGTCGGCTTCGACGAGACGAAGTCCGCGCTCGAGCAGATCGTCTACGAACTCAAGGTCGCGATGTTCCTCACGGGGAGCCGGACGGCCGGGCAGATGCGTAAGGTCCCCTACGTGATCACGGGCGAGACGCGAGCATGGCTCGACGCGTGAGCCCCGAAACTGCCCCCGTCGGGGCGATCTCGGGGCCGGAAGCGATCCATCGCGAAAAGCTCGCCTGGCTCAAGACGGCCCCTCCGGGGTCCGGTCTCCCGTCCAATGTCGCCTGGCTCTCGAGCCGGCCGCCTTCCGAGGCGGCACGCTGGAAGGCCGTGGTCCGTCGTAAGCCGTCCCGGACGCTCTCGGGAGTCGCGATCGTGGCGGTCATGACCGCCCCCGCCCGCTGCCCGCACGGGCGGTGCACCTACTGCCCGGGGGGACTCGAGAACCGCAGCCCGCAGAGCTACACGGGCGAGGAGCCCTCCGCGCTTCGGGGGGCTCAGTTCGGGTACGATGCCCGGGCGATCACCCGCCACCGCCTCGAGACGCTCGAGTCCCTCGGTCACCCGACCAGTAAGGTCGAAGTGATCGTCATGGGCGGAACGTTCCCCTCGCGAGCGAAAGTGTATCGGGACGACGTCTTCCGCGGGATCTTCGAGGGGCTCAATGGCGCGACCTCGCCGACGCTCTCGGGGGCCCAGGCGACCAACGAACGGGCCGAGCGCCGTCTCGTCGGCCTTACCGTGGAGACACGGCCGGACTGGTGCGACGGCCGGGTGCTTCCCGACCTCCTCGAGGCCGGCGTCACGCGGGTGGAGATCGGGGTCGAGTGTCTGAGGGACGAGGTGCTGCGATCGTGCGGACGCGCCCACGGAGTCTCGGAGGTCGCCGCGGCCACGCGCGAGGCGCGGGACCGCGGGCTCAAGGTCGGCTACCACCTGATGCTGGGACTCCCCGGCATGGATCCTGCGAAGGACGTCGAGGACTTCCGGCGTATCTTCGACGATCCCGATTTCCGGCCCGACATGGTGAAGATCTACCCCACGCTGGTCCTCGCCGGCACCGCGCTCTACGACGAGTGGAGGAGCGGTCGCTACACTCCCTACGACACCGCGACCGCGGTGGAGGTGCTCGCGCGCGAAAAGGCGATCCTGCCGTCATGGGTCCGCATCCAGCGCATCCAGCGCGATATTCCCGCCCGGCTCATCGCGGCCGGGGTTCGAACCAGCAACGTTCGTGAACTGGCCCTTCGACGCCTCGCGATGGAGGGGCGATCGTGCGCGTGCCTTCGGTGCCGGGAACCGGGGCGAAGGGCGTCTCCACCCTCCGATGCCTTCGCGATGACGGAGCAGTCGTACCCGGCCGCCGGAGGGCGCGAGCACTTCCTCGCCTTCGAGGACCCCGGGACATCGACCGTCGCCGGCTTCCTTCGCCTTCGCTTTCCATCGGCGCGGACCGTCGGGGGGCTCGAAGCGCCGGTCATCCGCGAGTTGAAGGTCCTCGGGCACGAGCTCCCCGTGGGTCGCGTTGCCGCGCGGCGCGACGACTACCAGCACCGGGGTTTCGGTCGGGCCTTGGTCGAACGGGCTGAGGCGTTAGCGCGGGAGGACGGCCATCGACGGATCTACGTCATGAGTGCCGTGGGGACCCGAGCGTACTACGCCAAGTTCGGATACGAGCGGGCCGGCCCGCACTTGGCGAAAACCCTTTTCGCCTGACGCAACCCTTTCTTGACGCGCGAGGCTCGCCGAGCGTTCGACTCGCGCAAGGGTTATCCCCCCGACGGTCTCCGCCGCCGCGAGAGTGACCCGCATGGCCCGGAACATCCTGGTCGAACCGCTACGCACGGTCCACATCGAGGAACAGGGCGTCGAGCTCGTCGAACGTAAGGGCCTCGGACACCCGGACTCGATCGCGGACGGGATCTCGGAGAGCGTCAGCCGGGCGCTCTGTCGCCTCTACCTCGACGAGTTCGGCCGCATCCTGCACCACAATACCGACGAGACCCAGGTGGTCGGCGGCGCGAGCGAGCCCAAGTTCGGCGGCGGGAAGGTCACCTCTCCGATCTACGCCCTTCTGGTCGGGCGGGCCACGACCGAGGTCAACGGTGAGAAGTTGCCGTACCGCCAGGTCGCCGTCGACGCGGCCCGCGCCTATGTGAAATCCATCTGCGCCCATCTCGACACGGACAAGCAGATCGAGTTCGATTGCAAGATCGGCTCAGGATCCGTCGACCTCCGCGGCGTCTTCGAGCAGAAGACCGTCCTCTCGAACGACACGAGCTTCGGCGTCGGGTTCGCGCCGTACTCGGACACCGAACGCCTCGTGCTCGAGTCCGAGCGCTTCCTCACGACCAAGTTGAAGAAGAAGCTCCCGGCGCTCGGCGAAGACGTCAAGGTCATGGGATATCGGGCCGGCGACAAGATCCACCTCACCGTGGCGGCCGCGCTGGTCGATGGCGAGGTCGCCGACGCCGACGCGTACGCCAACGTCTGTTCCCAGATCCACGACAAGCTCGCCGACCAAGCGACGAAGCTGACGAATCGCGAGGTCTCCATCGACGTCAATACCGCCGACGACCCCGAGCTCGGCCGATTCTACCTCACCGTCACGGGACTCTCGATGGAAGCGGGCGACGACGGGTCGGTCGGACGCGGGAACCGCGCCAACGGTCTCATCACCCCCTGCCGCCCGATGAGCCTCGAGGCGTCGGCCGGGAAGAACCCCATCAACCACGTCGGGAAGATCTACAATATCCTCGGTATCCAGATCGCGAACGACATCGTCAAGGAGACCGGGGGTAACGTGAAGGAGGTCCACGTCCGGATCCTCTCGCAGATCGGTAAGCCGGTCGACCAGCCCCAGATCGCGAGCCTTCAGATCCTCCCGGCCACGGGCGTGAAACTCGCCCAAGTGAAGGGACCGGCGGAAGCGGTCGCCCAGCACTGGTTCGACGCGATCGACACGATCCCGCAGAAGCTCCTTACCGACAAGATCTCGGTCTTCTGATCCGGCCTGCCGGCACCGAACCCTCCCGCCGGCCGTCCCGGAGCTCCGGAAGGATGGCGCGTCGGGTCGTCTAAATAGTCCTTCATGCCCTCCTCGTCGGTGGTGTCGGCCCCGGCTCCCCGTACGCACGGCACGCCCGGTACCCTGTGAGCGGCTCACCGTCGATCCTCGTCATCGGCGTGGCCATCCTGGCGCTCGCGTCCGCTCTCCTCGGAATGGTCTACCTCATCTACCGTCTGAGGCTGCGACGCCGCCAGTTGCGGCTCGAGCTCAGCACGTCGGCGGACCTCGTGGAGGATCGCGCGTTCAATCAGATCCGGATCGCCCGCTCCGAGGCCGACATCCTGGATCGTACGGGGATCGACGTCCACAAGCCCCGCGATACGCTCACGCGGGCGCAACAGCGCTTCGACCTGCGGGATTATGCGGAGGCTCTGTCGCTCGCGAAATCGGCGCACGACACCCTGGTCCGCCTGCGCACCCAAGGCGCCCCCCGCCTCCCCGCGAACCCCGTGCCGTCGACGTCCGACCCGGCGGGGGCCGGAGACGAGGTGGCTCCGGGCATCTACGACGCGGCCCCGCCGAGGGACCGGGACGAGGCGGTGTCGCCGCCCCCCGCGCCGAAGCTCGCGAAGAATCGCGTCGAGTCCCATTTTCAGATGCGCCTCCTTGACGGGGAGGTCGAACGCGCCCGCGCCGCCGCGAGCCCCTCCGAGAGCCTCCCGGCGACCCTGGAACTCCAGGGCCAGTCCCGCGACGCGTACACGGCCGGAGAGTACACCGAGGCCCTCCGGATCGCGCTCAAGGCTCGTCGGACCCTCGGTGCCCAGCTCGAGACGCTCCCCGCGCCGAAGGCCGCACGGGCGTCCAGCTCGCCTGCCATGGGCGCCGTCCCACCGGGGAGTTCCCTTCCGAGTTCCCCGTCCGCGCCGTGCCCGAACTGCGGACGTGACCTGTCGAGCGCCGACCGATTCTGCCGCGGATGCGGGACCCCGAGGAACGCGGCTGCGTGCCCACGCTGCGGACTAGCGGCGCAGCCTTCGGACACCTTCTGCGGGAGCTGCGGCTCGCCCTTGCCGTCCGGCTAGCCGGCGACGAGCGGGACCGACCCGAGGAACTCGTCGAGGCGTCGCTGGGTCCGCGCCTCATGAAGGAGGGCGCTGTTCGTGAGCCAGCGGTCGAGCGGGATCGCGAACGTGTTCGCGATCCGCGGGTAGAGGTCCGCGAGGGAACCGACGTGCTCGGGCCGCCGCCGAAGCGCTTCTCGCACGTGCTCGCGGACGTTCCAGACGCCCAGCGGGAGGATCTCCCCCGGATGGGTCTCGCGAAGGATGAGCACCCCACCCTGACGTCCCTGCCTCAGGAGTTCCTCGGAGGCGGCGAGGCGCGCCGCGTAGTAGCATCCCCCGATCGAGGCGTAGGTCGTGCGACCGCGGTACCCCTCGTGGTCACCGACCATGACGATCTGGTCGGAGGAGGGGTTCCACAGGGTGTTGGGGTACCAGGCTTCGATCGACTCGTATCGGAATCCCCCGGGAAGGAAGACGATCATCCATCGGTTGTCGAGCGCCGTCAGTCGGTAGACCAGGTATTCGGAGAGCTCCGGGAGGTCGCGAATCTTCTCGAGGTTCATCTTCCCGACGAGGTCGTCCACCGCCGTGATACTCCAACGGGTCGGCACGAAACGGCGTCGGCCACGTCGCCCTAAGGTGCCGGCACTGAACGCACGCTGGATGCGGCTCACCTTCACCCCGCGACCGTAGAGCTCGCTCACCGCGATCCGGGCGTTCGCGTCGGTGTCGCCGTGGAGTCTCTCGAGGTGCTGGTCGACCCGGCGGACGTCGAAGGTGACCTTTTCGATCGGCGCGCTCGGTCCGTACGGCGGGAGCTCGTCCGAGAGGGTGAGATGTCCTCGTGGAGGGCGGGCGAACCTGGCCTCCAGTTCGACGGAGTCGGTCGAGAGGGCGAGCGTCTGGACATCCTCGACCAGCCGGATCGGCTTCTCGGCATCGAGGACGTTCACCCGCTGGGTGCCGCGTACGAGCATCGTGCGGAACCCGACTACCTCCTGGACCGTCCGTCCGACCCAGTCCTCGGGAGTGTCGAGAAGGAGAGTGTCGCCATGCATGGGGCTCACGAGCGGACCCAGCGAGACCTTCGGATAACCGAACCGTCCGACGAACAGCCCCGGGGGGGACGACCCGTCGAGGTCGACCCCACCGACCATCGGGAGGGTCTGGGCAAACGCCTGATACTTCACGAGGATGGGACAGACCGGCTTTCCGCAGAGAAGCTGGGCGGAGCGGCACCGTAGGCACATCGTCGGGTCCTCACGGAGACCCGGGATCGACCAATTGAGCGACTCGACCGGCGCCACGCCGTCGAGCAACGGGACGGTCGAGGACGTCGGCACGGACGAGGAATCGGTCAATGGCGTACTTAGGTCGTCGGGGGGATGATGAAACGCCCGCGCTCTCCCTCCGCCCTCAGGTTCAAATACCGACGGGAGGTGAGCGGCCCGTCCGCCCCTCGTGGGACTGTGGGGTAGCTTGGTCCATCCTTCGGGGTTCGGGACTCCGAAACGCCAGTTCAAATCTGGCCAGTCCCACTCGCCGCACCCGAGATCCCGAGGTCCCCGGCATCAACCTCTGCCGAGCCACAGGTTCGGAGAGTCGGAAGTCCGAAGCCGGTCTCAGACGGATTCCTCGATCTCACCCACGACGGGCGGGCCCGACAGCGCATCGGCCACTCCGTTGAGGATCTCAAGGTGGCGATCGACGTCCGCCTCCGAGTGGACGACCGAGATCGTCCACTGCTCATCGGGGCCGGTCCCCGAGGGGATGAGCCCGCGGTTGAGGCAGAGGTAGTAGTACAGGATCGACCGGTCGCCGTCGACCGTGAGGAAGTCCCTCCAATTGCGCACCGGGTGGTCGGAGAAATAGAGCGTCCCGGACGGGCCGTCGGCCGCGACGTACCCGGTGACCCGGTGATCCTGGAGGATCTCCCCGACGCCCTTGGCGAGACGTGCGTTCAGCGCGGCCGCGTGGGCGAGACCGTCGTCCGTGAGGACATGATCGAGGGTGGCGAGGGCGCACGCCATGGAGAGCGGGTTCGAATTGAACGTGCCTGCGTGGGCGATGCGTCGCGGACCCACGTTGTCGAGCACGCCGGGGCGGGTCGCGATCGCGGAGAGCGGCGCCCCGCACGCGATCGACTTGCCCAGGAGCATGATGTCCGGGGTCACGCCGAACTTCCCCGCCGCGCCCCGGGGGTACTTCGCCCCCGTCTTGATCTCGTCGAAGACGAGGAGGGCGCCGAGCTCATCCGCAAGTTCACGCAGTCCGGCGAGGAAGCCCGGCTCCGGAAGGACAAACCCCATGTTCATCGGGATCGGTTCGAGGATGATCGCCGCCACGTCGTCGGCGTGCTCGCGTGCGATGGCCCGCGTTGCGTCAAGGTCGTTGAACGGCGCGACGAGGGTCCTCTCGGCGACCACCGACGGGATGCCCGGCCCGGCCGTCGCGGACCGGGGCCGGTCGGCCGGCCCGGCGACCTCGGCCCGTGGCTTCACTCCGACCAGGAGTCCGTCGTGGGAGCCGTGGTAGCAACCCTCGAACTTCACGACGTACGTGTGGCGGCTCACCGCGCGCGCGATGCGGAGCGCGTGGTGCGTCGCCTCAAGCCCGGTGGAGCTGAACCGCACCTGCCCCATCCCGAAGCGGCGGCAGATCCGCTCCGCGACCTCGGGAGTCCTCTCCCACTCGTACCCATAGAGCGTCCCAAGCTGGAGCTGGGCTCGCATCGCCTCCACGATCCTCGGGTGGGCGTGACCGCTCGCGAGGCCGCCGAACCCCATGTTGAAGTCGAGGTAGTCGTTGTCGTCGACGTCCCAGAGGTGGACCCCCTCGGCCCGACGGACGTAGAACGGATACGGCTCGAGGAAGCGGTAGTTGCTGTGGACGCCGAGAGGGGTCCACCCCCGCGCCTTCTTCCAGAGCGACGCGGAGGTCGGGGTCCGGCGCTCGTACTCGGCGAGCGCGTCGGTGAGATGCGCCTCCCCCATCGTGGCCCCGGTCGGGCCCTCCTCCCGGAAGGACCGCCAAGCCGCGACTGAGGCAGGCTACTTAATTGTCGCGTGACGCCGCCGACCGTCGCGACCGCGCTCCGCGTGGCCTCCGGGCGATCGTCGTCGGAGCGCGGACCTCCCCGGGCCCCCGCGCGGGGTGATGGTTATCTAGCGTCCCCCGCATAGGCGACGATGGCCGTGCCGGAGCGCGAAGGTTTCGCCGAGGTCGACGGAGGGGGCCGACTCTTCTTCGAGACGCGCGGCGAGGGGCACGCCGTCGTCCTCCTCCACGCGGGGATCGCGGACCGTAGGATGTGGGCCGCCCAGTTCGCCGGCTATGCCGGGCGGTATCAGGTCGTTCGGTACGACGTGCGGGGCTTTGGCCGCTCCGACGCGCCCAAGGCGCCCTACTCCGACGCCGAGGACCTCTCCGCCCTCCTCCGTGCGCTCGACCTCGATCGTGTCAGCCTGGTCGGCTCGTCGAACGGTGGGCGGATCGCCCTCGACTTCGCCCTGACGCACCCCACCATGGTCGAAGCGCTGGTCGCGGCCGCCCCGGGACTCGTCGGCTACGAGATCTCGGACGACCCCGAAGAGCGAGCGGCGTTCGACGAGCTAGAGCAGGAGCAAGTCGCGGCGCGGGAGGTGGCGCGCACCGTCGGCCTCGAGGCCGGCATCGACCGCCTGATCGCCCTGTGGGCGCGGGCGGTCCCGGAGGCGGCCCGCCCGGCCGTGTTCGAGATGATGCGCGACAACGCGCGTCGCGTCTTCGACGACGATCGCGACTTCGCTATCGGGCTCGATCCTCCGACGGTGAAGCAGCTCCCGCAGCTTCGGGTCCCCACCCTCGTGGTCGAGGGCGAGCTCGACCACCCGGCGATGCACTACCTCGCCGACGCCGTCGCCAACGGGGTGCCCGGCTCGCAGCGCACGACGATCGAGGGCGCCGACCATCTCATCAACCTCTCCCGCCCCGAGGCCTTCGACCGAGCCGTCCTCGATTTCCTGGCGTGACCACCTCGACCGACGCCCACGTCCCTTGCGGGGTCCGCGCGTCCGTCGCCGGACTTCGGCCGGTTCGTGGTTCCCGCGCACGGGGGTCGATGGATCTCGGGTCGAGGGTGCCGCGAGGGACGGCTCGGGTGGGCGGGAACACGAGGGCGTGGGACCCATCCCCCTGACGGGGCGGTCGGCGCGGCCGTTCGTTCCCGATCACGGGGGGGCCGCCACGCGGGACTTATGACGTGGGGCCCTCGACCCGTGCATCCGCTACGGCGAGGGCCCGATCGAGGGCATCGAGACCGCGGTCGAGCTCCTCGCGCGTGATGATGAGGGGTGGGGCGACGATGAGGTGGGAGACCCACGGCAGGAGGTAGACCCCCTCCTGCATCATCGCACGAGCGACCTCCTCGGCGACCAGCGGTCGGCCCTTGAGCTTGTCGTCGTCGGTATTGAACGGGGCCTTGGTCGACCGGTTCTTCACGAGCTCGACGGCGGCAAACAGCCCCATCCCCCGTACGTCCCCCACCGACGGATGCCGCTCCCCGATCTCGCGCAATCGCTTCAGGAGATACTCTCCGTCCGTCCGCGACTTCTCGAGGAGCCCAAGCCGACGGTACTCGCCGATGGCCGCGACGGCCGAGGCGAGGGCGAGGGGGTGGGCCTCATAGGTGTGCCCGTGCGGGAAGTAGCGGTCGGTGAACGTCGCATAGACGTCCTGCGTCGTGGCCGTCAGGCCGAGCGGGACGTAGGCGCCGGTGATCCCCTTGGCCGTCGTGAGGAGGTCCGGAACGACCCCGAAGCGTCGGGAGGCGAACCAGTCACCGGTCCGCCCCCACCCGGTCATCACCTCGTCGGCGATGAGGAGGACGTCGTGGGCGCGCGTGATCGCGCGGAGGCGCGGGAGGTATTCCGGCACGGGGACGATGACGCCGTTCGTCCCCACGACGGGTTCCACGATCATCGCCGCGACGTCCCCCTCGTGCTCGAGCTGGTAGTCGACGTACTCCGCGCAGGCGATCCCGCAGCTCGGGTACGTGAGTCCGAAGGGGCATCGGTAGCAGTAACAATCCGGGGCAAAGACGGTCCCGGGGACCTTCTCGACCGGTTCGATCGCCCGACGACGGGGGTCGCCCGTCACCGAGATCGACGCCGCCGTCGCGCCGTGGTAGGAGCGGTAGCGCGAGAGGATCTTCGAGCGTCCGGTGACCGCGCGCGCGATCTTGAGGGCGGCCTCGTTGGCCTCGGTCCCGGACGTCGAGAAGAAGTAGCGGTGTAGCCCCTCGGGAAGGACGGCGCCGAGGGCGGTGCTGAGCTCGGCCCGCGCCTCCGTGGCGAACCCCGGGGCGACGTACGGCAGGGTCCGCGCCTGACGGGCGATCGCGTCGACGACGGCCTCGTTCCCGTGGCCCAAGTTCGTCGCGACGAGCTGCGAGGCGAGGTCGAGGAAGGCACGCCCGTCCGAGGTCCAGAAGGTCGAGCCCTTCGCCCGAGTCACGATCAGGGGAGCCCAGCCACCTTGGTGACGCCACGACGCGTAGTTCGTCGCCCTCACCCGGGCCGGCGCCTCGTCCGGATCCACCGGTTCGCCTCAGAACTTCGCGACCAGGTCGCGGATCTTCTGGCTCCCGTTCGTGAGGAACGGCCCCCCGTGATAGCTCAGGACGGCCACGACGGGGAGGTGGCCGACGTGACGCGCCGAGATCTGGGCGGTGCCGGTGTGGTGCGTGAACTCCGGGGTGGTGAGGATGAGCGATGTCCCCTGCCCGAAGAACAGGTCCCCCGAGAAGAGGAGATGGCGTTCGGGATGGTAGAACGACGTGTGCCCGGGGGTGTGCCCCGGGGTATGGTAGGCGACGAGCCCTCCCGCCGCATCGACCGTGTCCCCGTCCTTGAGCCGTTCGTCGATCTCGACCGGCTCGAGCGGCGGCATCCCGGGCCCATCGTAGGTCGGTCGGCCGGCGATGAAGTCCGCTTCGATCCAGTGGGCGAACGTCCGGGCCCTTGTGATCTCGATCATGCGTCGGAGCCCGCCCGTGTGGTCGCGGTGAAGGTGCGTGATGAGGATCCGGCGCACCCTCGTCGGGGCGATCCCCTGCTTCTTCAGGTAGGCGGCGATCGTGACATCGGACCCGGGGAGCCCCGTGTCGATGAGCGTGTAGGTCCCGCCCGGGTCCTGGGCGAGGTAGACGTGGGTGGTGAAGTCCGGTGATGGGTCGACCCCTTCCACCTGATGGATTCCCGGCAGGATCTCGGCCATCGGTTGCGCTCCGCGGGGGTCACGCGCTTGCGGGGGATTAAGCTCGCGGGGCGCGAGGGACCCGCGCGCCTTTCCTCCGGGGCGTCGCCCGGTGGGGGGCGACCCACGGAGCGGGCGACCAGAGGGTATGGGGAACCGACTGGTACGCCAAGAACTCGTTCCCGTCCGGGTCGGCGAAACGGAGCGTGACCTCCCCCCACGGCTCCGCCCGAGCTTCCTGCGTCACGCGCGCGCCCGCGTGCCGGAGCCTCAGTTCGAGCGCCGGGACACTGTCCGTCCGGAACGCGATCCCCGTCGCCGCGCCCGCACGGGCGAGGGTCTCCGAGTAGTAGGGCTCGCCCCACGAGCGCTGGGGCGAGATCAGCGATACGGCCACCGCTCCACCGCCCAGGGAGAGCTCGAGAAGGCCGGTCTCGGGGTCGCGCGCGCGCACCGTCAGCCCCAACACCTCCCGGTACCAGGCGGCCGCCGCCGCCTGGTCGTGCACCACGACGGAGATGCGGTCGAGCGACGTGAGACGGCCCGCGCCCCGGGCGGGCGGCGGATCGAGGTTCACCCCACTTCCCGTCGCCGTCGGGCGCCAGGCCTGGACTTCGTAGGTCACGTCGGGGAGCGCGCGCCAAGGATCGGAACGCAGGATACGGGCCGCCTCGCCCGAGTCCACCGCCCGGAAGACGAGGAGGTCGCCGGCGGGATCCGCGAGGCTCCCGTGGGCCACGAGCCGGCCGACGCGCTCGAGGTTCGCGACGAACGTCCGAACGACCCGCGGGGCCGGCGGTTCGGTGGGGCCGGGAGCGAAGCGGACGGAGCGTAGGTAGAGTCGCTTCGGCTTGGGTCCGGGTCGCGCCCCGCGTGCCATCGATCCTCCCGAGGTCGTCGGCCCTACATAGCCGACCGCAGGGCGGCCGGACGCGGTCGATCCGGGACCGTCGACCGCCCGGGGAGGCCAGGGGGCCTACTTGCGTCAGCACCCCAACATTCAAGTACCAGCGCCCGCGAACCATCGTGCATGCGACCTCTCTGGGCCACCGCGTTCGCCGGACTGTTACTCTTGTCGATCCTTGCCGTGGCCCCGGGCGCCGCTCACGCGAGCCCGGCAACGCCTTCGGCGCCGCAGATCTCGACCGTCCAGATCCGGACGACGACCTCGTACGGGTCTCTGACGACCTCCTTCTCCGCGGGCTACGGCTATGGACAGGTCTACTTCACGGCCTACGACCCGAGCGGGGACACGAGCGCCCAGGTTCGGATCAACGACCTCAACGCCTCGCGCGACCACCTCAGCAACCCGGTCGCGAACTGGACGGTCCACTTCCCGTCCGGAAGCTACAACAACAGCTACCTCTGGAACGGGAACGGCTACTACCAGATCCCGCTCGACCTCGTCTACGGGGGCACCTGGAACATCACGATCCAGGGAACGCTCGGCGGGTTCTCCTTCGCCAACTTCACGGTCCACACCTACACGGTCTACCTCACCCCCACGTCGCCCACGTGGATGGCCGGCCACACGAACTCGGTCCTCTACAACATCAATGCGACGGCCAACCAGGCCCCGTACCGCAACATCACCTCGGTGGTCGTGGCGGAGAACTACTACAGCTCGACCGCCGGACACCTGGTCGCGGTCCCCGGGAGCCCGAAGAGCCTCGGTGCCACCTCCCAGGGGCAGTTCAGCGTCGACCTTCCTTCGGACGCGGCCTCCTACATCCAGTTCGTGATCTGGGCGAACGTCTCCACGCCGGCGGTGAACCTGTCCGTGGTCGGCGGGCTCGCGGTCCAGATCGGGACGATCTCCCCGGCCACGGTGCGCCTCGCCAACTGCCCCACCCTCGCGTGCGGGACGTCCGTCTTCACCGACGGTGCCCCGGCCTACGTCTTCATCCACGAAACGCTCTCGGGATTCTTCTCGTCGGCGAACGGGACGAACCTCTCGGTGAAGGTCCAGTTCGAGCGCGGGTCGACCATCGTCAACCCGTCCGGAAGCCCGCCAACGAGCCTCACCACGAACACCACCGGAGGCGCTGAGCTCCTGTTCGTCGCCTCGTCCCAGGTCTTCTCGACCTCGGGAACGAACTCGGTGGTCGTGACGATCAGCGACCCGATCAACTCCGCCGCCACCCCGGCGACGACGACGGTGAATTTCTTCGTCATCCCCCCCGGAGCGGGCGTCGCGACCCTTCAGGTCTCGCTCGACAACCTCCAGTACTTCGGCGGCGACACGGCGACCGCGACGTGGGTCTTGGGCGGCATCAACGCGAGCGTCACCGGGGGCTGGATCGTCGACAGCTGGCAGGTCTGGTCCTCCTACTCCTCGACCCTGTTGGCCCAGGGAACGATCGCATCGACTTCGACCCAGGGAACGTTCCAGTTCACGGCGCCCCTCAGCTTCGCCGGGAAGATCCGCGCGACGGTGACCGCCCATAACACGTCCGCGGCGCAGAGCGCCAACGCCTACGCCTTCGTGACCGCACCGACCATCCTCCTGACACCGAACGAGGCGTACTTCCTCCCCGGCGACACCGTGACGGTGAACGTCGCGACGAACGGGGGCGTCCTGAGCTCCGCCCAGATGTGGGAGACCGTCACCGACAGCGTGGGCAACACGATCTCCTCGGGCATTCTGAGCGGCCACCAGGTGACCGTGAGCGTCCCGAAGGTCGCGGCCCCGAGCTACTACCGCATCAGCGTCGCGGCCCAGGACCCGACCCTCGGCGTGATCGCGAGCGCATCGGTCTCGGTCGACCAGGGCTCGGGCTACCTCATCTTCGCGGGCGTCGACACGGTGTCGAGCTACGCGGACGGGAGCTTCCAGCCGGGCCAGACGATCAACCTCCACTACACGATCGCGGCGATCGGTGGCGCGGTCCTCCCGAAGACGTTCTACCTCGAGATCTACCCCGCGGCGGGCTTCTTCGGGTCCGGCTCGGGGACCCTCGAGGTCTCGACGAGCCAGCCGACGGGCAACGTCCAGTACACGATCCCGTCGAGCATGCCTCGCGGCGCCCAGTCGTTCTACGTCTACTCCTACATGGGGAGCTGCGTCTCGGTGTGCTACGCGGACACCCAGTTCGCGGTCAACGTGAACCCGAGCCCGTCGGCGTTGAGCTACGAGCTCGGCGCGGGCAGCGGGATCACCGTCGCGTGGCTCGTCCTCTTCCTCATCGTGGTCCTGCTCGCGATCGTCGGGCTCGCCATGATGCGCCGCAACCGCGGACGCGGAGGACGCTCGGAGAGCCCGAGGCCGTTCACGCCGCCGACGACCTCGACCCCGCCGCCGCCGGCCTCCCCCCCGCAGACCGCTCCCGCGGCCCCCTGGGAGGAGCCCAACCGAGCCGCTGTCGGTGGTGGCGGGTCCTCGCAGACCCCTCCCCTACCCCGTACGGGCGGGTCGAGCTAGACGGAGATACGCCCGCTACCCTATCGGGTCCCGGCGGCGAGGCCGCCGAGGGCCCGCACGGTCCCTTCCGCGTCCTCGTACGGCAAGCCCCCGAAGTCCACCATCGCGAGGAGTTCATCGACGCCCGTCGATTTCCACGCCTCGAGACGCTCTTCGACCTCCCCCGGGGGTCCGAAGACGGCCCACCCGGCCGCCTCGATCGCCTCGGCTCGAGCGTGCTGTGGGTCCTCCCGAACCTTCTCGAGGTAGAAGGTGCTCTGGGTCGCCCGGCGGGTGTCGAGAAAGCGCTGAAGGGCGGATCGCGCCCGGTCGGCGCGCGCTCCGGCGTAGACGTGCACGGCGGCCGCGACGTGACCCTTCGCCCCCTCCGGTAGGGCGGCACGATACTCCCGGATGATCCCGGCGAGGTCCTCCAACGACCCCAACGTGGCGTAGGGTATGAGGGCGAGCGAAAGCCGTTGCCGCGCCACGAACGGGACGGCCTCGCGCCGCTGGACCGCGAGCGTCATCGGGGGGAAGGGCCGCTGGTCGGGAAGGACGTTGATCGTCACCGGGGTCGCGGAGTCTCCCTCCGAGCGTACCGCCTTCCCCTGGAAGGCCGCCTGGATCTGGGCGAGCGCGGACTCGAAGCGCTCGCGCTTCGTGCTCGGGTCGATCCCGAAGCCCTCGAACTCGAGCGGAAGGTAGCCACTGCCCACGCCCAGCTCGAGCCGACCATGGGAGAGGCGATCGACGAGCGCGTACTGTTCGGCCAGCTCGATCGGACGGTGGAAGGGCAGGACGCTCACCATCACCCCGAGACGCAGCCGGGTCGTCCGCTGGGCGAGGGCGGCGAGGAGCACGGGAGGTGCCGGGCACACCCCCGCCGAGGAGAAGTGGTGCTCGGCGACCCAGATCGCCTGCCAACCGAACGCGTCCGCCGCCGCGGCAAGGTCGAGGAGCTCGCCGTAGCGATCCCGCCCGCGACCGGTCTCCCCCGGGAACCCGTCGACGATCGAGAAGATGCTCCACCGCACGCCCCGGCGAGACCGGAGAGGCTTAAACCTGCGCGGCCCGCGTCGCCATGCGATCCGACACGTCGTTCGAGCGGGTCGTCCTGTCGGCGCCGTGCGACTCCGCGGAGCGCCGCTCACCCCCGGGTCGGCCCCGAACGTCGTCGCGCAGGTGCCTCGCGCTCCGGTCACGGCCCGCGACGCCTCGACCGACGCGCGCGAAAGGCTATGAGACGGGGCGCGGAGTCCCGTAGAGGATGGGCTGGTAGATCAGTCCGGAAGATCGCCGGTTTTGCAAACCGGAGGCCTCGGGTTCAAATCCCGACCAGTCCACTTCGCGTCCCACCCTTCCCCCGCGGAACGAACGGATCGCGAGGGAGGCGCGTGGGACCGCGCGAACCTCGGTAGGCTCCCGCCGCGGCTTCACGGGGCTCGGGGCCGGCGGCCAAGGTGGTCGAAAGGGTGGAACGGGATGGCCCGGGCAAACCCTTAGGAGTCGCGGCGCGTCCGGTCGCCTCGTGGCCCGACCGCGGTGGCGCTACGCCCTCAATCTCTTCCGCCGGATCTACCGGTTCCTGCTCTTCTATGGGTTCGTCTACGGGCTCGCGGGGGTGGGATTCTACTATCTGGAGGGTGGTCAGGTCTCGTTGTTCAACGCGTTCTACTGGTCGATCGTCACCCTCGGGACCGTGGGGTACGGTGACATCGTCCCCACCACCTTCGGCGCGAAGATCCTCGCGTCCCTCGTGATCGCCACCCAGCTCTTTCTTCTAGGGTATCTTCTTACGGCCATCACGTCCGCGGTCACGGAGGAGTCCCAGCACCGTCTGATGGGGACCTACGGCACCTCGATGGAGGGGCACGTCGTCGTCCTGGGCTACTCGGGCGTCGGACGGGCCGCGGTGCGCGAACTCCTCGTCCAACGGCAGAAGGTGGCCGTCGTGACGGAGCACTCCGACGACGTGAGCAACATCCGCAGCCTCGCCTCCGAGTCCGACGTCTTCGTGACGTTCGGTGTCCCGAGCGAGCTCGACATCCTCGCCCGCCTCAACCTTCCGAAGGCGCGGAGCGCGATCGTCTGCACGAGCGACGATGCGACCAACATGATCGGGGCCCTCAACGTCCGCTCGCTCGCCCCCCAGCTTAGGGTCGTCGTCTCGGTGAGCCGTCCGGAGCTGCGCGACACGCTGCGCACCGCCGGGGTTACCTACGTCGCGAGCCCGAGCGACATGGGTGGGCGACTGTGCGCGAGCGCGGCGTTCGAACCCGAGGTGGCCAACGCGATCGAGGACCTCACCGCGGCCGACGTGCACTCGGACATGGCGGAGTACATCCTCCGAACCGGCCGGCCCCTCGACGGCACGTCCTTCGGCGAGGCCGAGGGGATCGTGCGGGCGGAGACGGGGTGCATCCTCATCGGCCACGCGGTCCCGAGGTCGAACGGGGAGTTCGAGCTCCACGTCGCCCCGCCGCCCGCGACACGTCTCGCCGCGGGGCACGCCGTCGTGCTCGTCGGCACGATCCCGAACGTTCGGCGCTTCCGTACGTGGTTCGGGAGCGAGCAGGGCCGATAGTCGACCGCCGCTTCCTTAGCCCGAGCCGGCTCCGGGAGACGGAACCGGCCGCCCACGGACGAAGTCGTCCAGGACCTGGGCCATCCCGCCGCCGAGGTCGTCGTAGTCATAGCGGACGTTCACGATCGGTCGGTCGATATGCACGACGGACGCGAGATCGACCGGACTCCCGTCGACCACGAGTTCGGCGGACGACCGGCGGATCGTCTCCTCGAGCTCCTTCACCTGCTCGGGGCCGTAGCCCATCGAGGGGAGGATATCGTGGAGGTGAGGGTACTGCTCGTAGACCTTGGCGATCGACCCGACCGCCGAAGCGCGGGCGTCCACGATGACGGCGCCGTGGGCGCGCGCCATCAGGAGGCCGGCGCCAAAACCGAGTCCTCCGTGCGTCACGGTGGGACCGTCCTCGACGACGATCGCCCGGCGGCCCCTCAGACGCTCGGGATCGTCCGCGGAGAGCCTCAGGCCGGCGCGCAGGACCTTCGCGCGCGGGTTCACGAGCGCGGCGTTCTTCTCGATCGCCACGACGTCCTCGGGGCGGGCCGAGTCCGTCTTGCTCACGACCACGACATCGGCCATGCGGAAGTTCGCTTCGCCCGGGTAGTACGAGAGCTCGTGGCCGGCACGGAACGGGTCGGCCACGACGAGCTGGAGGTCGGGGCGGTAGAACGGCAGGTCGTTGTTCCCGCCGTCCCAGAGGACGACATCGGCCTCCTTCTCGGCGGCACGGAGGATCGGTTCGTAGTCGACGCCCGCGAAGACGACCACCCCCTCGCGCAGGTGCGGCTCGTACTCCTCGCGCTCCTCGATCGTGCAGCGGGCGCGGTCGAGGTCCTCGAGGGTCGCGAACCGTTGGACCGCCTGGGCCGCGAGGTCGCCGTACGGCATCGGGTGGCGCACGATGGCGACGCGGCGACCGTGGTCGCGTAGGTAACGGCTCACGAACCGCGTGAGCGGGCTCTTGCCCGACCCGGTGCGCACGGCGCAGACGCTCACCACGGGGCGGATCGAACGCAGCATCGTCGCCGTCGGGCCGGCGAGCTCGAAGCTCGCGCCGGCGGCCAGCGCGATCGACGCCTTGTGCATCACCTCCGCGTAGGGGAGGTCCGAGTAGGCGAGCTGGACCCGTTCGACGTTCTCGCGGCGGACCAGGTCGGGCATCTCCGACTCCGGGACGATCGGGATCCCGTCCGGGTAACCCGGTCCGGCGAGGACGGCGGGATAGACGCGCCCGGCGATGTTCGGGATCTGCGCGGCCGTGAACGCGACCACCTCGTACTCCGGCCGGCCGCGGAAGAGGACGTTGAAGTTGTGGAAGTCACGGCCGGCCGCCCCCAGGATGACTACGCGACGGCGCTCCATGGTCGCGTCAGGCCCCCGGACGCCATAAATAGCCCCGGTCCAACCGGGTCCGCCCTCGCTCCCCGACGCTCTCCCGTCCGGGCCGTCTCCCGACCGGGGGGGGCGGATCGGTGGGACGCCCCATCACCCGGCGACCGTCCACGCGGGAGCACCGGCGCTCTCGGCCTCGCGCGAGAAGTGCGCGAGCGCCGCGGCGACCGCATCCGGCTCCTCGAACGGGGCGAGATGCGCCGCGTCCTCGATCCACGCCCATCCCTTGCGAGGAGCGTCGAGGACGCGAAGGTACTCGCGCGCGAGGTCGGGGTCGCAGATCCGGTCGTAGCGTCCCGCGACGAAGTAGGTCGGGATGAGAAGGCGGGTGACCCGTCGGGCCATGTCGATCGTCGCCGCCTCGGAAAGGAGCGTCTCGACGCTGAACCGCTCCCCCCTCCTCCAGCGTCCCAGGTCGAGGAGGGTGTACTCGCGAAGGTGGAGCAGCGTGTCCCGTGCGATCGCTCGGTCGCTCACGGTACGGTATCGGCCTCCGAATCGCGCGACCGCGCCACGGAGGGTCCTATGGGCCGTCCGGGTGGTGTGCGGGAGAGGCCCGATCCCCTCGAGCGCTCGTCGCGTCCGCGCGTCCCTGCGCCGCCCCGCCTCGGCGAGAGCCCAGTCGTACATGCGGCGTTCGCTCTCGGCCGGCTCGACCACCTGGCCGATCCCGACGTAGGCCGTGAAGAGCTCGGGCGCCCGCTGCGCGGCGAGCAGTCCGATGATCGTACCGAACGAATGGGCGGCGAGGACGATCCTCTCTCGGCCGAACGTCTCCGCCAACCAACGGCTGAGCTCGATCGTGTCCTCCACGAGCTGCCCCAAGGTCATCGAGCTTCGCGGAACCGCCGCCGAGTACGAGAGCCCCGCGCCGCGCTGATCCCAGTTCGCCACGACGAACGCTCGCTCGAGCTCGGCCTGGTGGCGACGCGCGTTGAGGATCTCCGCGTCCCCCGGTCCGCCGTGCAGGTAGAGCAGGACGGGCTCGTTCCGGTCGATCCCGCGGATCAACACGGCCTGGGCGACCCCACCGACCTGCCGGAAGGTGAGCGACGCGACGCTCCCCTCGATCGGACGACCCCCCCGGTCGAGAAAACGAGGGGTGGACCGGCGGAACATCCGCGGGGGCCAACCCGTGACCCGCGATAAGGCCGCGGCCCTCCGACGGGCGCTCGTGCGCTCGCGAAGGGCGTCCGGCGGGGCGAGAGACGGCGGACAAGACTATTTCAAGGGGAAAGACGACCTACCCTCGTGGCCCAAACTCCCGAGGCCGCCGGACCACCGGGTGGGTCTGCGACGTCCCTGGACCCGTCCGGCCACCGGCTCACCGAGCCCGAAGCGATCCTCGTGTTTGGGGCCCCTCGGCGCGCGCTCAACCTGCTCGCCTTCGGCTGGGCCAACCGCGTCGACCGGCTCTTCGCGTGGCTCGAGGTGGGCGCCCCGGAGACGGCGACCGATGTCGACAGCCTCGCCCCGCTGATCCCTCCGGAGCGCCGCCTGGACGTGCGGGACGCCCACGACCTCCTGCCCGACGCGGCCGCTTCGAATCTCGCGCTCTTCACCCTCCTGCGACCGGAGTCCGCCACCGACGATCTCTCGAGGATCACCGACTTCCTCACGCTCCCCTTGCCGGTCCAGGAGTTGGTGAGCCGGATCCGTCAGAACGCCCTCCCCGGAGCCATCGTGATCACGAACGTCGATCGGCTGGCTTCGACGCTGAAGTTGCCGGCGGCGGAGATCCTGCACTTCCTCACCGTCCTGAAGCGAGAGCATCTCACCCTCATCGTCACGTCGGGCTCGGAGACGCACCCGTTGGACGACGTCGTGGCCGCGTTCGACCGAGTCTACCAGGTGAGCGACCCGGGAGGGCTGGGATGGCTCGACGCCCAGGTCGGCGCCGCGGGAGGACACCGGCCACCCGACCTTCCGGAGGGGAGGACCGTTCCCCTGCGCCGTTCGCCGGTCTACCAGGAAGCGATCGAATCGGTGCGGCTCCACGACCTGCGCCTCGCCGGCCAGCTATCCTGGCGTGTCCCGGTGTAGCCGTCGCACGGACGCGGCCAGCAAAGCCTATAGC
Organism: Thermoplasmata archaeon; assembly: GCA_050749685.1. Taxonomy (GTDB): domain Archaea; phylum Thermoplasmatota; class Thermoplasmata; order Lutacidiplasmatales; family UBA184; genus Lutacidiplasma. The sequence continues at coordinate 39,526 of JBOGRS010000003.1, forward strand.
TCGGGGGCGGGCATGGCGCCGCCGTGATCGAGGAGGCCCTCGACCCGATCCTTATCCAGGTGACCGTACCGCTCCCGATCCCGATGATCTACGCGGCGTTCGTCGACCCGCACCACCTGAAAGGCTGGATGTGCGATGCGGCGTCGATCGAGCCGAACGTGGGTGGCCGCTACGAGGTGGGATGGAACGAGCCCCGGTTCACCTCGTCCGGACGGATCACCCGCATGACGCCCGACGTCGATCTCGGCTACACGTGGATCGCTCCCGAGCCGTATTCGCACCTGATGAACGACCCCGACGCCAAGACGGGCATCTACGTCCGCTTGCAGGAATCGCCCGAAGGGATTGACGTGACGCTCGAGCACGCCGGCTGGGGCGCGGGCGAGGCATGGGAGGACGCGCGCTCCTGGCACTTCCACCTGTGGGACGATCGCCTCCACCGGTTGAAGGACTACCTCCTCAAGGTCGCTTACGGTTGATGTTCGGCGGCCCCGAGACCGGGGGAGACTGCGCTTGCATTTCCTTGAGGTAGCGGCGTAACGGCATCGGCGGGACGGCCTTACGGCGACGGCGCGACCTCGTCCACACGGCGACGCCGAGCGCCGCCAGCGTGGCCGACAGCAAGCCCTCCAGCGCGGCCGTTCCGTAGTCGGCCCACGGCGAGGCGGGTGAAGGGCGCACGTCGATGCTCACGACCGACTGGCCCCACGCCCCGACCTGGTCGACCCGGGCGGTCAGGGCGACGCTCCCGGAGGTCGAGGGAACAAGAACGTCGACGGTGATCGTCCCGTCCGTCCCGGTGCTTCCATATCCCGGCTGGGCCGACGCCGTTCCCGTTCTCGCCTCGACCGCGAAGGTCAGCTGGATGCCGCCCACGGGCGCCCCGGTCGCATTCGTCGCGCGGAACGTGACCGTGACGTGCCGACCGGGGGCGGTCGAAGGCTGCGCCGGGTCCGCGCTGAGGAACACCTGCTGGGGCGGGGTGAGCGACAGGGCGAGGTACGCGCTCCCGACGTAGCCGAAGAGGGTGACGGTGGCGCGGATCCGGTCGGACGCCGTTTGGGAGACGTTGGGCGTCTCGAAGAGGGTGGTGCCGGACCCGGTCGGGTCCGTCCGAACACTGGTGGGGGCGAACGTCCCGTGGAGGATGTCGGCGAGGAAGACCGTGACCGACGGGAGGGGGGAGCCGGCGAGCGTGCGGACGCTCACGTTCACCAGCAACGGGGAGGTCCCGACCACGGTCGGAAACGGGGTGGTGATGGCGACCACGGTACCGACGGTGCCGCCGGTCCATAGGGCGGTCCCGGTCGTCACGTTCCCCACCGTCGAGCCGGTCTCGAGTTCCCCAGGGGCGAGCGTGCCCCGCTGGAGGCGGCCCTGCACCCCCCACTGGGACCCGCCCCCGCCGATGTAGCTCGCCCGGGCGATCGTCGGGAGGTACCAGCCCCCCGGTCGCCGGAGGGCGAAGGCGAGGGGCACGTTCAGGATCGCCGGGACCGTCGAGGTCGACGCGTAGATGGCGACCTCGGAGAAGCTGATGCTCGTGAGCCACGTGGCGTCGGGGGCGCCGAAGTCGAAGGTCGCCGTCGACGCGTTGCCGCCGAAGAGCGCCGAGTTCACCGTGAGCGTCCAGTTCGTTCCGTTCGCGCGGGTCAGCTCGAAGTCGTACGCCTCCCCGGTGATCAGCGGAAGGCTCGTCCAATACCCCAAATGGACGTTCTGATTGGTCTGGTTCGCGAACACGGAGAAGAACGCCGTGGGAGGCGTCAAGGTGTTCTCGAAGATCCCGAAGACCGCCTGGTAGGCCCCGATCCCCTCCTCGATCGACGCCTGGAAGGAGGAGTCGGACGGGACGATGGTCGATGGGAAGTCGGTGAGGTTCATGCGCAACCCATCGTTCGGCACGGACGCGGCGTCCGAGGTGTTGATCAGCACGCGACCCTGGCCCCCCGCGGCGAGGGGGTCGGTCGGCATGGCCGCGGGGCCGGTCACGACGGTGCCGGCGAGGAGCGCGGCGGCCCCCGGGCCGCCGACGGACGACCCGAACGGATCGATCGGGCGCATGGCGACGGGGAGGGAAGGGAGCGCAAGGAGGGCGGCGAGGAGGAGGGGAAGGGCGAGCGAACGCGGGCGAACGACCGGACCCCGCCGCATCCCCCGGACAAGGGGCGAGCGTCCAATACTCTTTACGATGCCCCACGGCACGGGAGTTCGTCCCGTCCGTCAGAGGGCGGGCGTGAACCGGGCGCACGCTGCCTCGCCGCAGACCGCGCAGGGAGCCGCGACCTCGAGCCGAAAGCCCCCGGCGTCGGTCAACGGGCCCACCCTCATGTGGCTCGTCGGGTAGTGGCCGCACCGGCATCGATTGCGCGCCGGCTCGGACGCCGCCGCGCTCTCGCCCTTCGTCGGCATCGGCCGCAGGGACCCGGGACGGGCAAAAAAGGCTGCCGTCGCGCACGGCCGGAGGGAATCCCCTAAGTCCGCCCTCGCCTCCACCGTCCCATGGACGTCGAGGGCTGTATGCTCCCGGACGACCTCCTCTACCACCTCGAGTACGACGTCTGGGTGCGGCGTGCTCCCGGCGACCCCGGGACTGCCCTGCTCGGTCTCACGGCGGTGCTCGCGGCGTTCGCCGGGCGTTTCGTCTCGTTCGCGTTCCGGCCCCCCGAGGCGCGGGTTTCCGCCGGGCGGAGCGTCGGGACGGTGGAAAGCGTGAGGTTCACGGGAGCGGTCCGCCTCCCCGTCGACGGGACGATCGTGGAGCGCAATCCCGCGCTCCCCGAACGGCCCCGCCTCATGAACGACGACCCCTACCACGACGGTTGGGTGGTGAGGTTCCGGCCCGACGACCTCGCCGCGCTCGATCGATCGCTCGTGACCTCGACGTTCGCCGAACCGCACGTCCGCGAGAGGATCCGGCGCGAAGGGATCCGGTGCTACGCCGCCCTCCCCGACCTCGAGCTCTACGAGATCGGGGCCGAATGCTCCGCCATCCTCGCCCGCGTCGACGACGAGCTCGCCCGCCGCCCGCCGAACGACGTGCTGCTTCTCGTGACGGACGATCCGACGAGCCCGATCGAACTCGTGCGTTGGTCCGACCGGACCGGCCACACCGTCCTCGAGCACCGCCGGGACGCCGGCCTCCACCACTTCCTCCTTCGGAAGGAGGCCCATCCCGTGCCGCGCCGGCGCGGGGCGTAGAGGCCGGGCGCGCCCGAGAGGGTGACGAGCGCGGGATTACGGCTTTTCGATCGGGCTGCGGACGAGGTTGCCCCACTCCGTCCACGAACCGTCATAGTTGCGGACGTCGTCGAACCCGAGCAGGTAGCGCAGGACGAACCAGGTGTGGCTCGAGCGCTCTCCGATGCGGCAGTACGTGATCACGGGCTTCCCGCGGATGATCCCCTTCGCCCGGTAGATCGCCTCGAGTTCGTCGCGGGACTTGAACGTCCCGTCATCGTTCACCGCCTGCGCCCACGGGACGTTGACGGCCCCGGGGATGTGGCCGCCCCGCTGGGCGTGCTCGGTCGGGTACTCGGGAGGCGCGGTGACCTCCCCCGAGAACTCCTTCGGTCCGCGCACGTCGACGAGACCGAGCGTCCCCGCCTTCACCTTCGGAAGCGACGCGTGCACCGACTCGAGGTAGGCCCGATGGCGCTCGTCGGGCACGGGGAGGGGGTAGGTGACCGTCGGGGGGGTCGCGGCCGCCTTCGTGAGAGGCCGGTCCTCGGCGATCCACTTCTTGCGGCCACCGTTCATCAACCGGACGTCGGCCACGCCGTAGTACTTGAACACCCAGAAGGCGAAGGCCGCGAACCAGTTGTTGAAATCCCCGTACAGCACGAGGGTCGTCTCGGGGGCGACCCCTGAACGACCGAAGAGCTTCGACAGGGCAGCGGGGGTTAGGATGTCCCGCCGCACCGGATCGTTGATGTCCTTGCGCCAGTCGAAGAGGACCGACCCGGGCACGTGGCCCATCTCGTAGTTGGCCGCCGGGTCGTAGTCGACCTCGGCGACGCGGACGTTCGGATCCCCCGTGTGACCGGCGACCCATTCGGTGTCGACGAGGACATCCGGTTCTGCGTAGCCGCTCATCGTCTCCTCTCTTTCCCCTCACGCTCGCGGGAATATATGCGTGCCGAAGTGCGCATATTATGCGCTCACCGGCCCCTTTGCGGGGCCTTCGAGGGCGTCGAAGCCGGGCTCCCCCGAGGGAGAGACGGGCGGATGGAGGGAGAGGGGTCTAACCGCGTCGCCCGCGCTTCGGGAGCTGGGCGTTCGAGACCTCTACGGCCTCGGCATCGAACCCGAGTCGCCCCAGCTCGTCCCGTATGCGGGCGCGGTGGTCCCCTTGGAGATAGACCTCGCCCTCCACGACCGAACCCCCGGTCGCGAGCCGGTTCTTCAGCGACCGGGTGATCTCGGCGAGGTCGACCCCGGGGGGGAAGCCGGAGATGACCGTCGCCGGCTTGTTGTACCGTCGCGGTTCGCACCGTACGCGGATCCGGGCGGTCTCTCGGTCCAGCGCGGAAAGGATCTCATCGAACTCGTCGTTCCCCATTGAGGTTACTTCCGCGCGAACGTACCGGGGGTTAAAACGGTCGAGGGGGCCCCCGATGTCCATCGAGAACGGGGGAAGGGATTCGTGACGGGTCGACGAGAGCTGGAGCGCACCGAACGGTCCATGCCCGGGCTACGGATGAACGTTTGGGGGACGCCGGGCCGTGTCATTGGCCCCTCCAGCGGTAGAGGTAGAGGGCGATCACGGTCCCCACGGTGGCGGAGACGAGCAGCAGGGTCGCGTCCGTCACCAAGGTCAGCGTCGACGCGGGAGTGATCCCGAGGATCCCCTGAAGGAGGAGGGCCGCGTAGGTGGCGGGAAGGAAGCGCGCCGCGACCTGCCAGGGCGACGGCAGGTAGGAGAGGGGGTAGTAGAGCGGCGAGAGCATCCCGAGGATCGTGAACGTGAGGTTCCCGACCGGCCAGATCTCCCGCTGGCTCGTGAGACGGCTCGACATCGCGATCCCGATCGACGAGAAGAGGATCCACAGGACGATGATCGCCCCAATGAGGATCGGCCAGGCCCACCAGGGCACCGGGGTCGTCACCGCGAGGAGGAGGGCGAGGACTGCGAGCGCCGGGGCCGCCGGGATGAGGTTCGAGAACGCGATCCCGAACAGGTAGCGCACCTTGCCGATGGGGGAGGCGACGAAGAGGTCCTGGATCGACGACTCGATCCTCCAGGTCGCCGAGTCTCCGAGGACCCAGCTACCGATGTTCTGCGTCGTGAAGAGCATCGCCCCGATGATCTCGAGCGGGAAGAGGCGGGGGTCGGAGATCAGACGGAGGAAGTAGAGAAAGACGAACGGAAGGATGATGGGCGCGATCGCCGACGCCGGGTTGCGGCTGATCCACCTCCAGCCGATCCATGCGAACGCGGGGAGGGCGCGTCCCTCGGAGGGGATCGTCCGCGGCCCCGTCTCGGTCGCCATCGTCACGCCTCCCGTGCGGCCCGGCGCGCCCACCCCGACGCGAAGACGAGCGATCCCAGGGCGGTCAGGACGAGGCTGGCGGCGGCCACCGCGACCTCCCACGGGGCGAGCGAGGCGACGCCGACGCTCCCTTGAACGAGCGCGGCCGCCGCGCTCGGGGGGAGGAAGAGTGCGACCACGCGCACCCCGGCCGGGGCGATCCCGATCGGATAGAAGACGGGGGGAAGGACCCCGAACAGGTTGTAGAAGAGGCTCGCGTACGGCCAGATCGCCCGCATGTCCCGGAAGAGCGTCGAGACGACGTACCCCACCGAGCACGCGAAGACCCAGACGGCCAGCGCGACCAGGACGAGGAGGACGGCGGAGATCGCCGAGAAGCGCACGACGTACTCCGCGAGGGCGGCGAGCAGCAGGATCGGGATGAGATACGCGACCAGGACCCCGAGGGACATTCCGAGGAAGTAGCCTTCCGGGGAGAGCGGCGAGGCGAGGTAGAGCTCGTTGAGCTTGTGGTCGACGCGCACGAACGCGGCTTCGTTCTGGACGCGCTGGCCCAACGCGAACATCGAGAAGATGACGGCCCCGATGAGCGCGACCCCGAGGAGCGACGGCTGGAGGATGCTCACGAAGACGAGCAGGACGGCCTGGACGATCATCGAGGTGAGGATCGCGGTGCGCTCGTGCATCTGGACCCTCAGCTCGGTCGCGAAGAACGCGAACGTACCACGGAAGGTGAGGCCGGCGAACATCCCCTACGTCTCCGCGTCGATCGACTTGCCGACCACGCGCAGGAACGCCTCTTCGAGCGAGACCGGCCCGACGGTCGCGGCAAGGGCATTGCGGATGGCGAGCTCCATGATCTCGGCGAGCCGCTCGGGATGCGTGATGATGTGGAGCGTCGTGCCGTCCGGCACGAGGGTGCCGAAGGAGGCGAAGCTCTCGGTCCACCGGGTCCCCTCCGGGATCGAGACCCTCAGGGAGCCGCCGACCTGGTGCTTGAGCGTCTCGGACGTTCCGTCGACCAGGACGCGTCCCCGCTCGATGATGTAGAGGCGCTGCGAGAGCGCCTCCGCCTCATCGAGGTAGTGGGTGGTGAGGAGGATCGTCGAGCCCTTGCGGGTGAGCGAGCGCAGCGATTCCCAGACGGCGCGACGGGCGAACGGGTCCATCCCGATCGTCGGCTCGTCGAGGAAGAGGAGGGGTGCCTCCGTGGCGATCACCGTCGCGACCATCGTGCGCTGGCGTTGCCCGCCCGAGAGGGTGATGCTGAGCCGATCGGCGACCTCGTCGAGCTCCATGAGACCGATCGCCTCGGTCGTCCGTGACCGGGCCGTCGGACCGTCGAAGCCGCGCGCGCGTAGGTACGTATAGACCTGCTCACGGGGCGTCAGGTGGAAGAACGGCTTACCTTCCTGCGGGACCACCGCGATGCGCCGGCGCACCTCGTCCATCTGCGTCGCGGTGTCGTACCCGAAGACCGCGACGGTGCCGCCCGACGGGGCGAGGAGCGTCGAGGCGATCTTGAGGAAGGTCGTCTTGCCGGCGCCGTTGCGCCCGAGGAGAGCGACCCGCTCGCCCTGTTGCACGCGCATCGAGACACCGGCGAGCGCCTCGACCTCGGGTCCCCCGCGGGGATGGTAGACCTTGCGGACGCCGTCGGCGACGAGGGCCGGGGAGTTCATCGAAGGTTCGACCTGGAGGGGGGTATATAACCCGCGCCCGACCCCACGCAACGCCCCGAAAGCGGGTGTTCCTCTCGGGGAGGGCGGCCGGAGCTTCCCGCTACTTCGGTTCCTTCGGCGGTGGGCTTCGGCCGAGAGGGTCCTCCTCGGTGTCCACGAGGCCACGGGCGGTCCCCGGGACGATCGCGGCCATCTCGGGCGACGCCGCCTTCCAGCAGAGCCGTTCGATCGGGCGCGTGAGGGCGCGCGGCACCCCGAAGGAACGTCCGATCTGGTCGACGTCGGCCTTCGTGAGCTCCCCCAAGAGGATGAGCATGAGGACATAGGCGGCAAATCCGAGCGCGACGCCGCCCGCGAAGGAGTAGTAGCGGTTGATGTTGATGAGGGCGTTGAGGCGGGAGATCGCGAGGAAGCTCACCGCCGCGCTCACGCAAATCGTGGCGATCGGACGGAGCCGGATCCGGACGGCCATATGACGTTCCATGAAGTAGGTGTTAAGCGCGAGCGCGGCCGCCGATGAGAGGAGGACCGCGAGGGCCGCTCCGTTGATCCCCGAGATCGCGAGGTCGCTGAGCCAATCCGGTGGGGCGATGAGCAGCGGCGCCGCCACGAAGAGCACCCCCACCTGGACGCTCGTGAGGTAGAGCTCGAGACGCTGGCGGCCGATCGAATTGAGGGCGGTCCCGATGACCTGGCTGAGCGCCGCCGGGATCGAGGCGAGGGCGAGCAGGGCGAGGGCGGTCGACGCGGTCCCGGCGTAGACCCCGCCATAGAAGAGGTTGAGGACGGTGACGCGGTAGATGACGAGGGCGACGACCCCCGGGACGACCAGGAAGGCGGTGTACCGCAGGGCCTGCCAGGTTCCCGCGCGGATCGCCTCGTACTCCCGCCGTTTATGGAGTCCCACCAGGTGCGGGAACAGCGGCAGGGCGACGGCGGTCGGGATGGCCAGCGCGAGGATCCTGAACCCGTTGGCGGCCGAGAAATTGTTGAGGCCGACCGTTCCGAGCTGGGCGGCGACGACGAACTGGATGAGGTTGCTCGAGATGTAGAGGAGAAGCAGGCTCCCCATGAGCGGCCACGCCCAGCGGAGCATCCGGGAACCCTCGGAGGCACGGAACCGCCCGCGGTACGACCACACCGTGGGGATCGACACGACGGTCGACGCGGCGATGCCGATCGCGTAGGCGGCCGTCATCTCCCAGAGCGTTTGGGTCGGCTGCTGGACGCTCACGAGGTCGATCGCGGCGAACGTCAGGACCCCGGCGCGGACGATCGCCTCGAGCAGCTGGGGCACCTGGCTTCGCACGGAGTCGCCGAGCGCGACCCAGGTCTGCATGTAGGCGGTCGAGACGCTCCAGCAGAGGGGGAAGAGGAGCCAGACCCCGAAGATCGCGATCCGGTCGCCGAGCGCGATCCCGAGCGTCGGACCGAGGATGAAGAGGGCGGCTCCCGAGATCCCGACGAGGAGGAGACGCAGGTAGAGGTACGTCGTGAGCCCGTGGCGCGGCGACTCCCCTCTCGAGACGAAATAGGTGAAGGCCGAGCCGATCCGAAGGTCCCCGATGCTGTTCACCGAGGCCGCGATCAGGAGAAACAGTTGGATGGTCCCGAGGAGCGCCTGCCCCGGCTTCGCCCCGTTGCTGAGTTGGACGCTGCCGATCCCGTGGCCGAGGAAGTAGGTCGGGACGTAGGCGATGAACTGGATGACGATGATGATGAGAAAGACCGCGCTCGAGCTGAGGCCGAGTCCACGGGGCTTGGGACGTTCCGGGTCGGTCCACCCGTCGGCCGGTTCCACCCCCGCCGCGCCCACGTAGGACCTTCCCGCCGGCAAGACGAGCGCTTCTTATCTGCGTTGGGTCGAGGCTCGGGGTCAGTCGAGCGCCTGCGACGTGGGGGGAGCATCGGGTCCGACGCCCTCCTGCAGTTCGACCCAGACTCCGTCCGGGTCGGAGAGGAACGCGAGACGGAAACCGGCTTCCACGAACGGGGGGATGCGTACGCGCGCCCCGAGCTCGACCAATCGGCCGATGGTTTGGTCGATGTCGTCGACCCGGAACCCCAGGTGGTCGAGCTCGTCCCCTTCGCGGTACGGAGGTGCGTCCGGGTAGTAGTTGAGCTCCAGCACATGCTCGCTCTCGGGGTCCTTGAGCTCCTCCCAGACGCCTCCCGCGGCCATGCGACCGCTCCGGTGGGAACGGAGACCGAGCCCCTCGCAGTAGAACCGACGCGCCCGCGCGAGGTCGCGCACCCGAATCCCCGTGTACTCGAGCACCGTGCGGCGGACGACCCGCCACCTACTTGAGCCCGCTCCCCGACGTCTCGGCGGGGTCCCATCGCGATGCGAAGGTTCGCTACGGGAGGCGGGAACGCGGCGCGATTCACGTGGTGGTGAGCGCGAGACGTCGGAGCGCCTCGTTCGCCACGCGGATCGACGGCCCGACATCCGCCGGGACCGGCATCCCTTGCCCGTCGTCGCCGAACACGGTGCAGACCGCGCCGGCGCGCAGGCCGTAGAGGCTCGCGATCGTGAGGAGGGTCGCGCACTCCATCTCCACGTTCATGCACCCGAGGGCGCGCAGGGCCTCGACCGGGTCCCCCCCACGGTGGACCGGGACGAACCCACGCCAGCCCGGGCGCCCCTGCTCCAGATAGAAGGAGTCCACCGTCGCGGTGATCCCGACGTGGAAGCGCACCCCCGCCAATCGCGCGGCGCCGACGAGCGCGCCGACGACCTCCGCGTCCGCCACCGCCGGGTACTCGGGGGGGGCGTACGCTCGGCTCGCCGCTTCGAACCTCACCGCGGCGCGGCTGATCGCGAGGTCGCCCGCGCGAAGTTCGGGCTGGAGGGCGCCGCAGGAGCCGACGCGTAGGATCGTGCGCACCCCGATGCGGGCGAGCTCCTCGACGACGATCGCCATGGACGGCCCGCCGATCCCCGCGCTCACCGTCCCCACCGGCACCCCATGGAATCGGCCCCGAAAACTGCGGAACTCGCGTCGTTCGCCCGCGGCCTCACGCTCTTCCCAGGACTCCGCGATCGCGGTGGCGCGGTCGGGGTCGCCCGGGACCAGGACGCACGCCGGGAGGTCCCCCGAGCGGAGCCCGAGGTGGTAGGTAGGACCGGGACGAGGTTCCGTGGGAGGGATGTCCATGGACCTTCATGCGCAGCGAGCCTAATCTGTTCCCGGGCGAAACTCGAACCCTCCCCGGCGTGCCCCGGGAGAGGAGGGGCCTAGTAGGCCACGTTGCGGAGGTCCTTCAAGGCGACCGAGCCCACGGCCATGATCGCAAGGACGAACAGTCCCGAGAGGAGGAAGACCGTCGAGAGCGTGGTCGCTTGCGCGAGCGAACCGGCGAAGATCGCTCCCACGGGGCCGGCGACGACGATGACCGAGAAGAGGACCGCGGTGACCCGGCCGAGCAGTCGGGCCGGGACCTTCGCCTGGACCACGGTCAGGAGAGGTACGTTCGTGATCGAGAGCATCGTGCCGAGGGCGAACGCTTCGACGAACGCCGGGGCGATCGACCGGGTGAGCCCGAGAGCGACGATCGCCGCCCCGATCCCCATCGCACCTCCGAAGAGCGAGCGGCCGGCGAATCGTCGGGCGTCGATCTTTCCCGCGACGAGCGCCCCGATCACCGAGCCCGCGGCGACGGCGGCACCGAGGAATCCGTACGTCGCCGCATTCCCGTTTAGGGTGAGCGCCGCGTACGGCGCCCATAGGGCGGCGACCGCGTTCGCGAAGAAGTTCACGACGATCCCGATTCCAATGACCTCCACGAGGAATCGCTGTCCGCGGACGAACGCAAGACCCTCGACGAACTGCGTCCGAAAGCGGGGACGACCGGGCTGCTCCCCCGGCACGGGGCGGCCGACCGCCGGCGGGATCGCCGCGACGAGCGCGGCGGCCGCGAGGAACGAGAGCGCATCATACTCGATCGGCAGGCTCACTCCCACGAGCGCGACCACCACGCCCCCCACGGAGAGGCCCACGATCTGATTGAACGCCCCGGAGAAGGTGAGCAGTCCGTTCGCCGCCGGCAGGTCCGCGGGATCGACGGTCTGAGGCACCAGGGCGCTCGACGCGATGCGCACCACTTGGGACCCCGCCCCCAGCGCCGCGACGATCGCCACGACGAGTCCGAGCCCCGTCGCATGGGCGAGGACGAGTCCCGACAGGACGGCGATCAGCGCGCCTTCGAGGAGGTTGGTTACGATCAGGATCACCCTTCGGGGCCACCGATCGACGTAGACGCCCAAGAAGGGTCCGAGGACCACCGCCGGTACCAACGCCGCGGTGACCACGACGCCCACGGCGAACACCGATCCGGTGGTCCTGAGGACGAGCCACAACAACGCGACGTCGAAGACGAAGTCGCCGGACTGCGAGACGAGCTGCGCGACGAACACGAGCAGGAACGACCTCTGCCCGAGCGCCCGCCGGTAACTCGGGCGACCCGCAGGGGTCGTCGTCAGGGGCGTGGGAGGGGCCGACGATCCCATTCTCCGATCCCTCGCCGGGAAGCCTGAGGGTCGGTGGGGTCATCCACTTTCGGTAGGCCGGAGCCGGGCCGCTACGTCAACACGGGCGACGCACGTTCACGGTGGCCGGTGCCGTGCCCGCGACACGAGGTCGGGCTTCGCGGCCGGTGGACGTCCACGGCGATAGCGGGCGAACCAGGCCCATCCTCCGCCGAAGACCACGGCGCCCCCGCCGAGCGCGGCCAGGAGCGTGAGGGTTCCTCCCCTCCACACCCCCGGTGCGGGAGACGACACGCTCGAATTGCCCGGGACCGGCGGCGGGCACGACGGGGTCCCCAAGGGAACCGTACCGGTCCGTTCGGTCACCACTCCGGTTGCATCGTAGGCGTAGAGCGTGACCGAGAGGTTCTCCCCGGTCGCGACCGTCGCGTGGACGGGACTCCCGGTGGCCGTTCCCTCCGGGAGGTTCCAGGCGAACGTGTAGGGAGGGAAACCGCCGGAGGCGTTTGCCCAGAGTTCGACCACGGTCGATACGAACCCATGGGGGCAGGTCGAAGTCCCGACGCTATACCCGAACGTTGCGACCAACGGCGGAACCACGTCCACGCTGGTGTTCCATGGATAGTCCCCATCGCCAGCATCGCGGCCTCGGAACGCGACCGCGTAGACCCCGGCGGCCGTGTAGTCATGCTGGATCCGCGCGAGCGTCGAGCCGGTTCCGTCGCCGAAGTCCCAGACCGGTCAATACGGGGGTATTCCTTCCCTACAGGGGGCAAATTGGCTCGCGGACAGCTCTGGGTACGGGTGGGCGAGGTCCGGGGGGTTCGCGCTCGACGGCCGATGCCGTGACTGCGCGTTGGTCCCGGAATCAAGCGGGCCCCGCGTGCCGTGTCAGGTGAGATGGGAGCCCGCATGGATGGACGGGACGCGTAGCCGTCCTGGGAAAGGGGGCTATCCTTCGAGCAGGTCGTTGCCTCCGAGCGTGGGCCGCCTCGACGGCTTCCGAGCTGACGGTCGCCCGGCCTGCTGCAGGCGCCATGCGAGCCCGGGATGCGTGGCAAGCACTGCCCTTCGCGCGCGATCGTGTTGCCCCGCGATGTCCGAGAACGCGCGCCGGTCTCCCGCGAGCACCGCTTGACGAAAGGCCTGCTCACGGTCCGTCGCGGTCGTGAAGGGGGGATCGGCTCCGTCCAGCGCGCGCTTTGCGGTTTCTCGAATGCTCGCCAGAGAGGGGGCCGACTCCTCGCCGCGAAGGACGTCCCTGAGCTGGGCCGGCTTGTACGGCACCTTCAGCTGGACCGGGTAGGATAGCCGATACCACTCCTTGTCCTGGAGGAACGAGTAGGCGAGATACATCGCCCTCGCCGAAGGATTCCCCTGCCATCTCGCATTGAGCATGAGATCCATGTCGAAAAGGTCCCGCGGGGCGGCGCGGTAGGCCACGGCCGTCAACTTCTGACCGAGGAGCTCGGGCTCGCTCACCACGGGAAAACTCAGGTCGTCGGCGGCGAAGAGGGCCGGCCCGACTCGGGAGATCGAAGGGAGCAGCGTCATCCGGTTCGGAAGGTCGAGGTCGATCTTGATTCGGTCCGGCGAGCCCAAGCTATTCCGGTAGGAGCACGACATCGTGGTCCCAGCCTGCTCCGGCATCTCGGTCACCACGTAGTCGAGGCCCTGGAGCAGTCGTCGCAGGGTCTGTAGAACCTGGCCGCGTTCGGCGGACGCCGGAGAGGCACCCGGGAATCCCGTGACCATGAGGTCGATATCCACGCTCAGTCGTGGGACCCGGGAGAAGTGAAACACGTTGAGTGCGGTCCCGCCCTTCAGGGTGGATCGGCCTTCGGTCGTTCGGAGGGCTTAAACCTCTCTCAGGATTCCCAGGAGACGAACGGCCTTCTCGGCGGTCACCGGCTCGAAGCCTTGGCTGACAGCCTCAGACAGGTCGGCCGGGTCTACAGCGACCACTTCAGTGGGCTCCCGGATAAACGAGCTTGAACTCACGGTCGAACCGATTCGAACGATCCCTGGGACGGGTCGCGAAGTACACCGGCCCGGCATGGGCCAACGAGTTCCGGATCGATCGCAGCACCTCGGTCATCTCGGGGGATGCCGGGACGCTGGTCTTCAGAAGATGTCCGACGCGCGCAAGGATGGGTGCGCTGTGGGTTGCCCGTGCAGCCGCGAGCACTCTTTTCGGCTCCGACCTCGGCAGGAGAGTGCGGAAGGCCTCAAGGACCGCCTCGTAGTCCTGCACGGGATTCGGGAGGGAAGCGAGGTCAACGAGGGTCCGTTCGGGGGAGGTCACGGCAAGGCGGGCCCCGCCACGGCGTACGCGCGTGGTGAAGTCTTTGAGGTCACCCCCAGGAACGGAATGGATGTGGACAACCAAGTTTCCGAGGTGGCGTCGTCGAGAACGCACTCCCGGAGCACTGACCTCCACGGTCCTCCGAACCATCTGCTCGCCACCTAGGAGTGAAAGGGCGCTCTGATGGCTGAAGGTGTAGCCTCCTCCGAGCGCCTTCTGGACCGCGAGGAAGGGGTCGGGACGGAACCCACTCGGGTCGGCATCGAGCGGGACGCTGGCATAGACTCCTCGCTTGACCCGGGTCAGGAGGCCTCTCCTCTTGAGGTCAAAGGCAAGTCGGGCGGCCCGGGAAGGGGTGGCTGCGAGGATCTTGGCAAGCTCTCCGGTGGTGACCACCTGGGCGCGAGCTAGCTGGAGGAACTCCAGGCGGGTTACTTTCCGTCTCTCCATGCAGATTCCCAACTGAGGAATCTACACGGAGCAATATTAAGTGATCGCGAGACCGCGTGGGCCAAGAGAAGGGGTCAGGAGGCCCCGCCGTGATGTGCGCGATGGAGGCACGACCCCAGATCGGACCGGGCCATCGATCGTCGGCTTCTCGGGGTTCCGTGCGCCCCGGAGCGGTCTTCAATCCGGCCGAGCCGTCACGTTCAATACGGGGTGTCCGAGTAGCGGCGGTGGGGGATCGCCGCGTGAGTCCGTGGGAACGGTGTGATCTTTGCGGCGTCGGAATCAAGAGCGAACGGGGGGCCGCTCACCGCGAACGCGTCCACCCGAACGCGCTCACTCCCGAAGAACGGGCGGCCAACGCCAAACGGGACCTGGAACGACTCCCGCGATCGCCCGAATGGTCGCCGCCGCCGAAGGCGCGCACCGCGAACTCCAGCGACACGGACGATCCCCCCGACGCGGTGCGTGAGGCGTTCGAGCGTGGGGAGATCCTTCGTCCAATCGACCTCGTCGCCCACCCCGCGGCGCGTGCGTGGACGCTGCGACAGATGCTCCGGAGCGCGCGGGAGGGGGACCCTCAGTCTCTCACGATGGCTCTTCAGCTTGTCACTCTCGTAGAGGACCCGGCCGCACGGCTCGAGCTCGCCGAGGCCGGCCTGAAGGAGTCCCCGGCCCAAGAGCCCTGGTTCATGCTCGCCGGTTGGGCGGCGCTCGGGGCACGCTAGTTACCCAGAAAGAGGACCCGCCCCTCACGGGGGATGAAGGGTGGGGCGCGTGGGTGGCGGACGTCGACACTATGGGGCTTGGACCCCGTCGCTAGTTTGTCCGCCGTCGACCCGGTATCGTG
>JBOGRS010000004.1:0-50851 GCA_050749685.1 Thermoplasmata archaeon
CGTGGAACTTCTCCGGGACGATCCGGACCCGGGCCATTTCGGCGTTCGAGACCTTCCGTCCTTTGGGATACCTCCCCCGGTCCAGCTCCGCCCGGACCCACAGTCCCTTCTCCGTCCGGGTCGATCCGATCAGGCTGACGATCGTGGCCAGACTCGTCAGCGGCCTCCCGCGCCAGTTGAGGGTGATGAAGGAGAAGAGCCGGTGCTCGAACTTGTTCCATTTGCTCGTTCCCGGGGGGAAGTGGCAGACCCGGATGGTCAGTCGGGTCCGATTCGCCCACCGCTGGAGCTCGAGCTTCCAGAGGCGGGACCGGGCGCTGTTGCTCCCTCCGGAATCCGCGGTGATCAGCACCGACGTGGCCCTCGGGTAGGCCGATCGTCCCATCTTCTGCCACCATCGGCGGATCGTCCCGACGGCGAAGCTCGCCGTGTCGTGGTCGATCCCCACGCTGACCCAGCCCGAGTTCCGCGTCAGGTCGTACACCCCGTACGGGACCGCTTTGCCCTTCTTGGGAAGGAGGAAGTCGTGCACTCGGACCCGCTCGGGCATCCCTTCGGGACGCCACTCCTTTCCGGCGTTCCGGAAGTCGCCCACGAGCTCCTTCTTCTTCGCGTCCACGGAGATGACCGGCTGGTCCGCTCGCTGGTGCTCGATCACGGTGGCGTTGATGTGCTCGAACTGGGCGTTCCGGTCGGGGTGGCGACTGCCCTCCTTCGTCTTCCGGTTCCCCTGGAGACTGTAGCCGGCCTCGACCAACAACCCGGCCACCGTCCAAGTGCTCACGGAGTGGCCCTGCGATCGGAGCTCTCGACTCAGGGCGCGGAGGCTCTTGGCGGTCCACTGGAGGCGCAACTCGGGGTCGCCTCGGCTCGAGGGAGCCACCAACGCCTCGAGGTCGGAACGGAGGGAGGGATCCTTGGCGACGGTGCGCTTCCGACCTCCGCCGGCGCGTCGGATCCGGAAGGGAGGAGAGGGGGCCGGGAGGTCCAACTCGCGGATGCCCCGACGGAGCGCGGGTCGGGAGAAGCCCGTAGCACGATGAACGAGCTCGATGCCTCCATAGCCGAGGGCTCGGGCCTCGGTGGCGAGCACCAACCGACGGCCCCGCTCGTCAAGGGAGGCGAGCAATGGCATCAGTTTCTGACGAAGTTCCTCGACCTCCACAGAGTGACGTGGAAAGCGTCACTACAAGAACTATTGTTTCCTAGCGGCCCCTAACCCGCGTCGGGAAAGTAGTCCCCTCCGAAGAGGCGGAGGCGACCAACCAATCGGGCGGGGGCCTAGCTCGGCAACGTTTCGTCGCCGGAAGGGGTCGTTCTCCTTGTCACGGGTATGTCGGCTTTCCTCCCCTGCTTCCATCGGACGAACCCTGGGTGCCTGTGCTTCGACAACGACCTAATGCACGGCCGGTTGCGAATCCCCGGCACCCGGACCCGGGGGATTGAACGCCCTCTGCGCCCATCGCAGACAGGCGCGAGAGAGACATGCGAGGCTGTAGCCCGGATGCGTATTAACGGTGGCGGGGGAATCGTGCCCGCACGAGTTCGCGCGTGCTTGGGGGGATCACACGAAGCGGAAGGAGCTCGGCCTCGATCACGGCTGGCGCGGGCTCTACACTCGGGGATACGACCTCGCGGCCCCGGCGACGTTCGCCTTCTGGTGGATGGCCCGACAATCCCCCGGGCGGTCCAGGGTTTCCTTCGGTGACAACCCCACGGAGGAGGCGCTCGAACGGCGCTCTCGCGCCACCGGAGGGGCCTATCCGGAAAGGGTCGAGAAGAGGACTCGGTGGGAGATCATCCCGCCCGACCGGATCACGTTCCATGACGCCGTGTATCGGAACGGTCGTCTCGACGTCTTGCGAGAGGAGCGGTATCGTTTTCTCGGAGGGGCATCCCGGGTGTATCGTGGAGATCACGGTGCTTCGGAAGCCGGTTTCGCTCGGAAGCCGCCTCGGAATGGCGCTCTTCCCCCGCAGCCCGCTGCGTTCTACGCAATCCGAAGCAGCGTTATTCCGGGAGATCGACCGAGACTTCCAGCACGGGAACGCGGCAAGGCAAAATGAGATGGGGCGTTGACCTTGCGCGGTCGCGGAAGTCTGGTCGTTACGATTGAATCGGGCACGTTAAGGTCGCATTTCACTCGCTGGGGCACGGCTCCGATCGGTCGTCCAGAGTGGCCCCCAACGAAGCTGATTCATGCGCCCGGGAGGCATCACTCCACTCGGGCCACCTCGTCTCCCTTACCTCCGCAGCGCCCGGATCGTCTCGAGCCAAGGGTGGCCCGGGCGAGGTAGGGTTGGGAGTGGCCACGCTGGGCCGCTCGTAGCGGAGTCGGGCGTGCGTCCCGACTGCTTCCAATCCGTATGACCTGGGCGGTTTGGCAGGGGGCGGCAGGGGGCATTTCTTGGTGCCTCCGAAGGGCCGCATTTCATAAGATTTGAACTCCCGGGCTGTTCGCTTCTCCCCCTCAGCGGTTCCCCGGCCGCGCGGCCGCCGACCAACGATTATATGCCGCGGGCGGCTCGCTCGGCCTTCGATGTCGGACGCGGTCGCCGGGACGCCCCTGATCGAGCAGTACGAGGGCGTCAAGGCCCGCTTTCCCGGGCATCTCGTCCTGTTCCGGGTGGGGGACTTCTACGAGACGTTCGGCGACGACGCGAAGTTGCTCGCCCGCGAGCTCGAGATCGTCCTCACCGCACGCTCCGCCGATGCGAGCGGCGAGCGCACGCCGATGGCCGGGGTCCCCCACCACGCCGTCGAGTCGTACCTGGGGCGACTCGTCCAGAAGGGCTACAAGGTCGCGATCTGCGACCAGGTCGAGGACGCGCGGCTCGCCAAGGGCCTCGTGAAGCGCGAGGTCACCCGCGTCGTGACCCCGGGGACGGTGCTCGAGGACCGGCTCCTCGGCGGCCCCGACCACAACTTCCTCGTGAGCGTCGGGCTCGGCCCGGACCGCCGCGGGGCGTTCGCGGCCGTCGACGTCTCCACCGGCGAATGGCTCTGTGGAACAGCGTCCGCTCCCGGGGTCGACGCGCTCGTGACCGCGTTGGCGGCCTTCGGACCGCGCGAGGTCCTCCTCCCCCCGTTCGACGGGAACCCGAACGACGCGCCGCTCCTCGCAACGCTGCGGAGCGAGTTCCGGAACGCCCGCTTCGAGACCGCCACCCAGGTCGCTTTGCCCGACGAGCTCCCGGAGGCGCTGCGCGAGGCCATCGGGGCCGCTCCTTCGCCGCTGCTCGCGGAGGTCCAGGGACGACTCGCCGCCTACGTCCGCGTGACCCAACCCCGGCTCCTGCCCTTCCTCGAGCCGGCGGGCGAGGCGCTCGGAGTCCGTCGCCTCCTCCTGGACGCGAAGACGTTGCGGCATCTCGAGATCGCGCGTCCGATGAACCCGGACGATCCCTCGGGACCCACCCTCTTGGGGGCCTACGATGAGACCCGTACGGCTCCCGGCCGTCGCACGCTCGCGTTCTGGTTGAAGCATCCGCTGGGCGAGGTCGACGCGATCGTGGCGCGTCAGGATGCGGTCGAGGCGCTGGTCGCCCGCGACGCGGGCCTCGAGGCGCTCCGGTCGGAGATGCGGCCGGTCGCCGACATCGCCCGGATCGCGACGCGCCTCGCGGGCCGTCGAATCCGCCCTCCCGAGCTCGCCGCGCTCGCCTCGGGCCTTTCGGCCGTGGAGCGGACCCGCCGACGGCTCCTCGAGCCCCCACCGATAGGACGCCTCGCCGAGCTCGCGGCGGAACTCGGCCCGATCCCGGGACTCGGCGAGTTGCTCGCCGCCGCGCTCCCGGACGAGGTCCCGGCGACGATCGACGCCGGACCGCTCTTCCGACGAGGGTTCGACCCCGAGGTCGACCGGCTGCGCGACGCCGAACGCGCCGGGCGCACGTCGATGGAGCGGCTCGAGCGCGAGGCCCAGGAGGCGACGGGGATCCGGTCGCTGCGCGTCGGATTCAACCAGGTCTTCGGCTACTACCTCGAGGTCTCCCGTCCGAACCTCGCGAGGGTGCCCGCCCACTTCCGCCGCAAGCAGACGCTCGCCAACGCCGAGCGCTTCACGACGGACGAGCTTTCGGCCGTCGAGGCGTCGATCCTGGCCGCCCGCGACGCGCTGGGGGAGCGCGAGGCGGAGCGCTGGGAACACTTCCTCACGGAGATCGACGCCCAGGTCCCCGCGATCCACCGGCTCTCCCGCGCCCTAGGCGAGCTCGACACGCTCGCGACGTTCGCCCACGTGGCCGTCGACCGAGGGCACGTGCGCCCCGTCGTCGACGAAAGCACCTCCCTCCAGGTCCGCGACGGTCGCCATCCCGTCCTCGACCGGACGCTCGCACGGGCGTTCGTCCCGAACGACACCGAGCTCGATGGGGCCGGCGCGAGGCTCCTCATCCTCACCGGGCCCAACATGTCCGGTAAGTCGACCTACATGCGCCAGGTGGGGCTCTTCGTCGTCCTCGCCCAGGCCGGCGCGTTCGTACCCGCGAAGTTCGCGCGCGTGGGCCTCGTGAGTTCGCTGCACACGCGCATGGGGTTCACCGACGAGATCGGCCGCGGCAAATCGAGCTTCATGGTCGAGATGAGCGAAGTGGCCGAGATCCTTCGCGACGCCGACGCGCGCTCCCTCGTCCTGCTCGACGAGGTGGGTCGAGGGACGAGCACGTTCGACGGTCTCGCGCTCGCCTGGGCGACGCTGCGCCATCTCCACGACCGCGTGCGATGCCGCACGATCCTCGCGACCCACTACCACCAGCTGACCGAGCTCATCGAACGGCTCGATGGCGCGCGCAACGCCCACTTGGCCGTGCGCGAGTCCGCCGGCGAGGTCGTCTTCCTCCACCGTCTCGTGCCCGGGAGCACGGACCGGAGCTACGGCCTCCACGTGGCCAAGCTCGCCGGACTTCCCCCCGAACTGCTCCAGGAAGCGCAGCGGCTCCTGCGTCAGCTCGAGGACCAGGGAGTGGGCCTCGCGACGCGCTCGAACGCCCGCTCCCCGATGCGCTATACGCAGGCGGTGCTCCTCGCGACGGACGCTCCCGCCGCCCGCTCCGAGCTCGAGCAGGCGCTCGACGACCTCGATACCGATCATCTCACGCCGATGGCCGCCCTCGTGTGGCTCGCCGAGCAGCGTCGCCGTCTTCGTGCGGCGGGAAGGGAGCCGTGACGCCGGCGCGAGCGACCCCCGGCATCCGTCGCCTTGATCCCTCGACGGTCGCGAAGATCGCAGCCGGCGAGGTCGTCGAGCGGCCGGCAGCCGTCGTCAAGGAGCTCGTCGAGAACGCGATCGATGCCGGGGCCCGCGAGGTCACCGTACGACTCGAGGGAGGCGGGCTCGAGTCGATCGTCGTCGAGGACGACGGCGACGGCATTCCGGCGATGGAGCTCCCCCTCGCGGTCGAGCGCTACGCGACGAGCAAACTCGCCCCGACGGCCGAGGTGGAGGCGATCGGCACCCTCGGGTTCCGCGGGGAGGCGCTCGCGGCGATCGCGACCGTCGCGCGCCTTCGCCTGATCTCCCGCCCCCGCGACGACGAGGTCGCCCACGGGGTCTCCGTCGTCGGCGGCGCGGTCGTCGGGGCCTTCGAGCTCGCGCGCGCCCCCGGGACGACCGTCGAAGTCCACGACCTCTTCTTCAATACGCCGGCCCGGCGCAAGTTCATGCACGCCCCGGCCGCCGAGCAGGTGGAGGTCGCCTCCACCCTCGAACGCCTCTATCTCGCGCGGCCCGAGGTCGGCGTGACGCTCGTCGTCGGTCACCGCGAGTCCGCCCGATACCCGCCGACGACATCGCTTCGGGACGCGGCATCGCATGTCCTCGGTACGCCGTTCTACGACCAGTCCGTCGCGGTCGACCTCCCTTCCCGCGGAGGGGTCGAGGTCCGGGGCGTGCTCGCGCGTCCGGTCCTCTCACGGTCGACGGCGCACGGGATCTTCCTCGCCGTCAACGGGCGGTCGGTCCAGTCGCGGGCGCTCGTGCAAGCGGTTCGGCAGGCGTACCTGGACTACCTCCCCCGCACGCGCTTTCCCATCGCGGTCCTTCACCTCGCCATCGACCTCGAACGGGTCGATGTCAACGTCCACCCGACGAAGCGCGAGGTCCGCATCGCGAAGGAGCGGGAGGTCGCCGACACGGTGCGACGTGCCGTCCGCGAGGCGCTCCTCCGTGCCCCCCAGGTCGCGGACCGGCCCACCGCCGTGCCCACGATCGAGCACCTCCCGCCCCCCGCCCCGACCGAGGGGCCGAGCAGCTCGACCGGCGCGAGGGCGCTCGAGCCCCCATCGTTGGCGGTCTCGCTGGCGGCGATCCCGGCAGGACGGCAGACCCGGCTCTTCCCGGTCGAGGGGCGCCGCACGCTGGCGGCCACCGAGCGCCATCCCGCGCTCGAGCTCATCGGATCGGTCTTCGACCTCTACTGGGTCGCGCAGTCGGACGAACACTTGGTGCTGGTCGACCAGCACGCGGCGAGCGAACGGGTCCTCTTCGAGGAGATCCGCACGCACGGAGGGCTCGCCCGCCAGGAGCTGATGACCCCGGTCCAGGTCGAGCTCACGGCCCGTCAGGAGGCGGTCCTGACGAGCCGCCACGAGGAGATCCGTTTGGCGGGGTTCGACGTCGAGCCGTTCGGAGGGGGGTCCCATCGCGTCCGGGCGGTGCCGGTCTATCGCGGGCACCTCGCACGGCCGCAGTCGCTCCCGGCCCTCCTCGATGAGCTCGCCGATGGCGGCCGTCCGACCGTGCCGGACGGTCTCACGGAACGCGTCGCCGCGACGATCGCCTGTCACGCCGCCGTGCGCGCGGGCGACGTGATCTCCGCCGAGGAGATGGGTCGCATCCTCGAGTCGCTCTACGCCCTCCCCGACGCGGCGTATGCGTGTCCGCACGGTCGACCGATCCTCGTGCGGTTCGGGCTTGGTCAGCTCGAACGCTGGTTCCTGCGCTCGGGGCGATGAGAGGATCGACGCGGGCCCCCCGACCGAGGGTGATCGAGTCCGAGATGGCGGTCCCGGTGCGTCAGCACCTGGAGGCCCAGGGGTACACGGTGTGGGTGGACCCGGACGGGACGGACTACTTCGACATGGTCGCCCGCCGCGGATCCGAGGTGGGGCTCGTCGAGCTCAAGGTCTCGGACGCGCGCAAGGTTCTCGGTCAGGCGGTGCGGCGCCGAGGGTTCGGGGACTGGGTCGCCGTCGTCCTGCCCCGGGAGTCGACGGCCCGGCGGGTCCTTGCCCTCCCCGTGCCGGCGCCGGGGGCTCGGGTGGGGGTGTGGTGGCTCGAGGGGGGAACGGTGAGGGTCGCACGCGCGGCGATCGCACGTCCGGTCGACTCGGACGACCCGTTCGCCGATCGGCGCCGCGCCCTCGTCGAGATGCTCGACCACCTCGAGGCCGGCCGTCTCCCCCTCGGCGTGGCGTGGAGCCACCTCACCCACGGGCGGGCCCGACCGCGCCGGGAGGTGCGCCTCGACGAGTTCCCCGACCTATCGCCGCCCGCCGAGCGGTCGGACTAGCGCACGAGTGGCCCGAAGATCCCCTCGAAGCGCTCGGCCATCTTCGCGTAGCTGAACTGGTCGGCGTAGGCTCGGCCCGCTTCGCCGACGGAGCGGCGGAGCGCGGAGTCGGCCAAGAGCTCCGCCAGCTCGCTCGCGTAGTCGCCGGCCTCGTCCGACGCGACGATCCGGATCTGGTCGTGTCCGCGGATCCCGTCGAACGGGACGTGCCGGCTGACGACGGTCGCGACGCCGTAGCGCATCGCCTCGCGGGGGGCGAGCCCGTACCCCTCGTACCGGGCCGGGAAGAGGAAGACGTCGGCGGCGCGGAGGACGCGTCCCTTCGTCCGCTCGTCCACGACGCCCAGGGAGGTGACCCCGGGCTCGCTCGGCACCTGGGACCCTACGACGAGCAGGCGCGCCCCCGGGAAGAAGGCGCGCGTCCGGCGGAACGCCTCGAGGGCCAACGGGAGCCCCTGGCGCTCCGGGGTCCGGCCGATGAAGGCGACGGTCGGGACGTCGGTCGGCACCTTGAGCGCGAGCCGGGCGGCGTCCTTCGGACCGACGTCGATCGGGTCCGGGATGCCCAGCGGAAGGACATGGACGCGGTCGGCCGGTATGGCGTAGTGGCGGCGCAGGAGCTCCCGATTGAGCTCGGAGGCGACCAGGATGGCCCGGGCCCGCGAGAGCGCGCGGCCCTCGAGGCGCACGAGGGTGCGCCGGTCGAGGAAGTTGCCGACGGATTGTCGTAGCCCCCGCTTCGGTTCGAGCGGGCGCAGGGTGTCGAAGGTGTGGACGGCCACATCATGGACGAACATCCCGAAGACCGGGCGCGGCCCCCGTCCCACGGTGAGGGCTCCGGCCTTCTCGTCGTTGCCGATGACGAGGTCGGCGTTCGGGTCGAGGAGGCGCGACGCGTTCTGGCCGATCGCGATGTCCCGGCCGAACGGTCGCCGGCGGATCCCGACGAGCGGGACCGGAACGCCGGTCACCCCGCGGACCGGCGGGGACGGGGCGAGGGTTTCGGTCGGGTAGAGGACCCTCACCCGGTGGCCCCGGTCGGCGAGCGCGGCGGCGAGCTCCCAGACGGCGCGGCTGAGCCCGCTCGACGTGTTCTCGGCCGACGCCGTCGCGAGAAACTCGATCCCCCAGCCCGCCATCGCTTCCCTGGCCCTAGGCCGCCTCCCCGTAGAGGTGCGCGGTCAGCGCTTGCCCGGCCATCGCCGGGGGAACGGGGACGCCCATCCCGTCGAGGACCGTCGGCGCGATGTCGAGGAGCGAGAACGGGGTATCGCTCCGGCGGGCTCCGATCCCGTCCCCCGCGGCCAGGAAGATGCCGTTCATCCGGTGGACGCCGGTGCCGTAGAAGAACCCCGGCCGCTCGTGGAGCATCGGCTCGGGGTAGCTGAAGTCCATCCTGAGCTCGGTCGCCATCCCGTCGATGCGGAGGAGGAGGGCCGGCGCCTGGGCAAGGTTCCGCCCGCGGTAGATCGACCTCGGGTCGAAGACCTCGACGCGCGCGTCGGGGTAGCGCTCGAGCTTCCCCCGGATCTCGCCGACGATCCTCTCGCCCTCCTCCGGCGTCAGATCGGGGTTGTACCGGTTGAGATAGATCCCCTCGGGAACGGGGTAGGAGAAAGCGACCGTCCTCTCCCAGTCGATCCGGCCGGCCATCTCCTCGAAGCTCGAGTCCCCCGCGACGAGGCGCCCCACCCATTCGCGTCGCGCGCCCCCGCGCAGGCGATCGACGACCGGGCGGAGCAGCGCGCGCGTCGGGCGGAAACGGTCCGTCGCGAGGAGCACGCGGGAGACCAGCCGGCGTCGAAAGCTCCCCGCGCCGGTGCGGAAAATGAGGTAGCCTTCTCGGGCGAGCCAGCGGTTCGTGAAGAAGTCGCCGTGCGCCGCACCGTGGCCGTGGTCCGAGATGACGAGGGTGACGGCGTCGCCGCCCACCTCGCGGAACGCGCGGTCGGTCTGGGCGCACGCGGCGTCCACGCCGCGCCAGAAGGCGAGCAGGTCCTCGCCGATGCGGGCGTGGGGCTGAGCGAGCTCGGCCCAGTGCTGGTGCTGGATGCGATCCGTCTCGCGGAAGAGGACGAAGAGGAAGTCCGGCGCGAAGCGGTCGCACAGGATCTTGGCCGCGCGTCCGCGCTGCTCCACGCCGCGGGTCGCGAGGTCCATCCAGCGCGCCCGGTCCGACGCGCGGTAGGCGGGGAGCTCGGGAAGGTACGCCTCCCCGAGCTCGGCCTTCAGCCCCTCCTTGAGGTCGGCGGGGAACGTCGGCGGGTCCTCCGAGAGCATGCCGGGGACGACGAACCCGTTGATGGGGTAGCCGGCGCGAAGCGGGAAGTTGAGGACGCCGACGCGACGGCCATGGCGCGAGAGCAGGTCCCACAACGCCTGGGCCGGGCGGAACGTCTGGACGATCCGGCTCTTCCCGGGGCCGCCGTCGGGCTCGGTGAACCCGAAGATCCCGAGTCCGCCGGGGTCGAGGCCCGTCGCGAAGGAGTACCACGCCGGGATCGTCTTGGGGGGAAAGACGGAGGCGAGCGGCGCTCGCGTGCCGCGTCGGGCGAGGGAGCGCAGGAAGGGGAGCTCGCCCGCCTCCATGAGCGGGTCGAGGAGATCGAACGTCCCGCCGTCCAGGCCGAGGATGAGGAAGCGTCGGCTCGGTCGTTCCATAGTGAGGGTCGGCGCCCCGTCGGGCCGGGACCGCCGTAGGAGTCCGTGCGAGTTATAAGGCATGGCCCCGCGGGCGCTAGAGGAGTCGGACCGCTTCGAGGTTGTACGGGGCCCGGGTCTCCAGATTGAACCTCTTGTGGAGGCTCGCCGAAAGGTCGAGCGATTTCGACTCCTCGCCGTGGTTGAGGATGATGCGCTGGGGACGCGGGTCGAGCGACGCGACGTAGTTCATCAGTTGGACCCGGTCGGAGTGGCCGCTGAACCCCTCGATCGTCGCGACCTCGAGCCGGACCGCGACCGACACCTGGCGGCCGCCGTCCATGAAGGTCGCCTCGTTGAGCCCGCGCTGCAGCCGTCGGCCGAACGTACCGTCGGCCTGGTAGCCGACGAAGAGGATGCCGTTCTTCTCGTCGTGGGCCCACGACTTGAAGTACTCCATCACCGGGCCGCCGCTCATCATTCCTGACGTCGCGAGGATGATGCACGCGTCGCGCGAGTCGAGGATGTTCATGCGCATCGTCGGGGAGTCGACGCGATTGAAGATGTCCGAGAGGAACGGGTTGTCCCCCTGCTGGAAGATCTGCGTGCGCAGCTGGCTGTTGAGGTACTCCGGGTAGGCGGTGTGGATCGCCGTGGCCTCGAAGATCATCCCGTCGAGGTAGACCGGGACGCGCGGGATCTTGCCCTCGCGCATCTTCTCCTCGAGGACGAGCATGACCTCCTGGGAGCGGCCGACGGCGAAGACCGGGACGATGAGCTTGCCACCTCGGCCGAGGATCTTCGACGCGAGGTGGCTGAAGTCCTCGGTCGCCTGCTGGCGGCTCGGTTGCACGTCGCGGTAGCCCCCGTACGTCGACTCGAGGACGATCGTCTCGAGGCGGGGGAAGCGGTTCGCGGCGGGGTTGAAGAGCCAGCTCCGCTCGAACTTGATGTCACCGGAGTAGGCGAGGTTGTAGTCGCCGTCACCCATGTGGAAGTGGCAGATCGACGAACCGATGATGTGGCCGGCGTTGTGGAGGGTGAGGCGCATGTCCGGGGCGATGTCGGTCGTCTCGCCCCACCGCAGGGGGATCGTGCGGGCGATGAGGTCGCGCACGTGGGAGGAGTCGTAGAGGCTCTTGCGGGCCTCGGCGTTCGTGACCTTGATCGCGTCGAGGAGCATGAGCGCCATCATGTCCCGCGTCGGCGCGGTGCAGTAGATCGGGCCTTTGAAGCCGTACTTGAGCAGCACCGGGATGAGGCCGCAGTGGTCGAGGTGGGCGTGCGTCACGACGATCGCGTCCATCGAGTCGAGCGGGAGGAGCTCGGGCGCGTTGAAGTAGGGGGTGCGGTCCGAACCCGGGTCGAGGCCGCAGTCGATGAGGACCTTCGAATTCTGCGTCGCGAGCAGGTGGGCACTGCGCCCGACCTCGCGATAGCCGCCGAGCGCAGTGTTCCTCGCCCAGATCTTCTCGGGGAGGCGTTCGCGGGCGATGCGGATCCCGACCTTCTTGAGGAACGAGCGGCGGTCGTCGAAGACGTTGCGTAGGTGGATCCGCACCTCCTCGACGGTCTTCGACGGGATCGGGGGGGTGCGCACGACCGTCGGAACCCAGCCGATGCGCCGCTTGAGCTCGTTGAGGACCGCGCCCTGGCGCCCGATCGCGGCCCCCGGGTTCGCCGCCTCGATCGTGACCTCGCCGGTCTCGGGTTCGAAGTAGAGGGCGGAGATCTCGGCCTCGGGCGGGATGACCTCCCGGATCGCCGTCTCGGCCTCCTTCGGGTCGATGAGCGAGGCCGGGTCGGTCCGCACGAGGACGCGCCGACGCAGTCGTTGGGCGACCTGGCGCAGGAGGTCGCCTCCCGAGAGGAAGGCGTCGAGCTGCTTCGTGTAGAGGACGATGTGCGGGCCTTCGAGCTCGATGTCCGTGACCTCGATGGTCTCCGGAAGGACCTCTTTCAACGCTTCGCGCGTTTGCGCGACGAGTGAGTCGAAACTCATGACAGCTAGCCGAAAGGGTTGGCGAGGAAGGGGTTCGGCCCGGACGGGAGAGAAACGGGGAACTCAGGCGAGGACGGGCGGGAGCGGGATCTTGAGCGTCTTCAAGCGCTTGTTGATCTCGTCCTCGGAGAACTCGTGGTACTCCTTGGACGTGATGGTGTGGACGATGTAGCCGTCGCCGCTCGCGCTGTCGCGCTTCATCGCGACGGTGAGGCCGCGCAGCGCGAGGTCGACGCCCTCGCTCACGGACATTTCGCGCGAATAGCCCTCCTCGAGGACGCCGTACGCGAACGTCGAGCCGCTGCCGACGGAGACAAACTTGTCCTCGATCGACCCGCCGGCCGGGTCGACGGAGTAGACGTGACCGCCCCTCGCGTCGACGCCGCCCAGGATCATCCACGCGTAGTAGGGGAACATCCGGTTGCCGTTGAGGATGTTCGCGAGGAGCGTCGCGGCGCCCTCCGCCGAAAGGGGAGCGCTGCGGCGAAGTCGGTAGAGGGAGACCTCGGCCTTGAGATAGCGCGCGAGCACCTGGGCGTCGCCCACGAGCCCGGCGACGGTGACGCCGATGTTCTGGTCGATCTTGAACAGCTTCTGGGTCATCTTGTTGGCGATCAGGTTGCCGGCGGTGGCGCGCCGCTCGGTGGCCAGGACGACGCCGTCCTTGCACACGAGCCCGATGGTCGTCGTTCCCTTGAGAAGCTCCGCCTCGTGGCCGGTATGAGTAGCCTGCATGGACGAATCCCCAGATACGCTGGAGGAAGCGGAAGGGGGACCGATGCCCCCTATATAAGCGCTCTCGGGGGAATGGCACGAACGTAACTACGTCGCGTCTTTCGACGGGTCCGGTTCCACCGCGAAGCGATGGCTTAAGAAGAGGGAAGACGGGTTCCCCCATCATGTCGCGGCGGCACCCGAACAACCACCTCGCCTTCGGAACACTGGCATGTCTCGCCGTCGTGGCGGTGCTGGCCCTCGTCCCTTCCCTCGCCAGCGCGTCGAGCGGCTACAACCAATCCTATTCGCGCGCCGCGGGCTCCACCACGAACTCGCACATCGACCTCACCCTCCTCGCGTCCCAGGACCTCGGCAACGGGAAGCTCCAGGTCCACTTCCAGACCTCCGGGTCCCTCGACCTCACCAGCAGCGACTACCAGTACTACGTCTACTTCGGCGGCGCGACCTCGTCGGCGTCGACCGCCTCCGTGAGCTTCTCCAACAATACGACGGTCGGGACGAAGGTCTCCTCGGCCGGATTCGGAACGGTGCCCTACACCGTGTCGAGCGGAGGGACGGAAGTGACCTTCGAGATGAACGAGTCGGAACTCCCGTCGGCGTCCACGTTCACGCTCAATGCGATCGCCACCGCGGGAGGTTCCGCCTACGGCGTGAGCTCGATCGGGAGCGACTTCGCGCCGGTGCAGAACCTCGTGAACACGCTCTTCTGGATCGAGGTCGCCTTCGGGATCGTCGTCGTGGTGATCATCGTGGTGATCGTGGTTGTTCTGGTCGTGCACCGCCGGCGCGCTCCTCCCCCGCCGCCCGCGCCGGCCTACGCGCCGTCACCGTCGTACCCCCCGATGGCCCCGATGGCGCCCGGCGGAGGGATGCCTCCGCCCCCCCCGCCTCCTCCGTCGGCGTAAGCGACGCGTCCCCGCCGCGTACGGACCGACCTCGGGCCGCACGGCGGCCGGCGGCGAGGAAGGATTAAGCCCCCCGCGGGCTCGGGGGCGCGGAGCTTCCTTCCATGCAACGCCACGATGTCGTGGTGGTCGGCGCGGGACTCGCGGGCCAGCGGGCCGCCCTCGCCGCCCTCCAGGCGGGAAAAGATGTTGCGATCGTGACCAAGCTGCATCCTTTGCGCTCGCACTCGGGCGCGGCCCAGGGGGGGATCAACGCCGCGGTGGGGAAGGAGGACTCCGTCGACACCCACATCTACGACACGGTGAAGGGGTCCGACTACCTCGGGGACCAGGACGCCATCGAGTTCTTCTGCCGCGAAGCGGGCCCGACCGTCGTCGAGATGGAGCACTTCGGGACGATCTTCAGCCGTTCCCCGGACGGGACGCTCGCGCGCCGGCCGTTCGGCGGGGCCGGCTTCCCCCGTACGATCTACGCGGCCGACCGCACCGGGCTCGCCCTCCTTCAGGCGCTCTACGAGCGCCTCGGCACCGAGTCGTTCGCGATCTACGAGGAGTGGGACCTCATGAGCGTCGTCGTGCGCGACGGCCGCACGCAGGGGATCGTCGCCTTCGACCGACGGCACGGCGACTACGCGGGGATCGCCGCGAAGTCCGTCGTCCTCGCGACCGGGCCGGCGGGGCGGATCTACGGCCGCACGACCAACGCGCACTCCTGCACGGGGGACGGGGTCGCCGCGGCCTACCGCGCGGGGGCGTTCCTCAAGGACATGGAGTTCGTCCAATTCCACCCGACGGCGCTCCTCGAATCGAGCATCCTGATCACCGAAGGCGCACGCGGCGAGGGCGGGATCCTCAAGAACGGCAAGGGCGAACGATTCATGGCAAAGTACGCCCCGCACGTCGTCGACCTCGCGAGCCGGGACGTCGTCTCGCGCGCGATCTGGACCGAGGTCCTCGAGGGTCGCGGGTTCCCCGAAGGGTACTGCACGCTCGAGCTCATGCACCTCGGCAAGGAGAAGATCGAGTCGCGGCTGCAGGAGATCTGCGACTATTGCCGCGACTTCGCGGGCATCGACCCCGTCACCCAGCCCATCCCGATCATGCCGGCCCAGCACTACATGATGGGCGGGATCGGCACCGATATCCACGGTGCGACGAACATCCCCGGCCTGTTCGCCGCGGGGGAAGCGGCTTGCGTCTCGATCCACGGGGCGAACCGCCTCGGGGGAAACTCGCTCCTCGAGACCCTGGTCTTCGGCAAACAGGCCGGGATCGCCGCCGCCGCCTACGCGACCTCGGCGCCGGCCCCGTCGATCCGCGACGCCGACCTTGACGAGGAGACGCGCCTCGTTCGGACGATGTCGGACCGCGCGGACGGCGAGGAGCCCCAGCACCTTCGCACCGAGATGCAGGCAACGATGGACCGGCTCGTCGGCATCTACCGTAAGCCCGAGGAGCTCGACGACGCCCTTCGCGCGATCCGCCTCCTCAAGCAGCGCTACGCGAACGTCCGCGTTCTCGACCGGTCCTCCCACTACAACATCAACCTTACCGACGCGCTCGAGACCGGCCATATGATCGACCTCGCCGAGGTCATCATCGTCGGAGCGATCCAACGCAAGGAGAGCCGGGGCGCGCACGCCCGCACCGATTTCCCGAAGCGGGATGACGTGAACTTCATGAAGCACACCTTGGCGAAGTTCGCCCCGGACGGCCCGGCGATCTCCTATGCTCCGGTGGCGTATACCCGGTGGGAGCCGAAGGAACGGGTGTACTGATGGCCGCCGAAACGATCCCGACCCCGATCGAGGTCTACCGCTTCGACCCGACCACGGACCCGGCGCCCCGCTACCAAAAGTACACGCTCGACCTCCCGCCCCACACCCCCGTCCTCACGGCCCTCCTCAAGATCCGCCAGGAGATCGACCCGACGCTCACGTTGCGCTACTCGTGCCGTTCGGCGATCTGCGGGTCGTGCGCGATGCTGATCAACTCGAAGAGCCGCCTCGCCTGCAAGACACCGATCGGCCCCGAGGTCGAGCTCCACGGGAGGATCGTCATCGACCCGATGCGGAACATGCCGGTCGTCCGCGACCTCGTGACCGACATGCAGCCGTTCTGGTCGCGCTACCGCAAGATCGAGCCGTTCCTCAAGCCCGATCCGGACCGGCCGATGCCCGTCGGCCAAGCGAACCCGATGACGCCCGAACAGGTGGACCGGTTCAAGGAGACCCCGCGGTGCATCGCCTGCGGCGCCTGCTACTCCGCGTGCCCGGCGGTGGAACACGACGCGGAGTTCGAGGGACCGATGGCGCTCGCCAAACTCTACCGCTTCGTCGTCGACCCGCGGGACGGGGCCACGAAAGAGCGGCTCCTGCGCATCCAGGCCGACGGGCTGTGGCTGTGCCTTCGATGCCATCTGTGCCTCGAGGCGTGCCCCAAGGATGTCCAGCCGTCGAACCGGATCCGCGACCTGAAGGAGATGGCGATCCAGGCGCAGGGTGCGACGGAGCACGGGTCGAAGCACGCGATCGGGTTCAAGGAGAACCTGCGCGATCGCGGACTCCTCAACGAGTTCAAGCTTGTACGACAGACGTACAACCCGCTCGAGATGCTCGCCCAACTCCCGCAGGGGCTCAAGATGGCGCGCAAGAAGCCCGAGATGCGCAAGGCGCCGCGCCGGATCGAGGGGATGGATGAGGTGGAGAAGCTCTACGAGATCCTGGACGACGCGCGGACGAACGAGGGACCGTCATGAAGCTCGCCTACTACCCCGGGTGCGTCGCGCAGGAGTCGGGCCGCGAGCTCGACATGGCCACGCGATGGGTCGCGCAACGGCTCGACCTCGAACTCGTCGACTTCCCGAACTTCTCGTGCTGCGGCTCGGGATTCGTGGACGAGGCGAACTCGGTCCTGAACGTCGCGATGAACGCCCGCAACCTCGCGATCGCCGAACGCGCGGGTCTCGACCTGCTCACGGTCTGCTCGACCTGCCAGGGGATGCTGACGCTCGCGAACCGGCGCCTCGAGGAGGCCCCCGTACGCGCGAAGGTCGACGGAGCCCTCCAGCAGATCGGCGTCACCTATCGCGGCACGACGAAGGTGAAGCACCTCCTCCAGGTCCTCGTGCAGGACGTCGGCGTCGACCGGGTCCGCGCCCTCGTCCGCCGCCCGCTCGTCGGGCTCAAGGTGGGTGCGTTCTACGGTTGCCACCTCGTGCGCCCGGCGAACGAGCTCCGGTGGGAGAAGCCGGAGGAGCCGCACTCCTTCGAGGACCTCATCGCCGGGCTGGGTGCCACGCCGGTGATGTACCGCGGCCGCGTGATGTGCTGCGGATTCCCCATCCTCTTCGTCCGTGAGGGGACCGCGAACCGCATCGCCGCGACCCAGATCGACGACGCGCGCGCCCACGGGGCCGACGCGATGGCAACGCCCTGCCCCCTTTGCCACCTTTCGCTGGACGGTTTCCAAAATAAGGCGGCGAAGGCCGTCGGCCACGACCTCCACATGCCGGTCTTCCACCTCCCGCAGTTGGTCGGACTCGCGATGGGCGCGACCCCCGAGGAGGTCGGACTTCCGCGCCACATGGTCTCGACCGAGTCGGCGCTCGCCCGCATCGGCCAGGTGGCCGTACCGACGTGAGGACGGTGCCCGGACCCCGCCGCCTCCGCCGGGGGCGGCCCGTACTACCGGCAAGGTCGCCCTCGCCCCGTCCCGGAGCCGCGACCCCCTGGGGCCGCTGAGACGATGGTCGCGCAGGGCGCGCTCCAGTCGGCGGTCATCTTCGGGGCGCTCATCGTCCTCATCCTGGGAGCGCGTACCTACCGGATGGTGAAGGGGACCCCCCTCAATCCGGCCCGCCTCTTCCTGTTCACGGCGTTCTACGTCGTCCTCTTCGCCCTCTTGGTCGGCGAGGTCGCTTCCCTCCTCCCAACGTACCTCTTGGTCGCCGACACGATCCTCCTTGTCGTCACCCTGGTGGTCGCGCTCCCGTACGTGCGTCGCGAGATCACGGTCTACGCACGCGCCGACGGGCAGTGGATGTACCGGATGGGACCGCTCATCCCCGCGATCTACCTCGTCCTCTTCCTCGTCCGCCTCGCGATCGACGTGAGCGTCCTCAACGAGTCGTTCGCGGGTCCTCCGGTCCTCACCCCGCTCACCCTGCCGGGCCAGGTCGCCCTCGCGATCGTCGACGGCCTCTTCGCGTTCTCGACCGGCCTCCTGACCGCACGGAGCATCGGCGTTTACCAGGAGTACGAGGCGATGCGCCGCCGTCCCTCACCCCCCTCCCCAACCTCGGGGAGTCCGGCGCCCTTGCGGTGAGCGTTTCCGCCTCGCCGGCGCGGACCCGGGACCGCCCGCGGGAGCGTCCCCGCCCCGACCCTCGGCCTAGGGGGGCGACGAGGACGCCGAGTCCGACGTCAGCGTCTTCCCGCCCTCGCCCTTCGTGACGTAGAGGTGCAGTCGGTCGCACATCCCACGGAAGTACCCCGTGGATGCGCCGGGCGCGAAGTTCGCTCGCAGGTGCTCGGCGATCTGCGAGTCGTCGAGGGTGCGGTCGACCTCGGGGGTGAACATGCAGCGAAAGACGAGGAAGCGTCGGCCCTCGAGCTCGATCCGGTCCGTCTCGGGAGCGCCGCAGAAGGGGCAGGTCAGCATCCTCCGGCCCAGACCCCGCGGGCTCAAGTGGTCTCGGGGTCCGGGGGTCTAAGGCCGGGCGCGTCGCCGCCAGGCCACCGCGAACGCCCCGACGACCACCACGACCACGACCGCGGCGAGGATCAGCACGTAGGGGAGCCCGATCGTCGATTCGCTCGACGTGCCGCCGTTCGAGGTGGTCATCTCGCCCACCATCCCGTTCGCGAAGTGGATCAGGCAGACGAACTCGTAGGTCCCGGGGGACGGAGCGGTGAAGGTGACCGAGTACGGGACGTTCGGGGTGCTGCCCATCGAGAGGTTGACGATCGGAGGATGGGCGTGGAAGAACTGGGTGAGCTGGGAGGCGTTGTCGCTCGCCGGGATCGTGACGTTGGCCGCAGGGGAGAGGGTGAAGGTGTGCGCGAAGTTCGAAAGCTGGAGGACGGTGAGGTGCACCGTCGCTCCGGGGGGGACGGTGAACTGGCTCGGGGAGAATGCGAGCTGGCCGGTCGCCGAGACGTTGATGAACTCGATCCCCGCACTGGTGGGGGTGGCGCCGAGCACCGATGCCCCCTCTACCGGTCCGATGACGGCGGAGAGCCCGATGACCGCCGCGACGGCGAGGAACGGAACGATCGTGCGCCGCGGGGGGGCCCGCAACACCCTCGCACGGGCCGCTCGGTCGTGGCGACCCGTCATCGGGCTTCGGACGATGGCGTCGAGGACGAAGCGCCGACCGTCGATGCCGTCCACGCGAGACGCGCGGTCAATCGATGTAGCCAAGGGACCTCAGGCGCTCGCGAAGGCGCGCCTCCTCCTCCTCGGAAAAAGGGACCTCGGACCGGTTCTCGAGGAGCCGGGCCAAGACGAAGCCGACGAACGCGTCCACCGACGCGAACCCCGAGCCATGGATCCGCTCCTCGAGCCCCTGGGCGAGCTCCTCGGGGATCGCGATCTGTCGTAGGGCCGTGGGTACGGAGAGCGCGGTCATGGTCGCCGGACCGGTCATCCCCGTGGAGGGCGTATAAAGGTTGGTCCCGCCCATCGGCCGTGCGATGGGACTACTCCCATTCGATCGTGGCCGGAGGCTTGTCGGTGAGGTCGTAGAGGACGCGGGCGACCTTCCCGGAGAGCTCGCGGGTGATCCGCTCGGCGATGGTGCGAAGGAGCTTCGGCGGGAGGGCCATCGCGGTCGCCGTCATCGCGTCGGTCGACTCGACGACCCTCACGCTCACGGCTTCGCCATGGACGCGATTGTCCCCGATGACGCCGACGGTGCGGGCCGCGATCAGGACGGCGAAGTACTGCCAGGGGCGCGGGATCTCGCCGCGACCGACCGCGCCCCCCACCTCCTCCTCCACGATCGCGTTGGCGGTGCGCGCCGTCTCGACGCGCTCGAGGGTCACCGGACCGTTCACGCGCACGGCCAGCCCCGGTCCCGGGAAGGGCTGGCGTTCCGGTTGGGGGATGCCGAGGTTACGTGCGAGTTCCCGGACCTCGTCCTTGTAAAGGTCGCGGAGCGGCTCGACGAGCACGAACGGGCTGTCCTTCGGGACGCCGCCCACGTTGTGGTGCGTCTTGATCGTGTCGCGCAGCGCTCCGCCGCTCTCGATCCAGTCCGGGGCGATCGTGCCCTGGATGAGACGATCGGCGCCGGAGCGCCGCGCCTCCTCCTCGAACACCCGGATGAACGTCGCTCCGATGCGGCGTCGCTTCTCCTCCGGGTCGCTCACCCCCTCGAGGGCCGAGAGGAACCGAGCGCCGGCCGGGATCACCTCGTGCGCGAGATGGCTCTCCGCGAAAAAGCCCTTCACGAGGTCCACCTCGCCCCGGCGCAGCAGCCCCGTGTCGACGAACAGCGCCCGTGCGCGATCCCCCAGCGCCTCCTGGGCGAGTACGGCGGCTGCCGTGCTGTCGATCCCGCCGCTGGCGGCGACGATCGCGTGCCCCGGGACCTCGGTACGCAGGCGGGCGATCGCCTCGCGGCGGAATGCCTCGGGGTCCTTCACGTTGGGCTTCCCTTCGAGGGCGCCGCCGGGGGGGGATCCTCCCTCCATCGGGCCCGGTACTTCGTGAGCTGATCGACGAGCGCCGGGTACTTGAGCGCCAGGATCTCCACGGCGAGCAGGGCGGCGTTCTCGCTCGCGTCGAGTCCCACGCTCGCGACGGGGATCCCGGGCGGCATCTGGACGACGGAGAGGAGGCTATCGAGTCCGAGGCCCCGATGGAGCGGGACGCCGATGACCGGCTTGGTCGTGCGGGCGGCGACCGCACCGGGGAGCGCGGCGGAGAGCCCCGCCATCGCGATGAAGACGTCATAGGACGGGTCCGCGGCCAGGCGGTCGACCTTCTCGGGGGTCCGGTGCGCGCTGGCGACGTGGACATCGCACTCGACGGTGAGGTCGATCAGCCGCGCCCGCACCTTCTCCGCGACCTCAAGGTCGGACTTGCTCCCCACCAGGACGGCGACCTTCACACCGCGCGGGAGCGCCGCGGCCACAAAAGTGCTTGCGGTCCTCGCGCGGGACCGGACGGCCTCCCGCGCGCCCGCCGCCCCGCCTCGCCCTGCCGGCCGATCGGGCGTCCCCGCGGCCGTTCGCCCGCAGATAGCCTGATAGTCGAAGCGACCTGCGGACCGTGGATGAGCGTGAGGCTCCACCGCAACGGGCGCACGCGCCGTTGGTTGGGGGAGCGCCTCGGAGGCGACGTCGAGCTGGGCGACCGGGTCTGGCGACGCGTCCTCCACGTGATCGGCGCGGCGGTCCTCGTTTACTTCCTCCTGCCGCCCCACGCCTTCATTGTCGCGCCGAACGAGGTGGTCCTGCTCCTCGCCCTCGCCCTCGTGCTCGTTCTCGAGGCGCTGCGCCACCTCGCCGGATGGGAGCTGCCGACGATCCGCCCGCACGAACGCGAGCGGATCGCGAGCTTCGCGTGGTACGCTATGGCGCTCACGGCCGCCGTTCTCGTCTTCCCGGAGCCGGTGGCGATGGTCGTGGTTCTCGGGACCGCGATCGTCGATCCGATCGCGGGCGAGGTGAGGCTCCTCCATCGACGCGCGCTCTATCCGGCCCTGCCGCTCATCGCGTACGCGGCGATCGCCGCGGTGTCGCTCGCCGGGTTCTTCGGGTGGACCCTCGCAGGGGCGCTCGTCGCGGCGACCCTCGCCGCCACCGTCGGCGTGGCCTCCGAGTTCCCGAAGCACCCGCTCGTCGACGATGACCTCGCGATGACGCTCGTCCCCGGGATCGCCCTGGCCTTAACCCTCGCGCTCTGGCCGACGCTCACGACGCTGTAAGCACGGCGCGTTGAAGGGTGCGCTCGCCGGCCCTATGTTGAGTTCCCCCGGCGGAAGTCTTCCCTAGCTCACGGCTTGCTTGACGAGCGCGGCGATCCGTGCCTCTTCGGCGGCGGTGAGTTCCTTCAGCGCGTAGACGACCGGCCACATGCGGCCCTCGTCGAGATTCGCCTCGTCGCTGAAGCCGAGGGTCGCGTATCTCACCTTGAACTTGGACGCGTTTTGGAAGAAGCAGACGACCTTCCCGTCCTTCGAGTACGCCGGCATCCCGTACCAGGTCCTCGGTGTCAGCGCGGGAGCGGTTGCTTTGACGATGGCGTGGACCCGTGTGGCCAGCGAGCGGTCGGGTTCCGACATTTGGGCGATCTTCGCCAGCACGACGCCCTCTCCCTCCACCTTCTCCGGGCCTCCCCTGCGCTCCCGGACGTACTCCTTCACGGCGGCTCGTTCCTCGTCGGTGAACAGACCGGCCTTCCGGCGGGGGGATGCAGCCCTCGACGGCGACCTGGCCCGGCCCTTCCGAACGGGCTTCGTTCTCGGCATCGATTCTCCCCACCCGCGGAGCGGGTTTATCGATTTCGGCCGTGCTGCCGTGGGACACCGTTGGGGAGGCGAGCCCGCGGTCGAGGGCACGCGCCGAACGACGGTCGAGCGACCGGCTACGTGGGTCCTTCGAGTCGTGATGCTCGCGACGGACCGGATCTACCTCCGGTCGGTCTTGACGAGCACTCACCGTGTCCCCACGGGACCGGAAGCGCTTCTCGAGAATCGGCTCCGGACGACGCTCGCGCACCGGACCGAACCCACCATCCTTTCGGGCCATCACCTCGGATCTCCGGTGCCACTTCGGACACGGCAAGACGTTGACCTGTACCCACCACCTCGCAATACCTCGGGGCGGAGCGCCGGGTCTTCGAGCGACGACGAGGCGACGCGACCCAGTTCTAGGCCATTTGCCACCGCTCGACCTCCCAATCCATCGCCCTCACGAGCGGCAACACGTTCGGGGACAAGAGCATCTCCGCCGACCCGGGTGTCAACGTCACGCACCCGGGCGACCTGCTCGACCAGCACGGGCTCACGTGGATGGGCTGCCCGGAGTCGATGCCCTCGCCATGCGAGCAGACCTACCGCGACGACCCCGACCCGTTCCCGTTCTTTCAGGACGTGGGCCACCACGGGAAGGATCGGTCTCCCCGGGTGGCGCCCGGCCGCTCGGGACGGTCCGTCCCGAAGAGGCAGGTCCGCCCTCGCGCGGCCTAGACGATCGGGGTCAGCTTCGCGTGGGGGGCGCCCTTCTCGGGATCGGTCGAGATCGAGTAGATGGTCGTGCGCGGACGGATGCCGTAGATGCACGGCGCGTTGTCGATGTTGATGATCCGGAAGTACGAGTCCATCATGTTGAGGATCTCGCTCGAGACGAGCAGCCCCGGTTTGAGCAGCCCGATCCCGCAGTTCCCGACGAGCTTGGTCCGCTGGACGCCGTGGAAGTACATCCGGATCGCCACCTGGTCGCCCATCAGGCTCTCGAGCGTGTCGAACGCGGTGTACTCGAGGAACGGCTTCTGTTCCGGCCCCCGCGCCGCCTTCTCTGCGCTCACCATGGCGCGCAGCGCCTCGTCGCGTCCGAATCGGGCCATCGGGACGATGTAGGGGAGCTCGGTCTCGTTCGCCGTGTAGTCGGCGACGCGCACCCGGGTGTCGAAGACGTGGGGGGGGGTGTGACGGTTGACCGTCTCGCGAAGCTTCTCGTGGGACTCGCCCGCCGCCAGGACCGCGATGATCCCGCGGCCCTGCGAGAGGAAGTTGAGGAGCGTCGGCGTGAAGAGCATGTAGTAATCGTCGATCCCAACGTTGACGTCGACCTCGAAGGCGTTGAAGCTTCCGCGGCGGAAGCCGCCTCCGAGCAGGTGGTCGAAGTCGGGAATCCCCGTCGAGTAGTACCGGTCCGGGTCCGCGACCGGGTGCCATTGCCCCGGGTTCGACGGATGGTCCGCGTTGCCGAAACCGAGCGCCTCGAACCGTCCCTCGGCGAGGGTGACGGCGTAGCGCGGGCGCGCGATCGCCGTCGCGCGCAGCTTCTCGAGGCGCATGTGGCGTACGCGTCGCTCGTCGAGCTCCTCGCGCTGGATCGAGATGAGGCCGTCGACGAGGTATTCGATCCCGCCCGCTTCCGGTTTCTCGAGGATCATCACGACGTTCGTGTTGGAGCTCTCCACGAGGTCCTTCTGGAGCGCCATCACGAACTCTTCCATCTCGAGTCCGTACTTGTGGGTCACGCCCTCGAGGGAGTCGATCACGAGGAGGGACTTCTCCGGGAGCGCCTTCTCGATGCGGTTGTAGACGTTCTCGACCTCCGGCATCGGGTTGCGTTTCAGCAGGGCGGCGAGGTGGGTGCGGTCGACCCGCGTGGGGGGGCCGTGCTCGTCGCCGAACGAGCGCATCATCTCGCGGGCGGCGGAGATCTTGCGCTGCTCGGACTCGGGGAGCTCGCCCCCCGCGCCCGGCTTCGAACCGGCGTTGATCGTGTCGAGGAAAAGCTTGCCCGCATCGAGGATGCGCGCGCGCATCTCCGTCGCCTTGAGCCACGGGAACTGGCGGTAGAGCGCCTCGTCGCCGACGCGCGTGGAGAGGTAGTAGGACTGCTGCGGCTTACCGATCCTCTCGAGCAGCTCGAGCCCGAAGGTCGTCTTCCCGGTCCCCGCGCCGCCCTTGACGATGAGCGACCGTCCGCCTTTCCCGGAGAGGAAGGAGAGCACCTCCGGGGGCATGCCCGTCATCGCGCTACCGTTGTCCCCCGCCACCGTTCACACCCGGACCGGACGCTCTGAACTCGGCGCAAGTCCCATGAGAGAGTACCGAGGATTCAAGTACGCATCCGGAAGGTAAAGGTTTCGCAGGAGCGACATAGGTGCGACAATCCCGCCCGTGAAGCCCGCCCCCCCGAGCTACAACGTCGTGAGGGCGTCGCGCGCCCGCGCGAGCGCGCGGTCGAGCGGGGCCCCGGGTTCGCCGACGGCGGTCGCCGCCGACGGGCTCCCTCCGCCTTTGCCGCCGAATTCGGGCTTCGCCGCTTCCAGCAGCCGCACCGCCGCGACCGAGCCCTCCGACGACCCGATGAAGAGCGTCCCGCGGCCGTCTCGCTCGGCCGCGATCAGCGCGACACGGCCGGGCTCTTTCGTCAGACGTCGGGCGAGTTCCATGACCTGCTCGCGCGTGAGGTCGACGCGCGTGCTCGTGACCATCACGTCGCCCACCCGCGCGGTCGTCGTGGGGTCGGCGAGGAGGCGCTCGGCCAGGCCCGCGAGGTCCTGGCGGACCTCGCTGCGCTCGGCCTTGCGCCGTTCTTCGATCTGCGCGAACAGTCGCTCGATCCCCGCGACGACCTGGTCGACCGGGACCCCCAGGCGACGGGCGGCCGCCTGAAGCTCCTCCTCGTGCTGGGCATGGAGGTCGAGCGCGCGATCGCCCGCAGCGTACATGAGGCGGACGATCCCATCCTGGATGCGCTCGGTCCCGAGGACCGAGACGAGCCCGACCTCGCTCGTGTGCGTGCAGTGCGTCCCCCCGCACGCCTCGACGTCGAACCCCTCGACCTCGACGATCCGAAGATCTTTGCCCGGGACCGCGCCTCCTTGGTAGAGCGTGAAGCCGAAGCGTCGTTCGGCTTCGTTGCGCGATTCGAAGTAGCTTCGGACCGGCCGGTTCTCGCGGACGATCTCGTTCACGCGTCGCTCGACGGCGCGGACCTCCGACGGGGCGAGGGCGCGGAAGTGCGTGATGTCGATGCGCGCGATATCGACGCCCTTGTACGCGCCCGCCTGCCAGACGTGGGGGCCTAAGAGCTCGCGGAGCGCGCCGTTGAGGAGGTGGGTCGCCGTGTGGTGCTGCATCAGTTGGACCCGGCGCGGCCGGTCGATGCGTCCGTGCACCTTCTCGCCGACGGCAAAATGGGCGGGCCGGTCGAGCTGATGAAGGACCCAGCCCGCGTGACGTGCGACCTCGACGACCGGTACGTCTCCGAGGTGGCCGGTGTCGGTGATCTGCCCGCCCCCCGTGGGGTAAAAGAACGTCCGGTCGAGCGCGACGAGCGGACCCGAGGTCCACACGACGCGTGCGTCGAAGGCGAGGGTGTACGGGTCGAGATAGTAGAGGACCTCGGTCGGAGGAACGTCCGACGGGACGTCCGGGCCGGCGGCCCGCTCGCCGTACGGCTTCTCGGGTGCGTCCTGTTCATGGCGCGCCGCCAGGCGCGCGTAGAAGTCCGCGGGGATCTCGGGCGGGTGCTCGAGGTCGGCGACGGCG
This sequence comes from Thermoplasmata archaeon, assembly GCA_050749685.1. Taxonomy (GTDB): domain Archaea; phylum Thermoplasmatota; class Thermoplasmata; order Lutacidiplasmatales; family UBA184; genus Lutacidiplasma. Next base: position 26,038 of record JBOGRS010000004.1, read on the forward strand.
ACGTCCGGCGGGAGGCCGAGGGAGTCGTACCACTCGACGAGCTCGTCCGCGCCGACCCGCTTGCCGTCGCGGGCGAGGCGTTCCTCCGTCCGTCGGACGTGCCCGCGCGCGCGGTCGATCGACTCGGCGTAACGCTCCATCTCTGCCTCGATGACGCGATGGAGGTCGTCGCGATGGGCCGAGAGCTCGGGAAAGTCGCGCGCCGACTCGCGGCCGGCGAGGTCGAACACCGACGGGAGCGAGGGTGCCTCGGGGGCCGTCGCGAGCGTGCGGATCATCCGTCGTAGGAGGAGACGGGCGAAGTAGCCGTCCTTGCTGTTCGACGGAACGACCCCATCGGAGAGGAGGAAGTTGAGGGTGCGTGCGTGGTCGATGAGGATCGCCGCCTCGGGGGCCGGGAAGGTGCGTCGCATCTCTTCGTAGGCGTCGCCGAAGACCGCCTCATACGCGGTCCGGGTCCCTTGGGAGACCCACGTGAACCGTTCGAGGCCGTAGCCGGTGTCGACGACGGTGAGGGGCATCGGCTTCAGGCGGTCGCCGTCCCGAACGTACTCCATGAAGACGAGCGTCGCGAGTTCGACCCCGAGCATACCGACGCTCAGCGACGGTCCGAGGTTCCCTCCCCCTTCCCACTCCTCCTCCTTGTACGTGACCGCCCTCGGGTCGGCCCCGAGCTGCTCGGTGAGGAGCTCGTGGCAGAGCTCGACCGTGCGGTCCTTGAAGTAGACCTGATGGTCGGGCCGGTTGAACGCGTGGTGGGCCATCATCTCGAACAGCGTCAGGTGGCGGCCACTCCGACCGACCTCCTCGAGGTCGATGAACCGCACCGAGGGCTGGGAGATGACGAGCGGGTTGGCCGGGGGCGGGATCGTGCCGTTCGTCACCCACGGCTGGAAGTCGTAAATGCTCGCCTGGGTGAAGAAGACGTCGTTGCGCCAGCGTGCGACCGTCGGGTATCGCCGTACGCGGGTGTGTCCGCGCTTCTCGAAGAAGCCGAGATACTCCTCGCGCATCTCGCGGAGGCTCCTCGGCCTGGCGAACCCCGGCTTTCCGAGGAACGCGTAGTGGGGCGTGCACGGCGCCTCCTGGCAGCGGTCGTGATCGCCGAGCGTCCAGAACGCGGAGCCGCACGCTGCGCACGCTCGTCGGCGGAATCCCGCCCGATGGAAGGCGGCGAGGTCGTACTCCGACGCGTCCATCGGTGGCGCACCGAGGGTCCCTCAGAGAAAAGCCCTTCGGGCGGAGCGGTGCCGTCACGCGTTGGAGCGGGCCGGCGTGCCGCTCGCAAGGCTCATCGGCGACGCCCCCGCGCCTTCGGCGCCCCCCCGGAACGGAGCCGGTCCTCGCGGCGGGGCGGCATCGTCCCCGCCGTCCGGGCGATGCCGGTGGCGCAGATCTCCGCGATCGGACAGACCGGGCAGCGCGGCCCGCGGGGACGGCAAAGGTTCTGGCCGTGCTGGACGAGCAGCGGATTGATCGGGATCCAGAACTCCTTCGGAAGGATCTCCCGCAGCGCGGCTTCCGTCTGATCGGGTGTGCGCGTGCGCACGACGCCGAGCCGGTTCGCGATCCGGTGGACGTGCGTGTCGACCGGGACTCCCGGAACCCCGAACCCGAAGACGAGGACGCAGTTCGCGGTCTTCGGACCCACCCCGGGAAGGCTGAGGAGCATATCGAGGTCGCGGGGTACCACGCCGTCGAACCGTCCGAGGAGCTCGCGGGCGCACGCTCGGATCTTCCGTGCCTTGACCCGGTAGAAGCCGGTGGAGCGGATCAACCGCTCGAGCCGGCCGAGGGGGGCGCGCGCGAGGGAGGCGGCGTCCGGATAGGCCGCGAACAGGCGCGCGGAGGCGGCCGCGGTGTTGGCGTCCTTCGTGCGCTGGGACAGGATCGTGCCGACGAGGACCTGGAACGGGTCGTCGGCGTGGTCGCGAAGGTAGGGGACCCTCCAGTCGCCCGCATGGTAAACGTCGCTGAGTCGGTCGAGGACCGTCGCCCACGGGAACCTCGCGGCGCCGTTCATCCGCCGGCGACCCCCCGCGCCGACGCCGCCCGCGGCAGGGGGTCGGTGAGGTCCGGTTCGTCGGACGGTGCGCCGTCGATGTCGTTCAGCAGCTCCCCCACGAGGTAATCGCTCCCGATCGCGAGGGTGAACCCACCTGGCGAGGTCGCCGCGCGCGCGAGGCGGAGGCCGTCCGACGCGCTCGGCGCTTGGACAATCCTCGGGAAACGGCCGAGGGCAGCGCGTCGAAGGTCCGTGACCGACGCGGAGCGATCGGAGCGGATCGGGACGAGTACGACGGTGGTCGCGAGGGGCGCGAGGTGGTCGAGGATCGCGTCGGCGCGCTTCCCCTCGAGGCACCCGAAGACGATCGCGTTCTCGCTCGGGTCCTCGAACGGAGCGATCTCGGCGAGGCTGATCGCGACCGCGCGGGCGCTCTCGGGGGTGTGGGCGACATCGAAGTAGACTTCCGGGCGCCGGGCGACCCGTTCGAGGCGTCCCCGCCAGCGCGTCGCGCGCAGGCCGCGGAGAAGGGCGGGGTCGGTGAGCTTCCCCCCGACCCGTGCGAGGAAGGCGTCCACGGCACCGATCGCGAGGGCCGTGTTCGTCGCCTGGAAGCCTCCCAGGAGCGGGAGGTGGACGTTCGCGAGGGTCCGCGCGGGCGTCGTGACGGCGAAGGACTGTCCGTGGGGGGCGAGCGTCCTCGGGCCGATGGTGAGATGTTCGCCCAGCCGCCAGACCGGGACGCCGGCCTCCCGGGCGTGCGCGTCGATGACCCTCGCCGCCTCGTCCGGAAGGTCGCCCAGGACCGCGCGCATGCCGGGGTGGAGGATCCCCGCCTTTTCGCGGGCGATGTCGGCGAGGGCGGGACCGAGGATGTCCGTGTGCTCGAGCTCGATCGTGGTGATCACGCCCACCGGGGCGTGCACGACGTTCGTGGAGTCGAGCCGCCCACCCAGGCCCACCTCGATGACGGCCCACGGGACCTTCGCGGAGCGGAACCAGTCGAACGCGAGCGCCGTCGTCACTTCGAAGAACGTGGGCTCGCGGTCGATGGTCCCCGAGCGGAGGAGGCGTTGCGTCGCGGCCTGGACCGTCGCGATCCCGTCGACGACGGCGTCCACGGGGATGCGTTCGCCGTCGACGCGCATGCGCTCCCGGTAGCTCTGAAGGTGAGGGGACGTGAACAGACCGACGCGCGTCCCCGATGCCGCGAGCGCGCTGGCGGCGAGCGCCGAGACCGAGCCCTTGCCCTTGCTGCCCGTCACGTGGAGGGCCGCAAAGCTCCGCTCGGGGTTTCCGAGGTCCGCGAGCAGGGCGCGCATCACCTCGAGCCCGGGGCGCATGCCGAAGCGCCGCAATCCGAAGAGATGGGCGAGCGCGTCGCGGTACCGAAGGTCGGTCACGTTCCGGCACCCCGGGAGGACGCCGAAGGTCACTTAACGCTCGCCCATCACGGACCGGCCCTCCGGGGGAGGACCGCCCGCGTCCGGCTAGATGCGCAGGTGGGCGGCCAGGCGCGCCGCCGCGATTGCGAGGGAGCGGCCGCGCGGCCCGAGCAGCGGGTGCTTCTTCGCGAGATGGACCAGGAGGGTGTTGCGGCGTCGCAGCGTGCGGGCGCACTCCGGACACGACCAGGACTCGATCTCCCCGTCGCGCATCTCGTCCCGCCGAACGGTTCGACGAACTCCTGGTTTAAATTCCCTTGTCCAAGTTTGCGCGACCGGGAGCCGACCTCGCGCAGGTCAATGCACAGCGCCGGGGCCGTCTCGTGGGGCTCAGTACATCGAGCGCTCGCGATAGGGGCCGAAGACGACCTGGAAGGCGTGGACCACCTCGCCCAGCGTCGCGCTCGCCCGCAGGGCGCCCAGGACGGACGGCATCGTGTTCTCGCTCTCCGTGCGGGCGACGCGCCTAAGCGCCTCGAGGGCACGGGCGTGCTTCGCCGCGTTGCGGCGGGCGCGCAGGGCGCGCAGACGCCGCATCTGGGCGCGGCGGGCCTCCTCCGAGATCCGGAGTCGCGGGACCTTGACGGGCTCGTCCAGCGCGTAGGCGTTCACGCCGACGACCTTCTGATCGCCGGACTCGACGGCGCGCTGGTAGCGGAACGAAGCCTCCTGGATCTCGCGCTGGAAGAAGCCGCGCTCGATCCCGGCGACGACCCCGCCCATCGCATCGATTCGGTCGAAGTAGCGGCGCGCCTGCTCCGCCACGGTGTCGGTGAGCCACTCGACGTAGTAGCTCCCCCCGAACGGGTCGACGGCCTCCGCGACGCCGCTCTCGTGGGCGAGGATCTGCTGGGTACGGAGCGCGATCCGCACCGCGTCCTCCGTCGGGAGCTGAAGGGCCTCATCGTAGGAGTTCGTATGCAGCGACTGCGTCCCGCCGAGGACGCCGGCGAGCGCCTGGACCGTGGTGCGGACGACGTTGAGTTCGGGCTGCTGCGCGGTGCACGAGCAGCCGGCCGTCTGCGTGTGGAACCGCATCCAGAGGGAGCGCTCCTTCCTCGCGTGGAAGCGGTCCCGCATCGTCTCCGCCCAGAGGCGACGCGCGGCGCGGAACTTCGCGATCTCCTCGAAGAAGTCGTTGTGCGAATTGAAGAAGAAGGAGAGGCGGGGCGCGAAGTCGTCGACGTCGATCCCGCGGCGACGGGCCTCCTCGACGTACGTCATCCCGTCGGCGAGCGTGAACGCGAGCTCCTGGACCGCCGTCGAGCCGGCCTCGCGGATGTGGTAGCCCGAGATCGAGACCGGGTTCCACCGCGGAAGGTGCTTCGTGGCGTACTCGATCGTGTCCGTCACCAGGCGGAGGGCGGGGCGCGGAGGGTACAGGAATTCCTTCTGGGCGATGTACTCCTTCAGGATGTCGTTCTGGGTCGTCCCTCCGAGACGCTCGGCGGGAACGCCGCGGCGCTCGGCCGCGATAAGGTACATCCCCCAGACGATGTTCGCGGGACCGTTGATCGTCATGCTCGTCGTCACGTCGGCCAGAGGGATTCCGCGGACGAGACGGTGCATGTCCTCGAGCGAGGAGACGTTCACGCCGCACTTGCCGACCTCGCCGAGCGCCTCGGGGTCATCGGCGTCGATCCCGTAGAGGGTCGGGTCGTCGAACGCGACCGAGAGCCCGGACTCGCCGTGGGCGAGGAGGTAGCGGAAGCGGCGGTTCGTGTCCTCCGGGGTGCCGAACCCCGAGAACATCCGCATCGACCAGACCCGGCCTCGGTACATCGTGGGATGGATCCCGCGGGTGTACGGATACTGTCCGGGATATCCCACGCGCTCCGCGGACGACGGGTCCGGGTCGCCCGCGTAGAGGCGGTCGATCCGTATCCCGCCGAGCGTCTCGAACTCCGGACGCCGCTCCGGGGTCTTTGCGAGCGCGGGGGCGACGGTCTCAGATTCCCAGCGTTGACGCGCGGACGCGAGGGCGCCGGCGTCCGGCGTCGCGCCGTCGCGGGGTTCGCCCGTCCGGGCCGCCGACGATCGGGTCGCCGCCATCGTACGGACGAAACGGACTACGGCATAAAGCGGCTTGGGCGCCGTCCCGATGCCCGGGGTCACGACCGGGAGCGCGAGGGAGTGCGGCCCCGGGACCGGCGAACGGCCGGGGCGCGCCGACGGGCCGCCCCCGCGGAGGGCGTCCGTCTCCCGCGGGTCGCTCGGGGGCCCGGTGGGCCGAGGGTGGGCGGGACGTTCAGCCCGACGAGGTCGCTCCCCGCGCGGCGGTAGACGGGGACTCGGAGCGACGCCGCGAAACGATCGAACGCGCGCCCGGTCCACTGCGTGTTGTCCGCGAGGACGATCGCCCCGGGAGTAAGCTTCGCCCGGATGGTCGCGAGCTCGAAGGCGAGGTGCGTCGGCGTGTGGAGGTCGTCGTGCAGGAAGAGCCCGATCGACGGGAGCCGTTCGACGAGCACGGGGAGCAACTGCTGGCTGGGTCCGAGGTGAAGGTCCCAGCCGGCCTTCACGGGTGCGGGGATCGCCCAGCCGGACTTCTTGCCGGGGGGTAGGGCGACCGGAGATTCTCGGGCTCCCAGGGTGAGGCTCTTCTGTCGCAAGGGAAGGTCGATCGAGTGGAGGGTGCCCCGACCGTTGCGCGCGAGCGCGAGCAGGATGTGCGCGGACGAGACGCCGGAGGAGACGCCGGTCTCGACCACGTGCTCGGGCGCGGTGAGTCGGACGAGGGCGTAGAGCTCGAAGGGGGCGCGGAACTGGGCGTAGAAGTCGCGGCCCGCGGAGACGTGACGCGTTCGGATGGCGCCCTCGACCTCCGCGAGGTCCCCCAGTTCCGCGAGCACGCTCTCGACCTCGTCGATGGACCGTCCCGTGAGCTGCGTGACCCAGGCGACGTCGGGCATCGCCCGTGGGTCCCCGAGCGCCTCGACGGCGCGGGTGACGGCGGCGGGGAAGGGGGGGGACACGCGAGCGAGACCGGGAGGGCCTAGTTTAGCTCTTCCGCGCGACGCGATCCCTCCCCCATGACGGACGGGCCGCAGCCGGACGTTCACGGGACCGCATCGGGGCCGGTGGCCGTCGTTCCGGCCGCCCGCGCGTCCGCGTCGTGCGGTTCGAGGTGGGCCCGGCGAACGATACATCGGCTCACCCCCGATTCGGTCCGGCATTCCACGTCGTCGAGCGCGATCCGGGCCTTCCAGAACGGGGCGTCCACGACGAGCGTCTCGTACTCTCCCCCCTCGCCCGCGACGTTCACCTCGCGAACCTCCCTCGCCCGACGCCGGATCTCGTCGAGCATCGCGCCGTCGAGCCGCCGCCCGAGGAGGTCGGCGGAAAGAGGCTCCGCCGCGAGATGGACGAGACGGATGTCGAGCCCGGCGCCGATCTCCTCCCGCACGACGGTCTCCGCCGCCTTGCCCCAGAGCGGGGTGTAGAGCCGCAGCCCAAGCGCGAAGCAGACCCGATGCAGGCGTCCCCATTGGTAGGACGACGCGATCGCCCCCGCGACGACCGTGCCCGTCCGGCCGGCGAGCGCCCGCGTGAGCCCCTCCACCTCCGCCACCTCCCCGGTCCCCCGGACCGGGACGCTACGGTGGACTCGCCCCCACGCTTCGGCCTGGATCGGGACCAGCGAGAGGTTGGGGGTGTGGAAGAGGAGTGACTCCGGGTCCGATGGGGCGAGCGTGAGCAGTTCGTCGACCGGCCAACCCTGCGTCTCCGCGAGGTACGCGGAGTAGAGGGAGTCCTTCCCACCGGAGACCAGGGCGGTGACGCTCATCGGCGCGGCTCACGGAAGACCGAGGCCTCGGCGCCATACTTCATAGAGGGCGTCGAGGTCGACGCGGGCACGTTCGTGGCCGTCCCACACGAAGGTCCCGCGGGGCCCGTCGAGGACCTCGCCGAGGCGCGTAAAGGTCGATCCCGGCATCGTCCTCTCGAACGCCGAGGTCGACCCCGAGGGGACCTCCACGACCCAGCGCGAGCTTCCTTCGGCCGCGAGAGCGAGTCCCGGGCCGGCGAGCCCGGTCCTCGCAAGGTCGACGGTGAACCCCATCCTTCCGCCGAACGCCATTTCCGCGAGCGTTACGGCGAGGCCACCATCGGAGATGTCGTGCGCCGCTCGGACGATCCCCCGTCGTCCCGCCCGAAGGAGCGCTTCTCCTGTCCGACGGACCTTTCCCGGGTCGACGCGCGGCACCTCGATCCCTCGCGCGGAACGTCGGCGGGCGTAGAGCGAGCCGCCCAGGGCCGGGTCGCTCCTCCCGACGAGATAGAGCGCGTCGCCGGCCGCCTTGAGGTCGCTCGTGGTGGCGCGACGTAGGTCGGGCAGGAGCCCGGTCGCCATGACGACGGGGGTGGGAGGGATGCCCGCGCCCAGGCCGCCGTTGTAGAAGCTCACGTTCCCGGACGGAACCGCGAAGTGGAGGGCGCGCGCGGCCCGGGCCATCCCGTCGAGCGTCGCGGCAAAGTCGCCCAGCACGCGAGGATCCTCCGGGTTCCCGAAGTTGAGGCAGTTCGTGAAGGCGTCCGGCCGCGCCCCGACGGCGTAGAGGTTCCGCGCGGCCTCCTCGACGACCCACGCCCCGCCCACCCGCGGCGACTCCCGGCAGGCCCACGGTTGGGCGGCGACGCAGACGGCGATCGCGGCCCAGCTCTCGGGGCGCGGACGAAGGATCGCGGCATCGCCGTGCGAGGGGGTTTCGACGCGCCCGTTCAAGGGCTTGACGACCGTGCGGCCCTGGACCTCGTGGTCGTAGACGCGGATGACCGATTCCCGCGAGACGGAGTCCGGCGCGAGGACGAGTTCGTCGATGAGGTGGTCCAGGGGAGCGTCCTCGACCCGAAGCACCCTCGCGCGGCGGGGGTCGGGACGGCGCGCCGGACGGCGGATGGGCGCGGGGTCGATCCGGAAGGCGAGGTCGAGGTCGGAGGCTGGGCGCCCGTGGACGGCGAGCTCCTCGCGGTCGCCCCGGGTCACGACGCCGATGTCCGTCGCCGGCACGTCGAACCGCCGGAAGATCGCGAGCACGGGGTCGACCTTCGAGGTCCGCACGTCCAGGATCATGCGTTCCTGGGACTCCGAGATCCAGATCTCCCACGGCAGCAGTCCCGGCTCGCGGAGCGGGACGCGGTCGAGGTCGACCTTGAGGCCGAAGCCTCCGGCGTGGACCAGCTCGCCCGCGGCCGTCGCGAGCCCTCCACCACCCAGGTCCTTGAGCCCCTCGACGAGGCCGCGGTCGAACGCCTCGAGGCAGGCGTGGATGAGAGGCTCCTTCATGATCGGGTTGCCCAGCTGGACCGCCCCGCGCGACTCCTCCTCGCTGCGCTCGGTCAATTCCCGCGACGCGAAGGCGACCCCGCCGATCCCGTCGCGTCCGGTGAGCCCTCCGACGAGGACGAGGTGGTCACCGACCCGACGCGCGCGGTTCGGCATGAGGCGGGAGCGGGGAAGGATGCCGAGGCAGCCGACGTTGACGAGCGGATTGACGGTGTACGACGGGTCGAAGTAGACCCCGCCCGTCACCGTCGGAACGCCGACGCGGTTCCCGTAGTCGCGGATGCCCGCGATCACTCCCCCGGCGAGGTACCGCGGGCTCTTCACCCCCTTCGGGAGCTCCTCGGCGGGGAGGTCGAGCGGACCGAAGAAGATGGGGTCGGCGAGCGCGATCGGTTGGCCGCCGACGGCGAGCACGTCCCGAAGGATCCCCCCGATTCCGGTCGCCGCCCCCCCGTAGGGCTCGACGGCGGAGGGGTGGTTGTGGGACTCGATCCGGATCGCGTAGGCGAGGTCACCCTCGAACCGGAGCACCCCCGCGTCCCCGGTGCCGAGCACGCGCGGGCGCGCGTGCAGTCCCCCGAACGCTCGGCGAAGGAAAGGTCGGGAGGTCTTGTAGCTGCAATGTTCGCTCCAGCTCTGCGCGAGACCGGCGAGCTCGACGTCCGTGGGGTCGCGCCGCTCGTGGTGGAAGTAGCGTTGGATCCGACCGCACTCGACCCTGCTGAACCCGAGACCGCGGTCGCGCGCGAGCGCTTCGAAGTCGGGGATGGTGAGGTCACGGACCGCCACCAGAGCGACTCCGTCGGCCCATTCGACGGGGCGACCGGAGACCGTCATCGCTCCGCGGGGGGCGACGCGATCGTGACCCGGTGGATGACCGGATTCGCGAGGAGGCGGTCGACCGCGCGGCCCGCCAGCCGGTCGGCCTCCTCCTCCGACACGTCCCCGAAATCGAGCGCGTAGATGCGCGCCGTGCGGACGTGGCGTACGTGCGGGATGCCCAAGAGCGCGAGCGACTTCTCGACGCTCTCCGCCTCGGCATCCATCACGCCGGCCTTGAGCTCGACCCGGACCTCGATCGTTCGCGGGCCGGTGCTCTCCCCCACGCTCGGACCTACCCGCGCCCATCGAGGCGGCGGGGCACTTAACTTTGCGGCGCGGGCCGTCCGATCCGGTCGGTCCCGACCCTCGTGCGACCCCGAGCGCCCACCGACGGCTTCGGGGCGCCCCAAAGCCTATATAGGGGACCTTTTTCGAGCCGATGGCGGGGGGCGGACCGTCCTTGGAAGAGCTCATTTGCAGCGTGGAGTTCCTGCGCGGTAACGCCGAGCTTCTGGCCCGGGTCTCGAGCGAGGCCGGGGGCGTCCGGGAGTACCGCGGCCCCAGCGCCGACGCGGTGATCGACCAAGTGATCAACGACCTCCAAGAGGAGTTCGAATCCGCTCCGGCGAGCTAGTCGGTCGTCCGCTCGGGCATTGTTCGGGAGTCGTTCGCGCATCACGGTCACGGATCGGCGAGGTCACGGAGGGGAAAGATCATCATGGAGCGTCCTTCGGAGGGCAAGGCGCCGGTGAGCCGCGCGGTCGAAAGCGCGTTCACCCGCGTCTGGGGTGAAGAGAACGTCGTCGCGCTGATCGCGCTCAAGGTCGAGACCTCGGAGGCCGATACGGTGGCCGCCGAGGTGAGCAAGTTCACCGAGGTCGAGGACGTCTTCCTCGTGACGGGGGACACCGACATCTTTCTGAAGGGGCGCTTCCCCCACTACGAGGAGCTCAAGGAGTTCGTCCTCCACCGCCTCCCCGCCGTCAAGGGGATCCGGGAAACGAAGACCCTGCTCGTCGTCACCGCCTACAAGGAGTCCGGGGAGACCCGACGCACATGAGCGCGCAGTCGACCCCGGTTTCCACCGAGTCGCCCCCGGTCCCGTCGACCGCCGACGCGAGCCCGAAAGGGGTCGCCCTCGCGCGGATCGTCGAGGCGCTGGGCCAGCTCGCCGAAGACGGGTCCGTCCCCCGGAACGTGCGTCGTGGAGCCCAGAACGCGAAGGACGAGCTCGCGAAGGCGAGCGTCGCGCTCGACGTGCGGATCGCGAGCGCGGTCTACGTCCTCGACGACCTCGCGAACGACGCCAACCTGCCGACCCACGGACGCACCGCGATCTGGTCGATCATCTCGAGCTTGGAGAGCGTTTCGTGAATATCGCCGGGCGAAACCTGAAATACGCGGACCGGGTCGCTCCGGGTCGGAGCGGGAGCGGGCCCGTAGCTCAGGCAGGTAGGCCGGCCGGTGCCCCGGACGGCCCTGTAAAGAGCAACCGGCTTTTAACCGGTTGGTCGGGGGTTCGAACGGCAAGGTCGCCCGTCCCGCCGGACCCTGCCCGAAAGTCCCCCCGGGCCCGTTCCGCTCCTGAGGTATCCGCATGACCCCCGCTCGATCCCGCACGCGCAAGTCCAAGGGCGCCGCCGCGACGCCCGCCCCCACCCCCCGACCGTTCATCGCCCACCACCTGGTCCCGCCGCACGAGCTCCTGACGGAGGCCGAAGGCGGCGAGGTGCTGAAGCAGCTCAGCACGTCGCTCGAGAGGCTGCCGAAGATCCTCGTGAGCGACCCCGGCCTCAAGACCGACCCCAAGTTCGTCGCCGCGCGCGAGGCGCGCGAGCCGCTCAACGGGCGCCTCGTGCGCATCCGCCGCCCCTCCTCGACCGCCGGCGAGGCGGTCGCCTACCGCGTCCTCGCCCAGAACCTGGGGGAGTGATCCTGCTCCATGCGCGAAATCGTTGACGCCTTCTTCCGCGAGCGCTCGATCGTCAACCACCACCTGGCCAGCTTCAACGACTTCCTTCCGACGAACGACAATCCGAACTCCCGGATGCAGCGGATCGTCGACGAGTCGCGGGTGTCGGAGGACTCGACCGAGCGCGGGATCATCCGTCTCGACGTCCAGAAGACGAAGAGCTCGATCTACGTCCGCGTCGGCCGCCGCCGCGACCCGCGCACCGGCCAGATTAGCCCCTCGAGCGAGCCGACGATCTTCGTCGGCCAACCGTTCGTCAAGGAGCCCGTCGGATCGAAGCCGACGCTCACCCCGATGGAGGGGCGCCTACGCAACCTCACCTACCAGGCCCCGATCTATCTCAACGTCACTGTCGTCGAGAACGGCGTCGAACGCGCCCCCGAGCAGGTCCACATCGGCGACCTCCCGATCATGGTCAAGAGCCGACCGTGCAACCTCCATCGGGCGAACATCGAGCGCGACTCCGGCTTCCCCCTCTCCGACGAGGAGTACCGTGCGAAGCTCGTGGGCTACGGCGAGGATCCGCTCGATCCGGGCGGGTACGCGATCATCGGCGGGACCGAACGCGTCATCATCAGCCTGGAGGATCTCGCCCCGAACCGCATCTTCGCCGAGTTCAACGAGCGCTACGGGACCCCGATCGAGAGCGCGAAGGTGTTCAGCCAGCGCGGGGGCTACCGGTCCCTCACCGTCGTCGAGAAGAAGAAGGACGGGATCCTGCAGGTGAGCGTCCCGACGGCGAGCGGCCAGATCCCGCTCTCGATCCTGATGAAGGCCCTCGGGATGAAGAACGACGAGGAGATCTTCCAGGCCGTCCTGGGCGAGCTCCTCCCGCTGGACGAGCCCTTCGTCCAGACGATGAAGCACCTCCTCAATGTCAACCTCGAGGAGTGCGTCTCGAAGAAGCTCTACCCGCCCGAGGGGATCCTCACGACGGAGGACGCCCTCCTCTACCTCGAGAAGAAGTTCGCGACCGGCCAGGCGAAGGAGTACCGCCAGCGCAAGGTCGACGGGATCCTCGACCGCTCGCTCCTCCCCCACCTGGGCGACTCGAAGGACGACCGTCTCAAGAAGGCCCTCTACCTCGCCCGCATGGCGCGCACAGTCCTCGAGCTCCACCTCAAGGTCCGCGGCGAGGACGACAAGGACCACTACGCCAACAAGCGCCTCAAGCTCGCCGGCGACCTCATGGAGGACCTCTTCCGCGTGGCGTTCACCCTCCTCCTGAAGGACCTCAAGTACCAACTCGAGCGCTCCTTCGCCCGCAAGAAGGACCTTCGGATCGCGAGCGCGATCCGGCCGGATCTTCTCACCCAGCGCCTCGTCCACGCGCTCGCCACGGGCAACTGGGTCGGAGGGCGCGCCGGCGTGAGCCAGGTGCTCGACCGGACGAGCCACATGTCGACGATCTCCCACCTGCGCCGCGTGACGAGCCCGCTCACGCGCACGCAGCCCCACTTCGAGGCGCGCGACCTCCATCCGACCCAGTGGGGGAGGCTCTGCCCGAACGAGACCCCCGAGGGCCAGAACTGCGGGCTCGTGAAGAACTACGCTCTCTGTGTCGACGTCTCGGAGGGGGCCGACGAGGACGAGGTGACCCTCATCCTGCGCGACCTCAACACCCGCGAGATCGGGCCCGAGGTCTTCCAGGAGGGCTCGTCCAAGGGGCGACGCGCCGCGCGCGTCTACGTCAACGGCAACCTGATCGGGCTCCACTCCCAGCCCGTCGAGCTCGTGAAGGAGATCCGGGACCGGCGGCGTTCCGGGACGCTCTCGCCGACGCTCGGCGACCGCTCCTACGAGATCAACGCGCGCTACGACGAGGAGATGAACGAGGTCATCGTCCACTGCGACCCCGGCCGTCTCCGGCGCCCGCTCATCGTCGTCAAGAACGGGGTGCCGCGAGTGACGCGCTCCGACCTCGACGAGCTCGGTCGCGGGACGCTGAGCTTCTCCGACCTCATCCGTCAGGGCAAGGTCGAGTGGCTGGACGCCGAGGAGGAGGAGGACACGCTCATCGCCGTCGACGCCTTCCAGTTCCCCGAGCGCTGCCCGAAGTGCGAGCGCGCGCTTTCGCGCAGCGACGTCACGTGGGTGAGCGCGGGCGAACGGGCGGACCATCCGCTCGTCGCGTGCGGCCACTGCCACGCCGAGTTCCCGACGAAGCTCCTGCTCAACGACAAGCACACCCACCTCGAGATCGACACGAACATGATGCTCGGCGTCTGCACCGGGCTCATCCCCTACCCCGAGCACAACTCGACGCCGCGCAACACGATGGGCTCGGCGATGGCCAAGCAGGCGCTGGGCGTCGAGTCGGTCAACTACCGTCGTCGCCCGGACACCCGCGGCCACCTCCTCCACTACCCGCAGGCCCCGCTCCTGAGGACGCAGACGATGCGCTACGTCCACTTCACGGAGCGTCCGGCGGGGCAGAACTTCGTGGTCGCCGTGCTCTCCTACGAGGGCTACAACATGCAGGACGCCCTCGTCTTCTCGAAGGCGGCGATCGACCGCGGCCTCGGCCGTTCGTCGTTCTTCCGGACGTACCGGGGCGAGGAACGCAAGTACCCCGGCGGCCAGGAGGACCGCTTCGAGATCCCCCGGCCCGACGTCGCCGGGGCGCGCGTCGACACGGCCTACCGCAACCTGGGCGAGGACGGCCTCATCTTCCCCGAGCTCGAGGTGACGGAGGGGGATGTCCTCATCGGCAAGACCTCCCCGCCGCGCTTCCTCGAGGAGAAGACCGACCTTCTGACGCCGCAGAAGCGGCGGGAGACGTCGGTCACCGTCCGCTACGGCGAATCCGGCTGGGTCGACAACGTCGTCCTCACCGAGGGCGAGAACATCTCGAAGCTCGTCAAGGTGAAGGTGCGCAACCAGCGGGTCCCCGAGCTGGGCGACAAGTTCGCCTCCCGCCACGGTCAGAAGGGGGTCATCGGCCTCATTGTCCCGCCGGAGAACCTCCCGTTCACGCGCGACGGTCTCACGCCGGACCTGCTGATCAACCCGCACGCCATCCCGTCGCGGATGACGGTCGCCCACGTCCTCGAGATGCTGGGCGGCAAGGTGGGGTCGCTCGAGGGACGGACGATCGACGGAACGGCGTTCTCCGGCGAGCGCGAGGAGGCGCTGCGCGAGAGCCTCAAGGCCCTCGGGTTCCACCCGTCCGGCCGCGAGACCCTCTACGACGGTCTCACCGGGCGGCGCCTCGAGGCGGAGATATTCGTCGGCGTCATCTACTACCAGAAGCTCCACCACATGGTCGCGGGCAAGATGCACATGCGCTCGCGCGGCCCCGTCCAGATCCTGACGCGCCAGCCGACGGAGGGACGCTCCCGCCAGGGTGGCCTGAGGTTCGGGGAGATGGAACGCGACTGCCTCATCGGCCACGGTGTGGCGATGGTGATCAAGGACCGTCTCCTCGACGAGTCTGACGGGACGATCCAGTATGTCTGCGGCAATCCGGAGTGCGGGCACATCGCGATCCCGGACACGCGGCAGGGGTCGCTGCGCTGCCCGTCGTGCGGGAACACGTCGTCGATCTACCCGGTGGAGATGAGCTACTCGTTCAAGCTCCTCCTCGAGGAGCTGATCAGCTTGGGCGTGATCATGCGCCTGCAGCTCGAGGAGATGCGGTAGGAGGATCCATGGCGCAAGGACTATCGAAGAAGATCAAGGCGCTCCAGTTCGCGTTCCTGTCGCCGGACGAGATCCGCCGGATGAGCGGGGTCAAGATCATCACCGCCGACACCTACGACGACGACGGCTACCCGATCGAGATGGGCCTCATGGACCTCCACCTGGGGGTCATCGAGCCCAACCTGCGCTGCCGCACGTGCGGCGGGCGGGTCAACGAGTGCCCCGGCCATTTCGGGATCATCGAGCTCGCGATGCCCGTCATCCACGTCGGCTACGCGAAGGAGATCAAGCGCCTCCTCCAGGGGACCTGCCGCGCGTGCGGGAGGATACTCCCGGATGCACCATCGACCCGTGGCGAGCCCGCGAGCGACGGCGAGGACGGCGCGCCCGTGCGCGCCCGCGAGCCCAAGGAGGAGAGGGTCTGCCCCCACTGCCACGAGGTCCAGCAGAAGATCGTTCTCGACAAGCCCACGACGTTCCGCGAGAACGGCCACAAGATCACCCCGAAGGAGGTCCGCGCGCGCCTCGAGCGCATCCCCGACGACGACGTCCGCGCGATGGGGCTCAACCCCAAGTTCGGCCGCCCCGAGTGGATGGTCCTCACCGTCCTACCGGTCCCGCCGGTCCAGGTCCGCCCGTCCATCACCCTCGAGAGCGGGGAGCGGAGCGAGGACGACCTCACGCACAAGCTCGTCGACGTCCTTCGGATCAACCAGCGCCTGCGCGAGAACCGCGACATGGGCGCTCCCCAGCTCGTCGTCGAGGACCTGTGGGAGTTGCTCCAGTACCACGTCACGACCTACTTCGACAACCAGACGAGCGGGATCCCGCCGGCGCGCCACCGCTCCGGCCGCCCGCTCAAGACCCTCGCCCAACGCCTCAAGGGCAAGGATGGCCGCTTCCGCTCGAACCTCTCCGGTAAGCGCGTCAACTTCAGCGCGCGCACGGTCATCTCCCCCGACCCTCTCCTCTCGATCAACGAGGTCGGGATCCCGGTCGAGGTGGCGCGCGCCCTCACCGTCCCGCTCGAGGTGACGGCGCACAACCAGGAGATCGCCAAGGGGATCGTGCGGCGCGGACCCGCGCCCGCGCCCGCCGCCGACGGCACCTACCAATGCGGGGTCAACTACCTCATTCGCGAGGACGGCCAGCGCATCAAGGTGATGGAGAAGAACGCCGACGCCTGCGCCGAGCTCGTCGCCCCCGGCTGCGTCGTCGAGCGCCAGCTCATCGACCAGGACATCGTCCTGTTCAACCGGCAGCCGTCGCTCCACCGGATGAGCATGATGGCGCACTTCGTGCGCATCCTCCCGAACAAGACGTTCCGTTTCAACCTGTGCGACTGCCCCCCCTACAACGCGGACTTCGATGGCGACGAGATGAACCTGCACGTCCTCCAGAGCCAGGAGGCGCGCGCCGAGGCGAAGGTCCTCATGAAGGTCGAGGAGCACATCCTCTCGCCCCGCTACGGTGGTCCGATCATCGGGATGCTCCACGACCACATCACGGCGGCCTTCCTGCTCACCTACCAGAACCCCCATTTCACCAAGTCCGAGGTCACCTACCTCCTCTCGAAGCTGCGCTACGACGCCCCCCCTCCCGCCGGACACGAGAAGGACGGCAGCCCGTTCTGGACGGGGAAGCAGCTCTTCTCCCTCACCCTCCCGCCGGACCTCACGATCGAGTTCCGCTCGAACATCTGGAACCGGTGCGACTGCCCGCCGATGAGCTGCAAGCACGACAGCTACGTGGTCGTCGAGAAGGGCGTCCTGAAGGCGGGGACGATCGACGCGAAGGCGATCGCCTTTCAGAAGGGTGCCATCCTCGACGCGATCGCGCGCAACGACGGACCCACCCGGGCGCGCCAGTTCCTCGACGAGATGAGCCGGCTCTCGATCACGGCGATCGGGTTAAAGGGGCTCTCGACCGGCATCGACGACGAGGACGTCCCGCCGGACGCCCGCGCCGAGATCGACGACGCGCTCGCGAAGGCGCGCACGAAGGTCACCGAGCTCGTCCAGCAGTACCACAAGGGCGAGCTCGAGCAGATGCCCGGGCGCTCCCTCGAGGAGACGCTCGAGGTGAACGTGCGTCGCGAGCTCGGCAAGGCGCGCGACACCGCCGGTGAGATCGCGGGCCGCTATCTCGGTCTCGAGAACCCCGCCGTCATCCTGGCGAAATCCGGGGCGCGCGGGTCGATGCTCAACCTGACGCAGATGGCCGGCGCCGTCGGCCAGCAGTCGGTCCGCGGCGAGCGCCTCCTGCGGGGCTACTTTAGCCGCACCCTCCACCACTTCTCCCGCGGCGACCTCGGCGCCGACGCGCGCGGGTTCGTCTCGTCGAGCTACAAGCGCGGGCTCTCGCCGACGGAGTACTTCTTCCACTCGATGGGAGGGCGCGAGGGTCTCGTCGACACGGCCGTTCGGACGAGCCGGTCCGGATACATGCAACGTCGCCTCATCAACGCCCTCGAGGACCTCAAGGTCGCCGAGGACGGGACGGTGCGCAACACCGCGGGCACGATCATCGAGTACCACTACGGCGAGGACGGGATCGACCCCACGCGCTCGTTCCAGGGCCAGCCGGTCCCGCTCGACGAGGTGCTCTCCGGCGTCCTGGGACGCCGGGTGAAGCCCACCGTCGACTCGAAGGGCGAGCCGATCGCCGGCGCGCCGACCGTCGGGGAGGAGGAGATGGACCTCCTCGCCGAGGCGCAGCTCGAGGAAGAGGGCGAGGACGAGGAAGGCGAGGAGTTCGGGACGCCCGAAGAGGGCCCGGACTTCGGAGGCGAATGATGGTCGCGGCCCCGACGAAGAGGACCGGCCGCCAGACCGTGACCGACCGGATCGAGGCGATCGCGCGCGAGTCCGGCGTGAAGCTCCCGCCGCAGCTCGCGGACGAGCTCGCGACCAAGCTCGCCGGCATCAAGGTGACCCCGGCCGAGTTCACGAAGGTGGTCCGGGAGGTCACGCGGCGCTTCCAGCGCGCCGAGGTCGACGCCCACGAATCCGTCGGGATCCTCGCCGCCCAGTCGATCGGCGAACCGGGGACGCAGATGACGCTGCGGACGTTCCACTACGCGGGAGTGGCGGAGATGAACGTCACGCTCGGTCTTCCGAGGCTGATCGAGCTCGTCGACGCGCGACGCGTCCCGTCGACGCCGATGATGACGGTGTTCGTCGAGAAGAAGTCGCGGGCCGACCGGGACGCGGTCGAGAAGATCGCCCTCCAGATCGAAGTGACGACGGTCCCCGACGTCGCGTCGATCGGGACGGTCGTCGAGGACCTCAAGGTCGTCGTCTCGCCCCAAGGGGCGCTCATGCAGGCGCGCGGGGTCAAGCGCGCCGACCTCGAGCGCACGCTCACCGAGAACTTGGACGAGCGCCAGTTCACGCTCTCCGCGGGGAGCGGGTCGGGCGAGACGCGCTCCTTCGAGGTCCACCTCAAGGAGGGGGCGCCGCCGTCCCCCAGGGCGAAGAAGGACGAGGTCGTCGAGGAGATGCCGTTCAAGAAGCTCCTGCAGGCGAGCGAGGAGGCGAAGGGCATCCGCATCAAGGGCGTCACGGGGATCAAGCGGGCGCTCATCAAGAAGGAGAAGGACGAATACGTGATCTACACCGAGGGGTCGAACCTCGAGGGCGTCGTCGACATTCCCGGGGTCGACGCGATGCGGACGACCACGAACTCGGTCTTCGAGATCTACAAGGTCTTCGGTGTCGAGGCCGCGCGCGCGGCGCTCATCATGGAAGCGAGCCGCACCTTGTCCGAGCAGGGACTGGGCGTCGACATCCGCCACCTCATGCTCGTCTCCGACGTGATGACGAACGAGGGCGATATCCGCGCGATCGGTCGGCACGGGATCAGCGGGAAGAAGACGAGCGTGCTCGCACGCGCCGCCTTCGAGATCACCGCCGCGCACCTCCTGCGCGCGGCGATCACGGGCGAGGTCGACGAGCTCAAGGGCGTCGCCGAGAACATCATCGTCGGCCAACCCATCACGCTCGGGACCGGGGCCGTCAACCTCATCTACCGGCCGCCCTCGGGCGTCCCGCCGGCGCCACCCGCCGCGGCGGAGAAACCGGCGGAGGCCTAAGATGGACATCGCGCACGCGCTCAAGGTCGCCCTGCAAACCGGCCAGGTGCGCTTGGGGCTCACCGAGTCGCTCGAGAGCGCGAAGGAGCGGAAGGCCAAGATGCTCATCGTCGCGCGCAGCTGCCCGGACGTTCGCCTCACCGGCGAGCGGAAGTACGACCGGATCCCGATCTACCACTACGAAGGGACGGCCGTCGACCTCGGGGCCGCGTGCGGCCGACCGTTCCCCGTGAGCGCGCTCGCCGTCCTCGACCCCGGGTCCTCGGCGATCCTCTCGCTCGAGACGAGCTAGGGCGACGGTTCCCCCGCCCCCCGGACCGGACGCGGATGACCGAGATCGCCTTCGATACCGAGACGATCGGCTACATCCGACTGTTCGAGGAGCGCACGGGCGCGCGCGTCAAGGATTGCCTCGAGGCGGAGGACAAGCTCGTCTTCGTCGTCCAGCCGGGGGAGATCCACAAGGCGGTCGGCCCCGGAGGAGCGCTCGTCGACCGGCTCAAAGGGATGCTCAAGAAGGAGATCATGGTCGTCGAGTACTCGGACGACCCGGCGACGTTCGTGCGCAACGTCTTCTTCGCCTACTCGCCCATCTCCGTCGCGTTCGCGCCGAAGGGCCCGGGGCGCCACGCGAGCGTGACCGTCGACCCGGCGTGGAAGGCGCGCGCGATCGGCAAGGCGGGAAAGAACCTCAAGATCGCGCGTGCGATCCTGATGCGGCACACCGACGTCCAGTCGGTGAACGTCGCCTGACGACGTGCCTCTTTCGGGGGTCGAGAAGCCCGCGCGACCGAACCCGGAGGATCCCCGGGCCGGATCGGCCCGAGGGTTGCCGGGAAGATCGCGGCGCGTGCGTCCGGCTCCGGGCCCCTGTCTCCGGTCCGTCCCTTCCCGAAGGAGGCCGCTCGGGGGCCCCCGACCGCCGCACGGACCTCCGAACTTCGGGGAGGCGACGCTACTCGCGGAGCCGATCGCGCGCGAGCGCCGCGGCCCCGACCGCGCCCGCGTCCGGCCCGAGTCGGGCCATCCCGAAGGAGATCCCGACGAGCGCGGCGTCCAGCGCGTGGGCGCGGGCGTAGGTCTCGGCGAGGCCGGCGAGCTCGGGGATCCCATCGAGGACTCCCCCTCCCAGGAGGATCCGCCCGGGGTTGAACGCGTTGATGACGCTCGTCAATCCCGTGCCGAGGAACTCCCCCGTCTCGAGGACGATCGCGCGGGCGAACGGATCCCCCGCGTGGAACGCGTCGGCGATGTGGCGCCCGACGATCTTCTCCGCGCTCCCTCCGGCGAGGCGGACGACCGCGCGCGCGGACTCGGGGAACCGTTCCGCCCGTTCCCTCGCCCGCTCGGCGATCGCCCAGCCGGCGACGTAGGCCTCGAGGCAGCCGGTCCCGCGGCAGCGGCACGCGCGCCCGTCCTTCACCACCGGGACGTGGCCGACCTCGCCCGCGGTGTTCGTCGCGCCCTCGAGCAGCTGTCCGTCGATGACCACGCTTCCGCCGACTCCGGTGCCGACCCAGACGCAGACGAGGTGGTGCGCGCCCTCGCCGGCGCCGTGGGTCCACTCCCCGTAGGTCGCCGCCCGCACGTCGTTGGTGACGAGCGTCGGGCGTTCGAGGGTCGTCTCGAGCATCCGCTGGAGCGGGACGTCCCGCCAGCCGAGGTTGGGGGCGAAATGGACCTCCCCCGTGCCGGGTCGGACCTGCGCGGCGATCCCCACGCCGACCGCGCGGATCCGCACGGGGTCCGTCAGGAGCTCGGAGAGCGCGTGGCGGCCGACCTCGGCGACCACGTCGGTGGGCCGCGCCCCGGCCGGGATCGCGCTCCGATGGGTCGCCACGATCGTCCCGTGGGCGTCGAGGAGCGCCGTCGCAAGCTTCGTCGCGCCGAGGTCCACCCCGAGATAGAGGTCGGCGTTGGGGGGAGCGGTCGGAGCGGGGTCCGATCGTCGCGCGGCCGACCCGCTCCCGTCGGACATCACTCGTCCAGCGGACCGGATCCCGACATGACGCGGCGGTACTTGTTCACGACGTCGACGAAGGTGGAATGCGACCAGGTGAGCGGCGTGGCGCTCCTCGGTTCCGCGGTGCGGGCGTCCACCTGTTCGGAAAGGAGGAGCGTCGGGGTCGCGTGGGTAGCGACCCATTCGATGAGCTCGCGGCAGCGCCCGGTCTCGCCCAGGTTGAGGCGGGCCTCGGCCAGCCAGAGCGTGCAGATGACCCAGGGATTCTCGACGCCGTAGTACTCGTCGCCCTCGTAGCGCGCGAGCCCTCCCACCGTCGGCGACCACAGCCGCTTTTCGACGGTGTCGACCACGATGCGCGAGCGCGGGTCGGACCACTCGAAGAGGCCGTGCTTGAGGGCGAGCAGCGCGGAGGCGTCCAGACGCGTGTCGAGGGGAACGAGCGAGCGGAGCAGGCGCTGGGCCGACGCGTCCCAGAGGTGAGTGAGGGCCGCCTGGTGGATCTCCAGGCTGGCGGCGCGCCACCGCGTGGGGTCCTTCCCGAGCTCGCTCGCGATCCGCGCCGCCCGTTCGAGGGCGTGGATGACGACGGAGGTGGAGTAGGTGTGGATCCCGTTCGTCTCCTCCCACAGATCGAAGCTGGCCGCCGGAAGGCGCGACGTGGTGTCGCGGAAGCTTGTGAGGAAGTTCGCGGCCGACTTCACCATCGGCCAGCGCTCGAGGAGCCGGTCGAGGTCGCCGAAGCGCTTGTAGTGGTGCCAGACCGCCCCGACAACGGTCGCGGTCTGGTCGATCTGGAGGAACGGGGGAGGATGCCAGGTGCTCCCCACCTCCCCATCGGGGAAGTGGCGGTGGACCCAGTAGCCCCCCGGGGCCTGGCAGACCGCGGCGAAGGAGAGGAAGCGGTCGGCGTTCTCGTAGAGGCCGGCCTCGTCCATCGCCTTCGCGACGTAGCCGCCGTCCCGCCACCAACAGTAGTTGTACGTGTCGCCCCAGATGATCGAGCTGAGGTCCGGGGACGCGACCACCGCGCCGTTGCTCGAGGCGACGTTCCGTAGGACGAAGATGCTGCGCGAGTAGAGGTCGCGCGCCCGATCGCTGAGGTCGCCGGGAGCGCGGGGGGGATGATGGCCCACCCAGCTGCGCCGGAACGCGACGCTTTCCCGCTCGAACCGGGATGGGTCGCCGCTGCGCACGTAGTCCCGCACCCGTTGGGTCGCCTCGAGCCCCCGACCGAGCGCGACGAACATCCGCACGATCGTGTCCGAGTCCGGACGCGCCGTCACGTCCCACTGGAGGACGGAGTCCGCCGCACCGTGGCTGATCGTCCTCCCCGAGAGGACTCCGTCCTCGGCATCGACGTACGTCCCCTTCAGGCCCTTCACGGTGTGTTCGCCGCACGCGGCCCGCGTGAAGTTGGGATGGCTGAAGAACCCGAAGTAGAATCCGCGCTTGTAGTGGAGGAGCATGTGCCGGTTTTCGTCGACGTAGGCGGTGTCCTGGTACATCGATTCGGCGATGTTGAGCGACTGGTAGGCGAAGATCCTCACGTCCCTCGCCGGGTCCGCCCGGACCGTGATCACGCGGATGATGAGGTCGTGGTTCGGATGGACGTGGTCGGTGGCCTTGACGACGAGGCCGTTCCCCTTCCACGTCGATTCCGGGGAGTTGCCCGTCGCGGAGTCCGACAGCGTGAGCTCGAAACCGTTGTTGGCCGTCAGCCAGTGGAAGGCGCGCGACGCCGGTTCGAAGATGCCGAGCCGCGTCTCGCGGAGGTGTTGGAACTGTCCCGCGTAGGGGTAGAAGAGCGTCTCCCACTGCCCGTCCGTGTTCACCGTGACGAGGACGCGCCCGTTGCCGACGAGCTGGGTGATCATGCCTTCGGGCCTACCGTTCCCCCTTCTTAGGCTTGGTCGTTCCCGAACGGTCCCGGGGGCAGGTCCGCGTCACTCGACCGCCCGGCGGCGCAGGTCGGTGAGGGCGTTCATGTAGTTCGCGTAGGCATCGTACGGGTTGCCGTAGGCGCTGAAGTACTGGTGGACGCCGAGGTCGGCGCCGTGGCCGCCGAGGTACATGTAGTAGAAGTGGTCCGAGGTGAGCATCTTGCGCCAGGTCGTCAGGAGCTCGGGGTCGTCGTGGAGGTGGATGAGCTGGCCCACGCGCTTCGCCGCGGCGAACGCCGAGCGCTGGAGGTCGTTCCCCAGCCACGCGCCCAAGTCGCGGTTCGCGTCGGCCCACGTGACCGGCGTCGGCGCCGAGACCGTCCCGCGAGGCTCGAGCTGGACGACGTCCTCGACGCTCGCCCATTCGAGGTGCGGTTCGCGGGCGACGGCCGTCGGGAGGGCGGCGAGGAAGTCAAGGATACCGGTGGACGCAGGGTGGTGCTCTCCCAGGGTCTCGAAATCGAGGAAGAGTCCGATCATCTCGCCCGGGGAGGCGCCGAGCCAACGGGCGTACTTTTCGCTCGTGAGAGGGTACTCGTTCCACGCCTTCGACGAGAAGCGGAAACCCACATCGTCGCTGAGGGGATAGTTGCGCGGTAGGACGGCGAGCTCGGGAGCGGCGACGGAGCGGTAGACCTGGTTGGGGGACCCGCCGCGGAGCAGCCCTTCCCACCCCTCCGCGAGCATCGCGCGGTAGCCGTGCGCGACGGCGAACCGGGCGAGGTCGTCCGAGTAGGCGAGCTCGGTCATGCGGAGGACGGAGGCGGGCCGGCCGAACTCGTGTTCGAGGTTCTCCCGTTGCAGGCGCACCTCGTCGGCGAGGTCCGGCGGTGGAAGGAGAAACGAGAGCGAGTGGTAGTAGGACTCGGCGACGAGCGCGACCCTGCCGGTCGAGGCGATCGAGCGGAGGAGCGGAAGGAGGTCGGGAGCGGCCGCGCGTGCCTGCTCGACAAAGGTTCCCGTGATCGAGAGGCTGAACCGGAAGTCGGGGTGGGCCTCGAGCGCGTCCCGAAGCCGGTGGAGCGCCGGGCGGTAGCATCGCTGGGCGATCCCGCGGAGGATCTCGAGATTCCTCGGCTCGTCGAAGTACGGACGCCCCGAGCCGAGGTCGAGGTAGCGGAAGCGCGCGAGGCGCCAGGGTTGATGGATGTGCAGGTAGAGGACGATTTTCATCGCTCGTCCGGAGGATCGCGGCACGAAAGGGCCCACTCGGCACCCCGGTCCGACCTCGTCCCAATCCGTTCGGCGGATCGGCCCGTCCAAGCGGACCCACCAAGCGGACCGTGGGCCACCCGATGCCGGGCCGGTCCTGCCGCCGATGCGATCGGAGGAAGGACGGGATGGTGCTTCGGTGGCGATGGGATCGACGTGGGCGACGGGGGTGGTGAGTACGCCGGATCCCTCCCCCTCCGCTCCGTCCCCACGTTGAAGGAAGAGGGGGAGGGCGTATATGACCAAGATTGCGGACCCCGCTCCACGTCCTTTCCCGGGAGCGGTTCCACACGTGAGTCTCTCGACCTGGATAGCGGGGAAACTACCTCCTACGTCGGGAGGCCTGAGCTCGGCTCTTCTCGGAACAGTCCCCCGTAGCCGATCTTCTTGAGGTCGTCCTTCGTCCCCTTCAGCAAGTTCAGGTGCCACA
>JBOGRS010000005.1:0-49422 GCA_050749685.1 Thermoplasmata archaeon
AGGGCGAATCGGACATCGACTCGCTCATGCAGGAGCTTGACCGCATCAGCGGGGAGATCCTCAAACGCGGCACCCCGAAGAAGGGCGAAGCGGCCGCGAAACCCGAGTCGACCGACGACACGGACCCCCACTAGACCCCGAGCATCCCTTAAGTGGGGCACGCAGCTAGCGAAGGTGTGTCCGCCGCACTTCCCCCGGAGGAGGAGCATCTCCTCCAGGAACTCGCCCGTGCCCTGCGGGCCGCTCCTCGCCGGGTGACGGAAATCGAGGTCGGCATCGCGCTCTCGATCGCGCTCGGCCGCCGACGGCCGGCGGTGAGCTGCGGGGGGTGCGCGACCCCGCTCGAGTTCGAGGGGGTCCCGGCCCGGACGAACGCCGGTCTACCCACGGCCTTCCGGCTCCACCTCGCCGACAGCACCTTCGCCTGATCCCCCGCGGGCGGAGTGGATTCGATGGTAGCGATCCCGATCATCGAGACCGTGACGAACCTTCTCACGACGGCCCTCAAGGACGGGGGCCTGCCGATGCTCTTCCTGTTGATGACCGTGGAAAGCTTCGGGATCCCCCCCCTCCCGAGCGAGATCATCATCCCGTTCGCCGGCTTCTTGGTCGCCACCGGGGACCTTTCGTTCACCGGGGCGCTCCTCGCGATCCTCCTGGGCGGACTCGCCGGAGCATACATCGCCTATGCGATCGGACGGTGGGGCCGTCACTGGATCGTGCGCGGGGGCACCGGGTGGTTCCGGCTCGACCCACGCCACCTCGCCGCGATGGACCGATGGTTCGAAAAGCACGGCGAGGGGACCGTTCTCGTGGCGCGGCTTGTCCCGATCATCCGGGCCTACATCAGCTACCCCGCGGGCACCGCGCGCATGGAGCCCGTCCGATTCGGCGTCTTCACGCTGGTCGGGGCGACCCCCTTTGCGCTCGTTCTCCTCTACGCGGGGATCCGTCTCGAGGCCGATTGGTCGGCGATCCTGCCCTACTTCCATCTCCTCGACTACGCAGCCGCGGCATTCCTCGTGGCGACCGTGGCGTACGTCACCCTGCGCTGGCGGGGGTGGATCTCCGGCGGGTTCCCGCCTCGATACCTGCGGCGCAGTGCACCGTCCCAACCGCAGAACGGTGCGCCCCCGGGATGAACCGACCCCGCCGCGGACGCGCCGAGACCGAAGACGTGCTGGCACCGACCCGGGGGCGCCCTCATCGACCGGGAACGCCGCGGACCGCGGGGGCCGACGCGATCGCGCTGGCCCGTTTCCCGGGGCGACCGTGGTCCAGCGCGAGGGCCGGTCGAGGAGGCCCTATCCCACCCTCGGACGCTGGACGGGGGCGAACTCCGGCCGCACCACCGCGCCTGATAGACTCCCGACGAACTCCCCTTCCTCGACGATCCGCTGAGTTCCTCGGAAGTGGTCGGTCGGGAAGATCGCATTCCACCCCTCGAACGGAGTCCATCCGCACGGCGCGTGAAGGTGCTCCGCCGTGATCCGACGGGTCCGGCGGAAGTCGACGGCGACCAGCGCGGCGAGGTGCCCGACCGCGATACGCCCTCGGGGAACTCCGAGCCAGCGCGCGGGTCGGTCGCATGCGGCCCCCAGAAGGGTCGGCAGGGAGAGGCCTCCGTCGCGGACCCGTGCGAGGAAGAGCGGGAAGAGCGTCTCGACGCCGGGCACCCCGCTGGGAGCCTGAGGGAAGGGGAGGTCTTTCTCGTCCCTCGTGTGGGGGGCGTGGTCGCTCGCGAGGCAGGGGACCCGGCCGGCGTCGAACTCGGCGAGCAATCCGCGTCGGGTCGCCTCCGGTCGGAGCGGCGGGTTCACTTTCCCGCGGGCATCCTGGAACGTCCGTTCCGAGAGCAGAAGGTGGTGGGGCGTCGCCTCGAACGAATGGCCCGCCCCTCGGATGCGCTCGGCGACCGATGGGGCGGTGATGTGGGCGAAGTGCAGCCTAAGCGCGGGCGGCGCGATGGCGAGGATCGCCTGGACCGCCGACTCCTCCGAGGCCGGGGGACGGTGGTGGTCCCACGCTACCGGGTCCCGCGGCCGAGGATCGGGAACGAACTCCCGCGGGTCCTCCGCGTGGACCGCCAGCGGTAGTCCGGTCGACGCGACGGCCCCGAGCAGCGCGGGCCGGTCGTTCGCATCCGGGGGAGTCGGCATACCGGTCGTCGGTCCCAGGAAGAGCTTGAACCCCCCGACGTGGGGGGCCATGGACCGGACCCCGTCCGGCGTCTCGGCGGACCCATAGAGGAGGACATCCACCGCGATCCGGCCGCGGGCCCGCCGAGCCTTCTCGAGCGCGGTCTCCGCGTCCCGGACCGCCGGCGACGTGTTGGGCATGTCGCCGACGAGCGCGACCCCTCCGAGAGCGGCCTGGGTGGTGGCGGACGGGAAGCTCTCCAAGGACGGTGAGCCCACGGGGTCGCGGGCGTGGATGTGGAGGTCGGTCGCCGCCGGGAGGATCACGCGCTCCCCCACGTCGACCCTTTCCCCGCCCCGAAGGTCACGCCCGATCTGGACGATCGTGCCGGCGTCGTCGATCCCGATCTCGATCGCCTGAAGGCGTCCGTGCACGAACGCGCGACCCGCGAGGACGAGGTCGGGTCGGGCACGCCGAGCGGAGCCCGACGCGGCCCCCTCGTCCTCGTCGGCGAGGGTGTCCCGGCGCATTCGTGGAGGGGAGCGACCGGCCGCATAAGAGCCGGCCCCTTCGCCCCGAAGGGCGACGGCCGTACCCGCCGCCAGATTTTTGGCCTCCGGAGGCTGCGCACCGGTGTGCAAGGTCCGGGCGTTGAGGGGTGGACGTATGCGCGATCCGGCGTCGATCGCACCCGCGTGGGGGCCGCGCTCGCCGCCCTCCTGGGCCAGGTACGGTATCGCCCACCCCCGTCGAACGGCCGTCCGATCGAAGCACCGGGCCACTACGCCGGGCTAGTGCGCATCGGTCGGGAGACCCTCGCGATCACGACGGACACCGTCGGGACGAAAACGGTCCTCGCCGCCCGGCTCCACCGGTGGGAGGGGGTGGGCGAGGACATCGTCGCGGTCAACGTGAACGACCTGGCCGCGATCGGCGCCCGACCCGCCGCGCTCGTCGATTGCCTCCAGTGCGACCAACCCGATCCCGAGGTCTTCCGCCAGCTCGGTGTGGGGCTGGAGCGCGGACTGCGCTTGGCCGGCTGTTCGCTCCTGGGCGGAGAGACCGCCGTCGTGCCCGAGATCGTCCGGGGGGTGGAGGTCGGGGGCACGGCGATCGGCTTCTTTCCGCGACCTCGAGCCCCTTTGCTGGGTCGAGCGATCCGACCCGGGGACCGGTTGGTCGGAATCCCCTCGGAGGGCATGCACGCGAATGGGTTTACCCTCGTCCGCCGAGTCCTCGACGAGCACTCGGTCGACCTCGCCCATCCGCGTCCGGGTGGCGGCGGTCCACTCGGGGAGGAGCTGCTGCACCCGACCCGCATCTACGTGCGGGTCGCGGAGGCCATGGCCCCCCTCGCGAGCACCCACGGCATGGCCCATATCTCCGGCGGCGGGGTCCGCAACCTGGTGCGTCTCCACCCGAAAGTCGCGTTCGTCCTCGATGGGTGGCCGGCCCCGGACGGGATCTTCCGCTGGATCGGGGACCTGGGCCATGTTTCCGACGAGGAGCTCTACCAGACGTTCAACATGGGGATCGGATTCGTCGTCGTCGTGCGTCCGACCGGCCTCTCCGAAACCCTTCGGCGCCTCGCCCGCGCCGGCGCGCCGGATGCGCGCGTCCTCGGGCACGTCGAACGCGGCGAGGGAGTGAAACTGCCGCACCTGGGGCTCACGTACCGCGGCTACGCGTGACCGAAGCCATATGGTCACGACGCTCGTGGGGCGTCCGTGGCCGCGGCGGCGCATCGGGCCGTCGTCCTCGCATCGGGGCTCGCCGTGGCGGCCGCGTTCGTCTGGGCCACCTACTACTTCTTCGTCCTCGGCAGCGGCCCGTCGCTCGCCCCCTCCGCCTTCCTCGTCTACCCGTTTCTCGCGGGCGGAGGTGCGTTCGCCGCGTGGAGCATCGGTCGGGGCCACGGTCGCTCCTTTCTGCAACTTTGGTGGGAGCCCTCGGCGTGGCTTCGCGTCGCCCTGATGGTGGGGATGCAGGTCGCGGTCCTGGCCGCGACGTATGCCGCCGGCGCGGTCGACACGTCCCTCCTCTCGCTGGTCGGGGACGTCGTCCTCACCCCGGTCCTCCTGCTCGCGATCTTCCGGGAGAACGTGGCGCGACTGCGCTCCTTCGCGTTCGTGCCCGGGCTCGCCCTCGCGACGGTCGGGGCCGGCCTCACGATCGTCGGGGGGGAGAGCCTCCGCCCGCTGGAGGGATGGGCGTGGCTGGTCGCGCCGGCGGTCCCGGTGACGGTCGCCGTGTACTTCCTCCTCGCCGCGCGGGCGAGCCTCAAAGTCCCGATGGATGCCGTGATCGCCCAGGTGACGCTCGCCAGCGGAGGCGTCGCGGTGATCCTCGCTCCGCTCCTTCCCGGCGGGCTCTCGGGTCTCGTCGTCACCTCCCCCGCCGATGCGGCCGTGCTCATCGCGCTCGGCATCACGAGCTTCTTTTTCGCCCCGCTCCTCTATTTCGCGGGGATCGAGCGGGTCGGTCTCATGCTGCCCGCCCTCCTCATGGCCACGATCCCGATCTTCACGCTCCTTCTCTCCTGGCTGGTCCTACGGGAACTGCCTCCCTGGATCGCCATCCTCGGCGTCCCGGTCGCCGTGCTCGGGGCGGCGCTCGCGTCGCGGGGCGAGCACCGACCCTGGTCGCCGGAATATCCTCTCCGGGCGGTGGTCCGGGAGCGCGACGCCGACCCTACTGAAACTCGGTGAGCGAGGTGGTGCGCTTGCGCTTACCGGACTTGGCGAGGTCGATGACCGACGTATCGAGCATCGCCGGAGGGTCCGTGGTCGTCGTGGGGGCCGCGTCGGCGACCTCGTCGAGCCGTTGCTGGTGGCTTCCCCGCAGGAGCGCCGCCGCGTCCCAGTCGAACACCTCCGTCACGCGCGCGAGGGTCTGCGCCACGCGGTCGGCGTAGTAGCCGTAGTCCGGGCGGCGGGTGAACGCTCGGCCCTCGATCCAGGGTTCGACGTCCTGGGGCGAGCGGCGGGCGTCCGTCACGATCCACGCGACCTTCATCCCGGGGATCACGTCGTACCCTTCCGCCTTGAGCTGCTTGAAGACGCGCAGGAACGGGAGCGCGTCCCGCGTCGCCTCGTTGTACTCCTCCTCCGCGCGGACCGAGCGGGCGATGACGAGCTTCTCCACCGGGACCTTGCCGTCCTGGCAGGCGATCACGAGCTCGCGCGCACGGGAGACCGCCCGCTCGGTATCGCCCCGCAGGACGAGGTCGAAGATCTCGAGGAGCGCCTCCGATTGGTAGTCGAACGCGTCGGTCCGTCGCGTCTCGTAGCCGCGGATGACCAGCTCTTCCTTCGGCCAGACGGTCCGTCCGACGTAGCGCTTCTTCGCCCCGTGGCTGAAGAGCGACTCGTAGACCGACTGGAACTCGAAGGTGACGCCCTGCGCGGTGAACCGCCGCGAGATCCCTTCCCCGAACTCGCGCGCCCCCTCGAGCGACTCGACCGGCGAGCGGACGAAGACGCTGTCCGTGTCCGAGTAGACGACGTCGTGACCGTCCGCCTCGAGCGCCCGGATGATCGAGGTGATCGCCTCGCGCGCGAACGAGGTGATCGCGGAGCCGATCGCCTTGTCGGTGAAGCGGTAGAAGCTTGACGCGAGGACGCCGTAGAACGAGTTCATCAGGATCTTGACCGCGTTCTGGAGCCCGTCAAAGTAGTCGTGCTCCGCGGGGGTCGCGGCGCTGCGGGCACGCTCGCGGAAGCGTTCGCGGTCCCGGAGGAGTTCGCGGAGGATCTCGGGGATCACCCCCGGGCGCTCTTCCGGCGTGAGGAAGCGGGCTCCGGACGGGCTCAACGTCGCACCCGTGTCCGACAGGGTCGTGAAGCAGATGTTCCGGGCGATGATAATGCTCGGGTACATCGACTTGAAGTCGAGGACGACCACCCAGCGATAGATCCCCGGGCGGATCGCGTGGACGTACCCCCCCTCGATGGGGTTCTCCCGGCGGGCGCGGCGGCTCGGAGGAACGCCGATGCCCCGGCGGTCGGCCCGGGGGATCAGCATCGCGTCGATGAAGAGGGACGTGCGACCGTTGAGCCCCTCCTCGAGGGGGAGGTGCGCGACCGTCGCGAGGTCCGCGGCCTTGTCGATCGTGCGCAGGCGCTGGAGGATGTGCAGCGCGAGCACGGCGTCGTGCTCGCAGTACTCCATGACCCGCTCCTTGTCCTTCGCCCATTCGGCTTCGATGTTGCGTCGGTCGACGTCGAGCTTCTTGTCGCCGAGGAGGGTGCGCGCGACGTACTGGAGCGTCTCCTGCTTGGGATGGAGCTCGCGACGGGCCGACCACCACGCATCGGCGACGACGCGGCCGTCGATCCGCCACAGACGCTCGCCGGCGTCCTTCGGGGGGGCGCGGTCCCGACCGATCGGGAGCTCGCCGATCCCGAGCGCGTGGGCGCGCTCGACCAGGAGCGGGATGTCGTAGCCCCCGATGTTGTAGCCGGTGATCACGTCCGGATCCTCCGTCTCGATCAGCCGGACGAACTCGTCCAGGATCTCCCGCTCGCTCGACTGCCCTAGGCGGAAGCGTCGGGTCTCCGTGCCGCCCCGATCGATGACCCCGCAGATGGTGAAGATCGTCCGTTCGCGGATCGCGTTCTCGATGTCGAACGCGAGGGTCGCGAGCGGAGGGCGGAACGGCTCGACGGGTCGGATGTCCTTTCCCCCCTCCGTCACGACGCGAACGACCCGTTCCACGGTGTAGAGGCGGCGCGTCTCGTCCGTTTCGGGTTCGGCCTCGAACTGGACGGTGAGGCCCAGCCCCTTGTCGTAGAGGAAGCGGTGGACGAACGGGATGTCGCAGGCGAGCACGCTCGTCTCGTCGCCCGCCCGACGGTAGCGATCGCGGAAGTCGGGGACGGTCCAGGGGGCCCGGACCGTCACCTTGAGGACGGGATGGTCCCCTCCGTTCACCCAGGTGCGCTGCTCCTCCACTCCGACGACTTCAGGCTCGCTCTGGAGGCGAGTGCGCACCTCCTCCGTGGGGTCGGTGATCATGAAGTACGGGCGGAATCCGTAGTAGCGTGCGACGATCGAGCGACCGTCGCGGGACCTTCCGTAGAGCTCGATCGCGACCCCGTCGCCGACCGCGCGATACGAACCTCCGAGGAGGTAGAGGTCGATCGTCTCGGACACGGGCGATGGAGCGGCCGCACCGTTATAGGGATTCCTCGAGGACGTGCGCGAGCGTCCGGGCGAGGGTCCGTACGTCCTTCTCCCACCGCTCCCGGTAGCCCGGGGCATGCATCGCGGCGGCCGGATGGAGGAGCGGGAAGATCGCGGTCCCGTCGCCCTCGATGAGGTGCCCCGCCGATGTGGTCACGCGAGGCGCCCCGGGAACGAGCGCCTGCAGGGCGTGGGCCCCGAGGGGAACGAGCAGCTTCGGGCCGAGGAGGGCGAGCTGGCGGTCGAGAAACGGTCGACACGCCGTGGCGGCGCGACGGTCGAAGCGGTTCCCGGGTGGGCGGCACTTGATGAGGTTGAGGATCCCCACCTCCTCCGGGCCGAGGGCGAGAACGTCGATCGCCGCGTCGAGCCGGCGCCCGGCACGCCCGACGAACGGCCGGCCGGCACGGTCCTCCTCGGCACCCGGGGCTTCGCCGACGAACACCACCCACGGGTGGGCGGCGCCCCGGTAGACGACCACGTGCTCCCGATGGGCGTGAAGCGGGCAGGCCCGGCACGACTCGACCTCGGCCACCAGCTGGGCCCAGGGCACCGAGGCCGTCCCGGGGGACCGGGACGGTGCCCGGGCCCTGCGTGGGTGCCTCCGGGAGCGGCCCGAAAAACGGGCGACCGATGGCGCGCGCGGAGCGTCCTGCACGGTGTTCTCCATCCCTATCGGCGGAGGGAAGCCACGCGTACGGCCCTAATCTTAAATATGGTGACCCGCTGGCTCGGAACCCGCCGAGGGAAATTCATGGCTCCGCCGTCAGGTTTGAACACCGCCGGCCGTCTGGCGTCCCTGCGCCAGCGCCGCCGGTGGTCGGACCGATACTATAAGCGGCGCACCCTCCACCTCAAGGAACGCTCGGACCCGCTCGAAGGCGCCCCCCAAGGTCGCGGGATCGTGATCGAGAAGGTGGGCGTCGAGGCGAAGCAGCCGAACTCGGCCATCCGCAAGTGCATCAAGGTCCAATTGATCAAGAACGGCCGACAGATCACCGCCTTCGCCGTGGGGGACGGGGCGATCAACTTCATCGACGAGCACGACGAGGTCCTCGTCGAGGGGATCGGGGGCCGCATGGGGCGTTCCTACGGAGACATCCCGGGCGTCCGGTACAAGGTGATCCAGGTCAACGGTACGTCGCTCGACGAGCTCGTCCGCGGACGCAAGGAGAAGCCGCAACGATGAGCGGAGGGCCCGAGCCGTCGATGGTACCCGACACGACCGACCAGACCGCCGGACCCGTGGTCGCGCGACCGGCGGCCCCGGCGCCGCCCCCGTTCCCGCTGCCGCCGCTCTTTGGGAAGTATCCGTTCGAGGGTGTCGAGGTCCACGACCCGGGGATCCAGCCCTACCTCTACCTCCACCCGATCTATGCCCCGCACACCGAGGGGAAGCTTTGCGGGCGGCCGTTCATGAAGACCCACATGCATCTCGTCGAGCGGCTCGCGAACAACCTCATGAAGGGGGGGAAGTTCACGGGGAAGAAATCGAAGGCGCTCACGACGATCCGACGCGCCTTCGACGAACTCGCCCAGCACGAGGGGCAGAACCCGCTTCAGCTCCTGGTCAACGCCGTCGAGAACGCGGCGCCGCGCGAGGAGGTCACGCGCCTGCAGTTCGGAGGGATCTCCGTCCCGCGGGCCGTCGATGCCTCCCCGGCCCGTCGCGTCGCCGTCGCGATCCGCAACCTCGCGGCGGGGGCGATCCAGTCGTCCCGCAAGTCGACGAAGGCGATCCACTCCTGCCTCGCGACCGAGATCGCGCTGGCCGCGAAGGGGGACCTCACCAGCTTCGCCGTCGGCCGCAAGGAAGAGGTCGAGCGCGTGGCCCAATCGGCCCGCTGAGGCGGAGGAAAGCGAATGACGCATATTCGAGCCGAACTGGCGAAAGCCATCCCCGACATGATGCGGAACCTCGAGCGGATCCGCAACATTGGCATCGTCGCCCACATCCATCACGGCAAGACGACCCTCTCCGACAACCTCCTTGCCGCGGCGGGCATGATCTCGACCGACCTTGCAGGTAAGCAGCTCTACCTCAACTTTGACGAGCAGGAACAGGCGCGTCTGCTCACGATCAACAACGCCGACGTCACCATCGTCCACGAGTACGAGGACAAGCAGTACCTGATCAACCTCATCGACACCCCCGGCCACGTCGACTTCGGCGGGGACGTCACGCGCGCGATGCGGGCGGTCGACGGCGCCGTCGTGGTCGTCTGTGCGGTCGAGGGGGTCATGGCCCAGACCGAGACGGTCCTGCGTCAGGCCCTCCGCGAGAAGGTCAAGCCGGTCCTGTTCATCAACAAGGTCGACCGCGCCATCAAGGAGCTCAAGCTCACCCCCGATTCCCTCCAAAAGAGGTTCACGGCGATCATCGCCGAGGTGAACGAGCTCATCCGCCGGATGGCGCCCGAGGAGTTCGTCGAGCAGTGGTCCGTCGACCCGCGCGACGGTTCGGTCGCGTTCGGTTCAGGCTACGAGAACTGGGCCATCAGCGTCCCGTACATGCTCAAGACCGGGGTCAAGTTCAAGGACATCATCGACTACGTCTCGACCGGCCGTTCGAAGGAGATCGCGCAGAAGGCGCGGATCAACGACGTCGTCTTCGACATGGTCGTGAAGCACCTCCCCACGCCGCCCGTGGCCCAGCAGTACCGCATCCCGAACATCTGGAAGGGGGATGCGACCTCGACGATCGGCCAGGCGATGATCTCGACGGATGCGAGCGGTCCGACCGCGTTCATGGTCACCGACATCACGATGGACCCGAACGCCGGTGAGATCGCGACCGGTCGCGTCTTCTCCGGCCGTCTCCAGAAGGGGATGGAGCTTCAGGTCGCCGGGACGAAGATCAAAAACCGCGTCCAGCACGTTTCCCTCTTCATGGGCCCCGAGCGGCTGATGGTGGAGGAGGTCACCGCCGGGAACATTGCCGCCGTGATCGGGCTCACCGACGCCTTCGCCGGAACGACGATGTCGAGCGACCCCGAGATGATCCCGTTCGAGGAGATCCGCCACGTCTCGGAGCCGGTGGTCACCGTCGCAATCGAGCCGAAGCACATGGGGGATCTGCCGAAGCTCATCGAGACGATGCGCAAGGTGGGCAAGGAGGACGCCAGCCTCAAGGTGGAGATCAACCAGGAGACCGGCGAGCACCTTCTCTCGGGCATGGGCGAGCTCCACCTCGAGATCACCCAGTTCCGCATCGTCAACGACTACAAGGTCGAGATCCAGGCGTCGAAGCCGATCGTCGTCTACCGGGAGACCGTGAAGGCCCCGGGAGGTCCCTTCGAGGGGAAGTCGCCGAACAAGCACAACAAGTTCTACTTCGAGGTCGAGGGCCTTCCCGAGCCCCTCGTCAAGGCGATCAAGGAGGGCGAGGTCCCGCAGGGGAAGTCGTTCAAGGACCTCAAGACGCTCGTCTCGAAGATGGCGGAGTACGGCCTCTCGCGCGAGGAGGGCCGCGGACTCATCGCCGTCGAGGGAACGAACATGTTGCTCGACGTGACGAAGGGGATCCAGTACCTCAACGAGACGATGGACCTCATCGTCGACGCCTTCAAGGAGGCGATGAACCGCGGGCCGCTCGCCAACGAGAAGGTCTACGGGCTCAAGGTGCGGCTCGTCGACGCCAAGCTGCACGAGGACTCGATCCACCGCGGGCCGGCGCAGACGATCCCCGCGGCCCGCTCGGGGATCTACGGCGCCATGTGCATGGCCGGCCGGGTCCTGCTCGAGCCGCTCCAGAAGGTCACGGTCAACGTCCCCCAGGAGATCCTGAGCGGGGCCACCCGCGAGCTGCAGCGCCGGCGCGGTGAGATCCTCGACATGACGAGCGTCGGCGACCTCCAGACCATCGTCGCCAAGGTCCCCGTCGCCGAGATGTTCGGGTTCGCGTCGGACATCCGCAGCGCGACCGCCGGCAAGGTCCTCTGGTCGACCGAATCGCTCGGGTTCGAGATCCTCCCCGAGAGCCTCCAGAAGACCGTGGTCGCCGAGGTCCGCCAGCGCCGCGGCCTCAAGCCCGAGCCCTACGACGCGAGCTACTACGCCGGATAGACGTTCCGCCGCGTCCGAGGCGCCGTACCGCGCCGAGCGTGGGCGTAGGCCCGGGGGTGGTCGAGCGTGCGTTGTCCTCGGGGGTGCGGGGGGCCGTCGACGGTCCCGGCCCGGAGGGGCCACGCCCCCTCACGGTCGAGCAACCAGCGCTTGCGCCACAGCCCGAGCCCGTAGCCCGTGAGCGACCCCGCGTCGCCGACCACGCGGTGGCACGGGACGACGATCGGGATCGGGTTGCGGTGCATCGCTCCCCCGACCGCGCGCGCCGCGCCGGGGTGGCCGGAGCGCCGTGCGAGCTCACCGTAGGTCACGGTGGCGCCCGCGGGGATGCGGACGAGCTCGGTCCACACGCTGCGGTCGAACTCGGAAGACCCGTCCAGGTCCAGCGTCACCTCGAACGCATCGCGCCGCCGATGGAAGAATTCGGAGAGCTGATGGGGCGGGCTCCCTTTCGGGAAGGGGGGCCGTCGGCGCACCGTTCCCTCGGGGGTGCCGGCCTGCTCGAGCCCGCGCTCCAAGAGGTCGATCACGCGGACGCGGTCGCCCTGGTAGACGATCCGAAAAGTTCCGATGGGGGTGGGAACGTCGGAGTACACCCAGGCCGGGTCCATGGAGGAGGGAAGGGTCCGGGGCCTTAAAGTCGCGCGCCGTCGGTGCCCTATTCGAGCCCGGTCGCGGTGATGCGAAACTCCGCCGATCCCTCGGCGCGGGAGCGGTGCTTGACGAGGACGGCGCGCCGTCGTCCTCCCGAGAGCCGCTCGAGCCGCAGGATCGTTTTGGCCGCGTGGTTCACGAACGAACCTCCGAGCGGCTCGAGGGTACCGTCCTTCACGCTCCGCCAGACCTGATTCGTGAACACGACCGGGACGCCGGCATGGATGGACGTGGTGAGGAGGTCGGCGAGCTGGACGGCGAGCGACTGCCGCCCCTCGTCCTCGTTCTCGCCGGCGACGGTCAAGCGGTAGTGAAGGGTCGCCGAGTCGAGGACGACCAGCCCGATCGGGCGTCGCCCGTCCCGCACGAGCTGGCAGGCCGTCGCGACGGCCTTCCGCTGCTGCGCGAGGTCGGGCGGGCTCGAGAGGAGGAGCCGACCGAGAACCTCCGGGAGCCGTCCCGCGCTGATCGCCTCCAGGCGGGCGACGGAGACGCCCTCGGTATCGATGTAGATGACCCAGCGGCCGGCGAGCGCGACGCGGACCGCGAGGTGGAGGCAGATGAGCGTCTTCCCGCTCCCCCCTTCCCCGTAGAGCTCCGTGAGCCCATCGGTATCGATCCCGCCCCCGAGCAGTTCGTCGAGCCCGCGGATGCCGGTGGGTAGGCGGGGCTCGGCCACTTTGGAGGGGAGGGGGTCTACCGCTTAAGGCTCGGCCCGACCGGACCCGCCGGGGCGTGCCGGTTCACCCCGTCAGGGCCATCCGCTCGCCCTTCACGGGAGCCCGCACCCGGGGACCCGCGCCCTCGAAGGCCTCGGGATGCTCCGTGTGGACGGGAACGACGTACCGGGGGGCGATCTCCCTCGCGATGTCGAGGAGCTCGGGACCGGAGCAGTGCCCGCTCGCGTGCATCGCGTGGCGGACGAGCCCGAAATGGTCGAGCCAATGGCGCTCCACCTCGTCGTCGAGGTCGTCCTCGCTGAACGGTTCGCTCATCGAGTGGATGAACGGGCTGCCTTCGGGAGGCCTCAGGTCGATGAGCTCGGCGAAGTGGGGGAGGTCCAGCGAGAGCAGGACGTCGGAGCCGTGGTGTCGCACCCAGTCCGCGTCGACGCTGTCGTCGAGGAAGGGCCGCTCCCACTTGTAGTAGACCTTCTTCGTGCGCCGATAGACCCGCAATCCGTCGGACCGGCCCGGGACGGGCGCATCCTGCCCGAGGTGCGGGGCGTACGTCGCCAGAAGGTGGGCCGTCTTGAGGGGCACGACGAAATCGCGCTCGGCCTCGCGCGCGGCGCGGTAGAGGGTCGTGAGGCGGTCGATGTCCCGCGGATAGCAGCTGACGAACGCGGGACGCTCGGTCGCATCCAAGAGCTCGTCCACCTTGGAGCGGACCCCCTTTTCCGTGAAATTGGGACGGGGGTCCGGTCCCGCTCGCGTTCCTTCCGTCACGAGCGCGATCGGCCGCTCCGCCCGGGCCGCCTCGAGGAAGGTGTGGGTCGATCCCGCTCGCGGACCGTGCATCCGAAAGTCGCCGGTGTAGGCGACGCATCCCTCGCTCGTGTGGACGAGGAAACCGTAGGCCGAGGGGATGGAATGGTCGACCGGATAGGGCACGACCTCGAGCCCGCCCACACGGATCGGCCGGCGGTCCGGGACGATCCGCCAGTCGTGCTGGCCGTACTTGCGGCTCCCGGACCCTTCGATGGCGTCGAGCAGGTGCTTCGTCCCCTCCCCGACGAAGACGGGGATGGCCGGGTCGACCAGGTCGAGGTGGCCCGCGTGGTCCATGTGGGCGTGGCTCACGAAGATGCCGTGGACCTCAGGGGGGCGGTACGCCAGCTCGGCGCCGAAGAGTGCGTCGGCGGAGTAGAGCCCATCGATGCGGGGGAGAAGGTCGAACTCGAGCAGGTCCTTGACGGGGGACGTGGAACGGGGCTGCAGGAAGTTGAGGTAGAACTGCTCGAAGCGATCGGAGAAGGACGGTCCGAAGTCGAAGAGGATGCGATCATCGCCGTCCTCGACGAGGATCTTGTTCCCGCCGATCTCGTGGACGCCCCCGAGGAACGTCAGGCTCGGAGCCCGCACGTCCGGGGCGAGCGGTCCCGCCGGCCTTGAAGGTTGCGGCGGGGGTTGGCCCTAGCGGGCCTTGAGGGTCTTCTTCACGTTCGGATGCTCCTTCGTGAAGATCTTGCCCCCGCAGTTGTCGCAGCGGACCCCGAACAGGTTCGAATCGCTGGGGAGGGCCTCCCCGCAGCGGATGCACCGGAACATGGCCCGACGTTCACCCCCGGTCGGACCTTAACGCTTTCCCGCGGGGGAGGGGGTGAGCTTCTCCGAACGCGAGACCGGCGGGGGGGCGGAGAAGAGGTACGCCCCGCTCGCGAACTTCGTGCCGCAGCGACGGCACTCGAAGACCCCGCTCGCGACGCGCACGACCGTGACCGTGGAGCACCTCGGGCAGGCGGCATCCTTCTCCCGCTCGCGGTCCATCTCGAGGACCCGGCGTCGGATCCGGATCCCGTAGCGGGCGCCCATCCAGCCCGTGTTTCCGACCTTCTTCGTGCGCTTGCTCATCGCCGTCAGCCTCCGCGGGCCGCCGTGCGCAGGCGGTCCCCGTGCGCGAACGCCCTCTCGACGAGGGCCTTAACGTCATCGGGGGAGAAGGCGCCCACGAGCCCCTTCTGCATCGCCACGATGTTGCCCGCCTCGTCCGTCGCGATCGTGACGCGGCCCTGGCCGGCCCGCTCCTCCTCGACGCTCGGGTCAACGACGATCGTGTCGCCGAGCCGCGTGAACGTGCACTCGACCGGCCGGTGCTGGATCGCGAGAGGGTAGTCGGCCTCCGCGATCCCGAACCGTTTCGCCGGGACGGTCGCGTGGGTGAGCGCCCCGAGCGCGGCGAGGCTCGCGGTGTCGAGGATGTTGCCCGAATGGTCGAGGACGTGCAGGTCGACGTAGCAGACCCACGTCTTCTCGCCCGGGGTAACGCACAGCCGAGTGAGGTCGATCGTCTCGGCGGCGCGGATCGCGCGGTCGACGACCCGGGAGACCTCGATCGCGCGCGGGTGCGGCGGACCCGGCTCGAAGCTCGGGGAGGAGAGCGGGATGAGCTCGGCGTTCGTCGTGAGCACGCCCGCGTTCGGGGTGTCGGGGAACGGCTTGCCCGGCTCGAGCTTGATCCCGGCGAGGACCGTCGTCTGGCCGATCCGCGCGAGGGCGCTCCCGTCCGCCGTGACGACGAAGCCGGGTTCGACGCTCACCTTCCGGTAGTCGTCCGGGGCGCGGCCGTCCAGTCGCTTGCCGTGGCGCGCCAGGTCCAGGATGTGGGTGGTGAGGATCTCGGCGGCGACCTCCTCGCTCACGCCATCGCCTCCGCACCGGCGGCGCCGTCGACGGCGAAGCGCTCCCGCAGGGCCGCCTGCATCGTTCCGTAGATCACCCGGCAACCGGCCACGCCCATGTCGAGCGCGGTCGACAGCTCGGCGCGGTTCATGTGGCCCTCCATCTGCAGGAGGACGAGCCGGCCGGATTGGGGGACGAGCGCCATCGGGAGGTCCGCTTCGCCGAAGTTGTCCTCGAGCTTGTTGAGGTCGAGGACGAGCTGACCGCCGACCTTCCCGACGGCCACGGCCGGCAGGAGGTCGACCATCGGGATCCCCGCGTCGGCGAGCGCGACCGAGGCGGCCACCACGCCGGCGCAGCGCGTTCCCGCGTTGGCCTGGAGGACCTCGATGTAGACGTCGATGCTCGTGCGCGGGTACTCCTCGACGAAGATCACCGATTCGAACGCCTCCGCGATGACCTTGCTGATCTCCTGCGAGCGGCGGTCGAGGCCGGGGCGCTTCCGCTCATCGACACTGAACGCCGCCATGTTGTAGCGGCACTGCACGATCGCCTTGTTGTTCTCCTGGAGGTGGCGAGGGTGCACCTCGCGCGGTCCGTAGACCGCCGCCATGACCTTGTTGAGCCCCCACTCGACGTACGCCGAGCCGTCGGCCTGGTGGAGGGCGCCGGCCGTGATCTTGAGCGGCCGTAGTTCGTCCCTGCGTCGTCCATCGGTCCGAAGCCCGTCCGGCGTGAACAGCGCGGGGACCTCCTTTGCTCCTACATTTCCCATGTTGATCCGTCTCCGGTATGACTGTAACGGGGAGTCTCAGAAATCCGCGGGCTCGCCCCCCTCCGGGGGAAGGTCCTCGCCCTCCTCGGGCGGCGGGACGGCCGTCGGCTCGATCTCGGGAGGGACGGAGGATGACGGGCGGTCCACGAGGGAAGGAGGGTGACGGGACGGCGGGTCGGGGTGGTCGAGGCTCGCGTTCGTCGACTCGAGGTACTCCTGGACCCGCTGGGTGAGCCCCGCGCGCTGCCCCTCGTCCTCGATCATGCGCAGGCACTCGCGGGCGCGCACGACGCCCTCGTCCGGGCCGTCGATCCATACGCGTCCGTTCTGCCCGACGGCCATGCGCGTTCCGGTCATCTGGGTGATCGTACCGATCATCGAGCCGGCGCGTCCGATGACGCGGGGAACCTTGGCGGGGGAGATCCGGACGATCGTCCCGCCCTCGAGCTTGCCCAGGCCCTCGCCGTTCATCGTGACACCGATCCGTCCGGTGTTCTCGATGCTCTCGACCCCGACCACGACCGAGTCACCGACCTTGAGGTACTGGCCGGTCTCGCCGAAGTCGATCTTCCAGGGCGTGCCGGTCATGTGGAGGGGCGCCCAGCGGGGGGCGCCGATGTCGAGCAGCCAGAAGGTGCCCTGGACGTCGGTGACCGTCCCGATCACGACGTCGTTCGCCTTCGGGATGTAACGCCCGGACAGCGGAACGACGCGCACCTGGGGGGGACGGCGCTGGAGCAGACCGAGGACGCTCGCGTAGATGCGTCCGTTGACCCGATACGTCCCCGGCCCGGGCCGAAGATTCCGCTCGGGGATCTCCTGCCCCGGCAGGACTAGTTCGCGATCCCTACTGGGGAGCGAGGTAGTGTCCTCGCGGCCACGCCCTCGGTGGCCTCGCCGATGTCCAGAACCCATGTCTTGTCTTGCACCGAGGCGGTGCGACGGGGACGCCCTATTTAACGAGAGTGGTCTCGGCCGCGCCCTTCGTGCGCGCGTTGAGCTTCTCGTAGAGCTCGGTCTGCACTCCGGCGGGAATCTCCAGAATGGCGGTCCACGCCCCGTCCGATTGCCACTGCTCGTCCGCGAGGCGCCCCATCGCCTTGAGGTCCCCGATCACTCTGGGATAGTGCTGGCCGGGGACGCGGATCTTCACCCGCACCGTGTCGAAGCGGATCGGGAGGAGAGGACGCAGCTTCGCCAGGATCTCCTGGATCTGGACGTCGGCCGCGCGGAACGGGTCGATGTGGACCTTCGCCTCGGCCATCGCGGCCTCGATCCGCGCGGGGGGGTGCGGCGCCCCGGTCTGAGGGTTCATCGCGTTGCGCGCGATCGTCGCCACGATCTGGCGCCGCTTCTCGGCCTGGAGAAGGTGGCGCTGTTCCGTCGTCACCTGGACCTCGCCCTTGAGGATGATCTCGCGCGCGATCTCGCGGAGGTCGCGCGTGTGGAAGGTCTTCTCGAGATGCTCTTCGGAGATCTTGTCGCCCTTGCGGGCATCCTTGAAGACCTGGTCGAGCGCGAGCTTGTCGGAGAGGTCGACCGTCCGCCCGTCCTTCAGGGCCTGGACCGCCGCCGGATCCACGAGGACCTCGAAGCGGGAGCCCTGGTGCTCCCAGCGCGCCACGACCGCATCTTCGACCTTGACCATCGTAACGTCTCCCTCGAGCCCGCCGGGGGCCGGTCTACGCCCGGGGCGCGCGGGTCCCGGTGGAGGGAGGTAGGCGTGCGACGTACTTCTGGGTTTCCTCGGGGAAGAGGCGATGCATTCCCTTGCCGCGCTGCAGGGTGCAGACCTCGACCTGGGTGAGGCTCGCCCCCTCGTCGAGCGCCGCGCGCAACCCCTCGAGCGCGAGGAGGATCGCCCGGTCCGCGTCCATCGCCGGCTGGTACTTCTGCTCGAACAGCTCCATCACGGG
Organism: Thermoplasmata archaeon; assembly: GCA_050749685.1. GTDB lineage: Archaea > Thermoplasmatota > Thermoplasmata > Lutacidiplasmatales > UBA184 > Lutacidiplasma. Next base: position 18,075 of record JBOGRS010000005.1, read on the forward strand.
GCCCTTGTTGCCCCCGGTGCTGCTCGCCTTGAAGCTCGTGAGCGAGCCCGACGGCTCGGTCTCGAACAGGTGGACACCGGAGTCGTCGTACCCGCCCACGAGGAGCGCGGTCCCGAACGGCCGCACCCCGCCGAACTGGGTGTACTGCTGCTTGTAATCGCAGATCCTCCTAACGAGGAGCTCGACGCTGATCCCCTCGGCGTAGGTGACGCGGTTGATCTGCGCGGCGAGACGGGCGTAGTCGACGAGGACGCGCGCGTCGGCGACGAGACCGGCGGTGGCGCATCCGATGTGTTCGTCGATCTGGTGGATCTTCTCGAGGCTCGCCGGTTCGGCGAGCTTGGGGTTCGGGATACGTCGATCCGCGACCAGGACGACCCCGTCCTCGAAGACGACGCCGGCCGTCGTCGCTCCCCTTCGCACGGCCTCGCGGGCGTACTCGACCTGGAAGAGCCGGCCGTCCGGGGAGAAGACCGTGATCGCGCGATCGTAGGCCATCTGGCCCGGTTGCATCTCCATGAGCGACCCCCGATTGGCGACGGGGCACTTGCGCGGTTTATATAACGCATCCCAGCGCGGTTACACGTGCGTCGGCGGGTTTCGCCGGGAAAGGTCAGGTCGGACCGCACCGCGCACAAACGTAAAGGCCGTCGTCGTCCCCGCAGCCCCGATGGTCGATGCTCCCCCCGGCCGCGGCGACCCCGAAAGGGGCGGACGGCGACTCGCCTCGGCGACGTCCGCCTACTTGAGGAGCGCGCAGGAGCAGGCGATCGATTGGCGCCCGTGGGGGGAGGAGCCGTTCGACGTCGCCCGCCGTACTCGCCGCCCGGTCCTCCTCGACATCGGCGCGGCGTGGTGCCACTGGTGCCACGTGATGGACGAGGGGACGTACTCGGATCCCGAGGTTGCGCGCCTGCTCAACCGTCACTTTGTCGCCGTGAAGGTGGACCGCGACGAACACCCCGAGGTCGACCGACGCTACCAGCGGCAGGTGGGGGCCCTCACGGGGGAGGGCGGCTGGCCGCTCACCGCGTTCCTGACTCCCGAAGGCGCCGTCTTCCTGGGAGGCACCTACTTCCCTCCCGAGGATGGGATGGGACGGCCCGGGTTCCGCCGCGTCCTCAAGGAGGTCGCCCGCCTGTGGAGCGAGGAGCGCGACAAGGTCGAGGGGAACATCGAGGCGATCCGCGCATCGCTCGACCGGCTCCAACGACCCCCGGCGGCGCGCGCGCTCCCGTCCGAAACCTTCCTCGCCGGCATCCGCGCCCAGCTCGACCAGAGCTACGATCCCGTGAACGCGGGGTTCGGCCACGCGCCGAAGTTCCCGCACCCGATGGCGGTCGCCTTCCTCCTCGCGAACGCGTTCGCGACCGGCGAGGTGGATCCCGCGGAGCGCGCCCGGTCGACCCTCCTACGGATGGCGCTCGGAGGCATGTACGATCACGTAGGCGGGGGCTTCCACCGGTACTCGGTCGATGAGGGCTGGCACATCCCGCACTTCGAGAAGATGGCCGTCGACAACGCCGCACTCCTCGCGGCCTACGTGGAGGGAGCTCGGTGCTTCGCGGATCCGGTCCTGGCCGCGACCGCGCGCGGAACGCTCGGTTGGATCACGAAAACCCTCGCCCATCCGGACGGAGGCTTCGGCGCGAGCCAGGATGCGGACAACGCCCCGGGCGATGATGGGAGCTACTTCACCTGGAGCCGGAGCGAGCTCAAGTCCGTCCTCGAGCCGGAGGACGCCCGCCTGGTGACCCGCGTCTTCGGCGTGGGGTCCGACGGACGGATGCCCCACGACCCGGACCGTAACGTCCTCTTCCGCCTGATGACCCCGGCGGAGGCGGCCGAGGGGTCGTCGATCCGCTCCGAGGACGCCCCCGCTCGACTCGAGCGTGCGATCGACCGGCTGCGGTCCGCGCGCACCCAACGACCGATGCCGTTCGTCGATCTCGCCCGCTACGCGAACCTCAACGGCGCGATCGTGCGCGCGTTGGCGACGGCCGGTCCGTTCGCCCGCGACGTGTCGGCGGTCCCGATGGCCCGTCGCGCCGCCGACGCCTTCCTTGCGCGCGGCTACGAGCGCGGGCGCGGTGTCGCCCACCGTCTCGGAACCGACGGCGCCGACGGGTTCGGACTCCTCGAGGATCAGGCGGAGTTTGCCCTCGGTCTCATCGAGCTCGCGGTCGTGGCGGTCGATCCGCGCTACCTCACCGTCGCCGCGGAGCTGCTCGAGCTCATCGACGGCGAGTTCCGCGGCGAGGAGGGCCTCTTCCAGGATCTCGCGCCGCGCCTCTATGACGGTCCGAAGGTGGGGGCCCTTCCGCCGCCCAGCTACCCCCTCGAGGACAGTCCGCATCTCGCCGCGAACTCTGCCGTCGCGCTCGCCTTCCTGCGTTTCGATGCGGTCACCGGGCGTTCCACGTGGGCGGGGAAGGCGCGCGCGATGCTTCCGGCGATCCACGCCCGCATCGCACGCTCGGGCCTGTTCGCTGCGAGCGCCGCCTGGGCGACCACCCTCGTCGAGATCCCCGTGGCGCGCGTCGTCATCGAGGGGTCGGGCGCGGACGCCGAGGCGCTCGAGCTCGCCGCCCGGTCGGCGTGGCACCCGAACCTCGTCGTCTTCCGCGGCCTTCCACCCCCGCCCTTCCGTCTCCCGGAGGAGATCGCGGGCGCCGGACCCGCCACCACGCCGCGTGCCCTTCTCTGTCTCGGGACGCGATGCCTCGCCCCGATCACCGATCCGTCGAAGCTCGCTCCCGCGCTCGGCTCGGCCGCTCGGTCGGTCGGGGGGTAACGATCCGCCCCAGGTCGGTACCGTCGAGCAGGTAGGCGCGGGGCGTGCCCGTCATCACGAAGCGCCGGAAGAGAAAGGTGCGGCCGCGCGCGGGCCGCTCGCGGTTGAGCGCCTCGGTGCCGCAGAGCGGGTTGTACGCGGGAAGAAGGATGAGCTCGCGGGCGTGGATCGGGGCGTGACGGCGCCGACGCCGTGCGGGCGGGCGGAAGGGCGGGAACTCGACCCTTACCCAGCACGGGGGTTTCGAGCGGGCGAGCTCCCCGGTCGGCGCGAGGCGCACCCCGGGGTGCAGGTGCCCGGCGACCAGCGTGGGGGCGCGGAGCACGGCGTTGGACGGCCACCGGTGCCCGTGGAAGATCCCGACCCGGTGGAGGACGTGTCCGGACGCGCCGACGACCTCCACTTCACGAGGGAGATGTCGGGCGAGGCCCACGTCGTGATTGCCGGGAACGACGACGACTCGCAACCCGGCCTCCAGTAGGGTCGAGAAGAAGCCGAAGACGATCGGCCGCAGCGCGGGAGGAACTCCCACGATCGGGTGCTTCACGTCGCCCGCGATGAGGAGTCCGTCGCTCGCGGACCGACGCGCGACCGTGACGAGGTGCTCCGCGAGGTCGATCGCGTGGGCCTCCCCCGACGACGACCCCCGCCCGTCGCTCGGGTGAAGGCCGAGGTGGACGTCGGCGAGGAGGAGCCACCGCTCGGCCTCGCCCGGAGCGACGAGCTCGAGCAGAGGCTCATCCGGAACGGGACGAAGGATCGCGTCCTCCATGGCGACATCACCGACCCCCTACCCTTGACGCTTCGCCCTCGAACCGCGAGGAGGATCGCATCGGAGCGTTCCGACGGGACGTGGGCGCAAGGCCCGTGCGCCCGATCGTGACGTGCGCACCGTCGCGTCCCTTGACCCACGGCCCAAGGCAGTTCGGGGGGTTCGCCTCGGCGGCGAGACCGACCCTGCGGTCGGGAAGCTCAACCATGTGTATTTATATAGAAGCGGTCATGGAACATCGGGGGTGGGCCGGGTGGAGCTGCCGCGCGAGCAGACGATCGAGCGGATCCGCGCGATCCTCGAGAGTGCGGGGTTCTACGTCTCCGATGCCCACAGCATCCGTCCGACGAGCTTCGACCTGCTCGCGCGCCGCGATTCGCTCCTCCTCATCGTGAAGGTCCTCAAGAACATCGACGCGCTCGACCCCGAGGAGGCCCGGCGGTTGCGCGAACTGAGCGCGCTCTTCCCGGCGGCACCCATCCTCGTCGGACAGACGAGCGGGGCGCTCGAACTCGAGGCCGGCGTCGTCTACAACCGGTACGGGATCCCGATCGTCGTCGAGGAGAGCCTCTCCGACCTCTTGCTCAAGGGCCTCCCCCCGTTCCTGTTCTCGAGCCCCGGGGGGATCTTCGCGCGGATCGACGGCGCACGCCTGCGTGTCCTACGCGAGGCGCGTCAACTTTCCTTGGGCGCCCTCGCGAGCGTGGCCGGTGTCTCCCGCCGCACGATCCAGCTCTACGAGGAAGGCGCCGGGGCGGAGGTGAGCGTCGTCGAGAGGATCGAGACGTATCTCGGCGAGCCCGTGGCGATGCCGATCGACCTCCTCCCCCGACGTTCCGCCACCCCCGAGAACGCGGGCGGTACGCCCCCGACCGCCCGATCGACGCCGAAGGGATCGCGCGCCGGCGAGCCCTCGGGGGCCGGGGTGCGCCCGATGGCGCGAACCGGCGACCGGATGCGGGACGTCGTCTTCCATGAGCTCGGGGGGATGGGATGGGAGGTGACGGTCACGATCCGCTGCCCGTTCGATGCCTTCACGCGCAGCCGCGCCCGCGAGGACGAGGAGATCCTGCTCACGACCGTGGGGAGCCTTCGGAGCGCGCAGCACCGCGCCGACGTCCTCCAGGGGCTCGCGCGCGTCGCTGAGGGCCACGCGCTGTTCATCCTGCGGGAGGAAGGTGCCCGTCGCTCGATCGACGGCCTTCCGGTGATGACGCTGCGGGAGCTCCAACGCCTTCAGGGGCGCGACGAACTCCTCGAAACGATCTCCGAGAGGGAGAACGCGTGATCCGCGCCCTCCTTCACGCGCGACGGGACATCCTCCTCCTCGGTGTCGTCCGGGGTCTCCCGGACGAGGTCGCGCCGGCGATCGCCGAGGTCGAGCGGTTCCGGCCCGACACGATCGGACTCGGGATCGCCGCCTCCGAGCTGCGGGGATTGGAGGAATACTTCGTCGACACCGCGACGGAGCCGATCGTCCCGCTCGCGTCCACGGAGGCGGCCGAGGTCCGTGGCCTCGTCCGGTTCGGGGACGTGCACCTGCCCAACCCGGCGTTCGTCGAGGCGGTGGCCTGGGGCCGCGCCCACCGGGTCGCGGTCGCCGCCCTCGACCAGGACGACGAGGAGTTCGTCGACACGTTCACCGACCATATCGGGTACTTCGAGCTCGTGCGCCGCACGCTGCGCGAGCGTCGCCTCGCCAAGCGTCCCCCGACGGCGGAGACCGCCGATGAGTTCGTGCTCGCGTGGGATCGCACCCGATCCCCGGGGTCGGGATCCGCGCGCTTCTCGGCGGCGCGCGAGGCGGCACTCGCGAACGGTCTCGGGAAGATCGCCCCCCCGATGTCCCGCATCGCGGCCCTGGTCGACCGCGAGCGGTTCGAGGGCGTGCTCGCCCGCCTTGCCGGGCCGGACCCGGCGCGGACGACTCGTACCTCGGGGTGACGCTTATTTGGTCGCCCGCCCCCGGCCCCGGGAGGGAGTGAAGGTGGCGGCGACGCTGGCCACGGTCCGACCGTTCCCGCGGGACGCGCTCCGAGCGTCCGAGCTCGCCGTCATCGACGTGGGATCGAACACCGCGCGGCTCGTGATCTTCGAGATGACCCGGCACGGGGGGTTCCGTTCGATCTTCGAAGGGAAGGAGGTGCCCCGGCTCGGCCAATCGACCGGACCTCAGGGTGAGCTTTCCCCCGCGGCGATGGATCGCGGGGTGGATGCCCTGCGACGCTTCGCGCGCCAGGTCCACCAGGCCGGCGACCCGCTCACCCTCGCCGTCGCCACGAGCGCGGTCCGCGACGCCCCGAACAGCGCGGAGTTCCTCGCCCGGGTCGCCCGTGAGACGGGCGTGCGCATTCGTGTCCTCTCGGGGGAGGACGAAGGACGATACGGGTACCTGGGCGTCGCCGGCGCCTTCGAGCTTGGACGCGACCTGATCGTCGACCTCGGGGGGGGCTCGTTGCAGACGTGTGTGACGGTGGGAGGCCACCTCGACCGGGTCGCGAGCCTTCCGCTGGGGGCACTGCGTCTCACGGGAAGCTTCGTCGAGCACGACCCTCCCAAGGGGAAGGAGCTCGACGCGCTGCGCGACCACGTGCGTGGCGCGTTGCGCCGCCTCCCCCTCCCCCGCGCCGGGCTTCGGAACGTCTACGGCGTCGGCGGCACGATCCGTTGTCTCGCCCGCGTCGCGATCGAGCTCTTTGACCACCCGATCCCCCAGGTCCACGGCTACCCCCTGTCGCGGGACGACCTGGCCTCGATCGATTCCCTCCTCTCGGACCTGCCGGCCCGTGGGCGTCGCGACATCCCCGGCATCAGTGGCCATCGGGCCGACGTCATCGTCGCGGGGCTGGTCGTCGTCGAGGAGGTGATGCGCCGTGCCCGCACCGATGCGATCATCGTGAGCGGCACGGGCATCCGGGAAGGGATCGCCCTCGAGCGGGTCGGGGCTCCGCTCCCCGCCGACGCCGAAGTCCTCGCCCACCGATCGGTGACGGCCGCCGCGAGGGCGTTCGGATTCTCGCTTCCGCATGGCGAGGAGGTCCGACGCGTCGCGCTCGAGCTCTTCGACCTCCTCAAGCTCCGCGAGGGGTGGGGACGGGAGGAGCGGCTCGCACTCAGCGTCGGCGCGTGGATGCACGACGTGGGAGCGGTCGTCGAGATCTGGCGGCATCCCCGGCACTCGGCGTACATCCTGCGCCACTCCTCGGTCTTCGGACTCACCCAGCGCGAGCTCCTCCTCGCGTCCCTCGCGGTCTACCTGCACGAGGGGGACGACGCTCCCGCGAGCTGGCGCAAGGCCTGGCGCCCGGTCCTTCGGCCGAGCGACATCGACACGGCGCGCAAGCTCGGCGTCCTGCTGTACTTCGCCGAGACGCTGGACGGCGCCCAGGTCGAGCTGCACCTCGCGCGCGGTTCCCGAATGCTCATGATGCGCGTTTCGGGCGGCCCGGGAACCGAAGCCTCGGAGCGCACCGTCGGCCGGCTCACGAAGTCCATGAAGCGGACGTTCGGCGTCGAGGTGGTCCCGCATGTCGCTTGAAGCTCCCGTGGCGGGGCACGGCCAGCCCGGCCGTCTCATCGTCTTCGAGGGCCTCGATGGGAGCGGCAAGTCCACCCAGGCGCGCCTCCTCGTGAAGTGGTTGCAGTCGCGGGGCTACCGCGTCTTCTTCACCGAGTGGAACAGCTCGGAGCTCGTCTCGCAGACGATTCGCCGCGGCAAGAAGAAGGGTCTCCTCACCCCGACCACATTCTCGCTCCTGCACGCGACGGACTTCGCGGACCGCTTCGAGCGCCACATCCTTCCCCCGCTTCGGGCCGGCTACATCGTCGTCTGCGACCGCTACGCGTACACCGCGTTCGTCCGCGATGCCGCCAGGGGATGCGACCCGGCGTGGGTGCGCAACCTCTACGGTTTCGCGCCGGTTCCCGACCGGACGTTCTACTTCAAGGTCCCCGTCGCGACGTCCCTCAAGCGGAAGATCGCCTCCCGCCAGAAGATCTCCTACTACGAGGCAGGGATGGACCTCGGCCTTGCCGACGACGCCGTCGCGAGCTACGAGAGGTTCCAGGGCCGCCTCAAGCGCGAGTACGACCAGCTCGCCCACACCGACCGGTTCATCGTCGTCGACGCCGACCGCCCCGTCGAACGCGTCCTCACCCAGGTGCGGCGCGAGGTCCGTCCGCTGCTCGCCGGCTTCCCGAAGATGGAGAGCCTCATCCATGCGTAGGACCTACGAGACCCCGCTTCCGGGGATGTCCCGCGAGCATCTCAAGGGCCACCTCATCGTGATCGAGGGCGCCGACGGTTCGGGGCGGTCGACCGAGGTCGAGCAGCTGCGCGAGTGGCTCGAGGTCCAGGGTCACCCGGTCGTCGACACGGGGCTTCGGCGCTCGACGCTCGTGAGCGAGAAGATCGACGAGGCGAAGACCGGGCACACCCTCGGAGCGACCACGATGGCGCTCTTCTACGCCGCCGATTTCGCCGACCAGCTCGAGAACAAGATCCTCCCGTCGCTCGCCGCCGGTAGCACCGTGCTCGCCGACCGCTACACCTACACGCTCATGGCCCGCGCGATCGTCCGCGGAGCGTCCCGGACGTGGGCGCAGAAGCTCTACGGCTTCGCGCTCGTGCCGGACCTCACGATCTTCCTCGACGCACGCCCGGACATCCTGCTCCACCGCGCGATATCGAAGTACGGTTCCCTCGACTACTGGGAGAGCGGGATGGACATGTGCCTCTCGCGGGACCGCTTCGAGAGCTTCTTCGCCTACCAGAAGCTCCTGCGCGAGGAGTTCGAATGGATGTCGTCGACCTACGCGTTCGCGCGCGTGGACGCGAACCGGCCGCCCAACCTCGTCCATCGGGACGTGAAGCGCCTGGTCGCGCCGCTCTACGGCGTCCGCCTCGCGACCAACGGGGCCGAGGCGATCGCCGCCGACGAGTAGGGCTCAGCGCCCGAGCCGGATCAGCTGGCGGCGCGTCAGGAGCCAGTCGAGCGCTCCGGCGCCCGGCGCGACCTTTCGCGCGAAGTCGATCGCGGCCGCCCCCGCGCGTGTCAGCCGGACGATGGAGACCCCTTCGCCGGTGAGCGCGAGCCCGGTGAGCTCGCCCAAGGTCGGCTCATGGCCCACCAGCAGGACGTCGCGACGCGGGGGTTCCCCCGCCAGGCGGGCGAGCACGCCCGATGCCGGTTCGTCCGGCGCGAGCTCGGGCCATGTCGATACCGGGCTCCCGACCCCGAGCGTGGAGCGGACGATCTCGGCGGTCGCGGACGCGCGTTCGGCCGGGCTCGTGAGGATGCGGGCGACCGGCGGTTCGAGGGAACGAAGCCCCCGGGCCGCGGCTTCCGTCTCCTCGATCCCGGCCCGCGTGAGCGGGCGTCGCGCGTCGTCCGGCCAGCGTTGGGGGTCGCGCTCCTCCGCCGGTCCGTGGCGGAACAGATAGACGGTCACGCTCCCTTTGGCCCGAGCGGTTCAGTCCGCACGCGCGAGAATCTCCTCGAGCTTCGCGCGCGCGGCCCGGCGGAAGGCGTCCAGCGTTCCCTCGTTGAGCAGGAGGCCGTCGGCGAGCGCGAAGGCGTTTCCGATCCCCCACTTGAGCTCGCGCCGGTCGCGGTCGTAGAACTCCTGGAGCGAGATGCCGTCGTCCCCGCGCCCTCGACGGGTCATCCGCTCGTAGCGCTCCTCGGGGGACGCGAAGATCCCGAGGACGAAAAGGTCCCCGAAGTGATGGCGGAAGACCGTGACCTCGCTGTCGGAGCGGCACCCGTCGACGAGCATCTTCGTCTCGATGAGCTTCGGGACCGCGCGCTGCGCCCAGATCCCCCCGCCGTGCTTCTCCCGCTCCTCGTTGGCGACCCGCCCGACGTTCGCGTTCGTGAGCGGAAGTCCCCGACGGCGCGTCTCCTCGCGCACCAGGTCGCCCATCTTGAGGGTCGCGAGACCCATCTGGCGGGCGACCTCGACCAGCTCGTCCTTGCCCGAGCCGGGCATCCCCACCGTGACAATCAGTTTCATGTCGGCTGGACGGGGGGGTTGGACGCGTCGTTCGACGGAGGGGACGGCGGGGTGCCGAGGCGGGCCGCGACCTCGCCCTCGGTGGCGAGCTGAAGGCGGTCGGCGCGCTCGCGGTAGCTCTGCGCCTCGGCCTCCTCGACCTTCGCGTGCTCGAGGGCCTGGTCGACCTTGACCTTGAGCTCGGCGCTCTTCTGGGTGCGCTGGGCCGCCTTCAGTTCGAGACTGCGCGCCTTGTGCTGGAGGTCCACCACCTTCTGCTGGAGCTTACGGATGCGGTACTGCATGCTGGTGATGTCGGAGCCGACCTGGATCCCTCCGGTCCGGTCGAGCGAGGCCTTGATGTCGCGCTCGAACTGCGCGATCTCCTGCTCGATCTCGGGAACGCGGCCGAGGACGTTCTGCGCCTTCTCGCGCAAGACCGTGCCCTGGTGGCGCAGCTTCTCGATCTTCGTGTTGATCCGGGCGGCCCGCTGCTGGAAGCGAGAGCAGAGCCGGTCGTGCTTCGCCGCGATCTCGCGCAGCTTGGTGATGTCCGCGTACCCCTGTCCCCTCCACCGCGCTTCGCGGTGCACGAGCGAGCCGCTGGACGATGGAGCCGGGGTCGGCGGGGTTCCTCCTCCCGACGCCATGTTGGTACCATGAGAGGGGGCGCGCCATATATCGGTTCCTCCGCGCGGGAGATTGTCCGCCGAGGGCTACGGGGACGGAAGGGGGGGGAGGAGGCTCGTCCGGATCCGCTCGAGCAGGGCCGGGACGGCGATCCGTTCCTGGCGCTTCGAATCGCGCTCGCGCAGGGTGACCGTGCCGAAGTTCGCGTGGGCGGGGTCGATGGACTCCCCATCGACGGTGACGCAGAACGGCGTTCCCACCTCGTCCATGCGCGCGTAGCGCTTGCCGATCGATCCGGCGTCGTCGTACATCGCCCGCACGCCGCCGGCGCGCAGGCCCTGGACGACGGTCCTCGCGTAGGCTCCGTGTTCCTTCCAGAGGAGCGGGAAGACCGCGACCGGGACCGGGGCGAGCCAGAGCGGCATCTTCCAAACGGTTCGCTCGCCGTCCTGGCGAATCCCCGTGTCGGCGACGGCCCAGAGGTTGCGGTCCACGCCGAAGGTGATCTCGAGGACGTGGGGGACGATCCTCCGTCCGTCCCGGGTCGTGACCGCGAGGTCCTTTCCCGAACCGGCGCTGTGGCGCGTGAGGTCGTAGTCCCCCCGGTAGTGGACCGCGCCCATCTCCCGGTAGCCTCCCAAGCTGTCGAGCGCGACCTCGACGTCGAACTGGATCCGATTGTAGAACGCCCGCTCCGTGCCCGACTTCTCGAAGAGGCGGATCACGCCTTCGGGATAGCCGAGCGCGTGGTGCACGAACCGGTACATCTGGGCGAGGTGGTAGACGTAGAATGCCGGCAGGTCTCCGGCGGCGACGAGGTCCGACGCACGGACGAATTCGGGGTCCTCGTGCCCCTCCGCGCGACGCGCGACGCGAAGGACGGGAAGGTTCACGTCGGCCACGAGGTCCATCGGGACCGGGAATCCGGAAGGGTCGAAGAAGACCTGCAGCTCGGCCTGGGTGAACGCCCGCATCCGGAACAGGATCTGGCGGGCGGCGATCTCGTTCCGGTACGCCTTCCCGATCACGGCGATGCCCACGGGCAGCGCCTTGCGCGCGACATCCCACATCCGGCCGAACCCGAGGTAGCTGCTCTGCGCGGTCTCGGGGCGAAGGTAGGCCCGTTCGCGGCCGGTCGGTCCAAAGTCGAGCCCGAACATGAGGTTGAACGGCTTCGGCACGCTGAGGGCCGCCGTTCCGCAGCTCGGGCAGTTCACGTGGTGGGCGGCGAGGAGCTCGCCGACCTGGGCCGGCGTCAGGCCGTCCAGGCCTTCGGGCCGGACCTTCTCGAGGACCGAGTCCGCACGAAAGACGGCGTGGCAATGGGCGCACTCAACCTCGACGTCGGTGAAGTTCTCGAGATGGCCGCTCGCCCGGACGACGGACTCGGGGAGGATCTCCGCCGGGTCGATGAGGTAGTAGTCGTCGGAGAGCCCGACGAACCACTGCGTCCACGCCTCCTCGAGTCGGCGCTTGAGCGCGGCGCCCAGCGGGCCGTAGTCGTAGAGTCCGGCGGCCCCCCCGTAGATTTCGGCCGTCGGCCAGACAAAGCCGCGCCGGCGCAAGAGGGCGAACAACGCGTCGCTCTTCATGCGGCCGGACGAGCCCCCCCACGGTTCCTTCCCGGTCGAATGATAAGCTGTTCGGTGGCGCGGGTGACGACCTGGTACCACGGGTCGTCGGGAGGGAGCCGTAGCGCGATCGGACGGCACGGGCCGGCGGCGCGGATGACGGAGAGGTCCTTCTTCCCGAGCAGCTCCCACGGGTGGACGAACGCTGCGCGCCCGAGGTACTCCGGCGAGACCGGCCGCTTCGCCATGCGGGCGCTCACGTAGGCAAACTCGAGCTCGCGGAACATCGACGGTGCGTGGAACATCGCGTTGTCCGTGCCGACGAGCATCGTCGCCCCCACCGCTTCGAGACGGGCGAGCGCGGGACGCCGGCCAAAGAGCGCGTTCGACCTCGGGCAGACCGCGACGGCGATCTTCTGCGCGACGATCGCCTCGAGGTCGTCGGACGTCGCCTTCGTGAGATGGACGAGGAGGTCGGGACGGGGACGAAGGTAGTCGTCGACGGGTTCACGCACGGATTCGCTCGCGTGCAGCGCGTAGAGGCCCGAGCGCGCACGCACCGCCGACGCGATCGTGCGGCGGGTCGCGAGGGACTCCTCCCGCGCGCTCGAGAGCCCGACCCCGTCGGCGACCTCCAGGAGGTCGGCGAGCTCCGCCGGGTCGACCGGTCGGCGCGTCGGGCGTCCGAGGGCGACGACCTCAAGGTCGACGCCGAGCGCGGCACGGCGCAGGATCCCGACGCCCGCGCGTCCCTCCTCGCGGAAGTCGAGGATCGCCCCGGTCCCTTCGCCGGCGAGATGGGCAAGGGCGCGATGCATCGCCCGGCCCTTCTCCACGGCCGAAGTCCGGGCCAACAACTGGAACTTGTAGCCCCCCGGCGATCCGACGATGTCGGCGAGAGGTGCGAAGGGCGGTTCGCGTGTCGAGACGGCATCGCCGAGGTGCGTGTGGCCGTTCACGGGGCGGGGCACGACGATCCCGCGCACCCGCCGAATGCGTCCGCGGGTCGAATCGGTCCCGACTTGGCCGGTCTCGACGACCCGGTCCCCGTCGAACCGGACGTAGCCCGGTCGGGCCCCGTCGCGGTCCACGATCATGCCTTCGACGATCATGCGGCGGGCGCGGACAGGGGGCGGCGCGTATCTAACCACCGCCCGCGTGAGGTAAACGGATATGGGGGCGCCGGCCTCCACCTCTCGGTGGCCCCGACGCGCGTGCCCTGGGAAGAACGCGCAGGTTCGATCGACCTCACGGTCGCCGGCCACGTGAACGTCGACCACTTCCTCCATGTCGCCGGCCTCCCCGCACCGGACCGCACCGTCCCGATCGCCCGTCAGGAGACCCACCTCGGCGGGACGGCGACGAACCTCGCGCGCAGCGCGGCGGCCTGGGGCGTCCGTGCGGGGATCATCTCGCGCGTGGGTCACGACTTTCCCGCGACGTTCACCGCCGTGCTCGAGCGCGAGCACATCGACCTCGCGGGCATCGAGCGGGTCGCGGATGCCACGTCGTCCTGCTGCTACATCGTCGAGGACGGAAAGGGGGGCCAGATGACGCTCATCGATCAGGGTCCGATGGGATCCGCGCGCACGGCGCCGGTACCGCTCGAGGTGATCGCGGCATCGCGCTGGCTGCACCTTGCGACCGGCGACCCGGACTACCTCCTGCGCATCGCGCGCGAGGCGCGCCGCACCGGCGTGCCGGTGAGCGTGGATCCCGCCCAGGAGATCCACTATCGGTGGGATGCGCGACGCTTCCACCGGCTCGTCGGGGCCGCGGAGATCCTCTTCGGCAACACCGCGGAGATCGACCGCGCGAGCGAGCTCCTCGGAACGGCGCGCCGCACGGAGCTCCTGGCGCACGTTCCCCTCGTGATCGAGACGCGGGGGGGAGACGGCGCGGTCGCGTACCACCGCGCCGGCATCGAACGGGTCCGAGCGGTGCGACCGCGTCCTCTCCGTCAGGTGACCGGCGCGGGCGACGCCTTCCGCGGCGGTTTCTTCGCCGCCTGGCTCGCCGGCCAGCCCCTGGGACACTGCCTCATCGCCGGGACACGTTCGGCCGCGCGCTGGATGTCCACCGGCAGCCGCGCCCCGCTCGTCGACCGGCCGGACCCCGGGCGCTCACCGTGAAGATGCGTCCTTTCGCCCGTCTCATCCCGCTCCCGACGGCGATGGGTCGGCTCCTTCGCGCGATCCGTCCGGTGACCTCCGAGGAGAGGACCCCGGTGGCCGAGGCCCTCGGCAGGGTGAGCGCCCGAACCTACCGGGCGAGGGTCGCCGTGCCCCCGTTCGCACGCGCGACATGGGACGGTTACGCGTTCTCCCATCCTTCCGTCTCGGCGGCCTCCGCACGACGTCCGGTCCGCCTGCGTCTCGTCGGGGAGGTCTTTGCGGAGGGCGCGTTCGATCGTCGCGTCGGGCCGGACGAGGCCGTCGCGATCGCAACGGGGGCTCCCCTCCCACCGGGGACGGACACCGTCGTCATCTTCGAAGAGGTGGAGGTCGTGGCTAACGAGGTCCTCGTCCACCGATCGGTCGGCCCGGGCGAGCGCGTCGCGGGGCCGGGGGAGGACTTCGCGAAGGGGACGGTCGTGGTACGGTCGGGCGCCGTCCTCTCCCCGGCCGACCTGGGGGGTCTCGCCGCGACCGGGACGACCACGGTCGACGTTCGGATCCGTCCGACGGTCCCGATCCTCCCGAACGGCAACGAGCTCGTCCTTCCCGGCGCTCCGCTCCCGCCGGGCCGGATCTACGAGACGAACAACCTCACCCTCGCGGCCGCGGTCCGTGCGAGCGGGTGCATCCCGGTCCCCCTCCCACCTGCTCCGGACGACCCTCGGGCGATCGAGACCGCCATCCGTCGGGCGCTCGACGTCGGGGACCTCGTCCTGGTCACCGGAGGGAGCTCGGTGGGCGAGCGGGATTACCTTCCCACGATCTTCCCGCGGCTCGGTCGCGTCCTCTTCCACGGGATCGCCGTGCGACCGGGCAAGCCCACCCTCGCGGTCGAGGTCGGGAGGAAAGTGGTCCTGGGTCTCCCCGGCCACCCCACCTCGTGCCTCTCGAACGGATTCTGGATGCTCGTCCCCGCGCTCCGCCGCCTCGCCGGGCTCGGGGGACCGGGGTGGATCGATGGGTCCGTGACCATGGCCGAGGGGTACCCGGTAGTGCCGTCCGAGTTCACTACCGTCGTCCCGCTTCGGGTCGACGGCGGCCGCGCGCGTCCCACGTTCCGCGACTCGTCCGCGATCTCGAGCCTGAGCGGTGCGAACGCCTTTCGGCTCCTCCCCCCCCGGTCGCGCGGGCTCCGGAAGGGACAGTCGGTCGAGGTGCACTACCTCCTCCCTCCGCTCGCGAACCCTCCGGCGCCCGGGTGAGGGGTCGTACGACCCTCCGTCGGAAAGGATATCCGAGGCAGGGAGGTGAGGAATCCCGTGCGCGACCGGTACGGCCGGGAGACCACGGACCTGCGCATCTCGCTCACGCAGCGATGCAACCTGCGCTGCGTCTTCTGCCACATGGAGGGCCAGCCGGTCGCCTCCGAGGAGCTCTCCGCGGGCGAAATCGAGACCATCGTTCGCGCTGCCACGCGGGTCGGGATCGACCGCGTCAAGCTCACGGGCGGCGAACCGACGCTGCGCACCGATATCGTCGAGATCGTCCAGCGCCTGAGCCCGCTGGTGCGCGAGGTCTCGCTCACGACCAACGGTCTCAAGCTGGAGGAACTCGCCCACCCGCTCCGCGCGGCCGGGCTCGCGCGCGTCAACGTGAGCCTCCCCAGTCTCGACCCGGTGGAATACCGTTCCTTGACCGGGGTGGACGGGGTCGAACGCGTGATGCGCGGGGTACGCGCCGCCCGCGCGGCCGGACTCGACCCGATCAAGCTCAACGTCGTGGCGCTCGAGGGCGTGACCGCCCGGCCCGAGTCCGTCGAACGCCTGGTCGCGTTCGCGCAGGATACGGGCGCCTGGGTCCAGCTGATCGAGTTCGAGAACGTCCGCGGGCGGGTGGACCCCAAGGTCTATCGCGCGCTCCACTCGGAGCTTTCTCGGCTCTCCGAGGAGGCGGTAGAGCGCGCCTTCCGGACCGATCACAACCGTCTCCACGACCGCCCTCGTTACACCTTCGAGAAGATGGGCCGCCCGATCACCCTCGAGGTGGTGCAGCCGGTCGAGAACCCGAGCTTCTGCATGGCCTGTCATCGCCTTCGGCTCACGTCCGATGGTCGGCTCAAAGGCTGCCTCATGACGAACGAGGGGCTCATCGACGTGGGTTCGCTCGCCCGCTCACCGGGGGGGGAGGAGGCGGTGGTCGCGGCGTTCGAGCGCGCGATCGCGCGACGGCGCCCGTTCTTCGTCGGACCCGAGACCCCGCGCCCGGTGCCGGCGGACTCCTCGCTCAAGGTACCGGAGGGACCGGGGCTTCCCGTCCTCGTCCCGCCGTAGCCGCAACGCGGCCACGGAACGGTTAAGGCCGACCGAGCCGTCGTGATATCGTGCGGCGGGACCGCCTGAAGATCGCGCTCCTCTCGATCGAGGGAACGAACAACGACGAGGAGCTCCACGTCGCGCTACGCACCCTCGGGGCCCGACCCGAGGTCGTCCACCTCAAACAGCTCGAGGGACGCGAGGTCGAACCCTCGCAGGTCCGACGGCTGCTCGACTATCAGATGCTCATGATCCCGGGCGGCTTCTCCGCCGGGGACTACGTCCGCGCCGGAGCGATCCTCGCGGCCCGGATCCGCGCGGCGATCGGACCCGAGCTCGAGTCGTTCGTGCGCGATGGGCGGCTCGTCGGAGGGATCTGCAACGGGTTCCAGGTCCTGACCGAGCTCGGGCTTCTCCCGGGCCGACCCGGAGGACGCCTCGGGCCCGCGGACGCCGCCCTGATGACGAACGACAGTGGCCGCTACGAATGCCGACCGACGTTCCTCGGGTGGACGGGAGGACGCTTCGCTCCGTTGAAGGGGTTCCCGAACGGCGACCGCTTCCTCTTCCCCTCCGGCCACGCCGAAGGGAAGCTCGTCCTGGCGGGGACGCCGGGGACCCGACTTCGGGAGCTCGACCAGAACGGGCAGGTTCTCTTCCGATGGGTCGCCCCCGACGGGTCCCCGGCGACCTATCCGTGGAACCCGAACGGATCGGAAGGCGACGTCGCCGGGCTCACGAACCCCGAGGGGAACGTCTTCGGCCTGATGCCCCACCCGGAGCGCGGGTTCTTCCGGGCGCAGGCTCCCGACTGGACGCGCGGCGGCTCGGCGGAAGGGTGGGGCGACGGACACCGCTTCTTCGACGCGATCCTTCGGCACGCCGAGCGGGTCGCGTGACCTCGCCGGGACCGGGGCGGAGCTCCCACACCCAGAGGGTCTCGCCCTCGAACTTCCGACGTGCGACGACCCGTAGACGTCCCCCCGCCCGCCTCCACGCGGTGCGAAGGGCGCCGCGGGACCGGTGCGTCTGGGCCGAGGAGACCACGACGTAACCGACGCCTCCGGGCCGAAGATGTTCGGGGAGGGTGGCGAGGATCCGCGCCGTCACTCGGCTCCCGTTCGGTCCCCCGTCGAGCGCGAGATTCACCCAGGGATCCGGGTCCCGCTCGCGGGCGCGGGTCGGAAGATAGGGAGGGTTCACGAGGATCCGGTCGAATCGCCCCGTGCCCCGGGCAAGGTCGGTCCGCACCGCATCGACCCCGAGTCCGAGCGCGCGGGCGCGGTCCCTCGCGGCCCGCACGGCGTACGGGTTGAGGTCGGTCGCCACGACGCGGGCTCCCCGGCGTGCCGCCTCGACGGCGACCTCGCCCGACCCGCATCCGACCTCGAGGACGAGCGTCCCCGGGCGAACGCGAGCGAACGCGCGAAGGAGGAGCGTGTCCTCGCGGGGAGGATAGACGGCCGTCCCGCGCCCCTCGGGACCGGTCGTGCGCCGCCGTAGCATGAGGCCGACGTCACCGGCGCACCTTCTTATTCTTCCGGGCCCTTCTAGGCTTCTCTGGAGTTTCGGAGCGTGCCCCATCGACTCGCCGCCCCCGTGAAGATTGGCATCACCGGTCTGCCGGGGTCCGGGAAGACGCAGACGCTCCTACGCATCATCCAACTCCTGGAGCAGGAGGGGGTCAAGGTGGGCGGGATGGTCACGGAGCCGATCATCGAACGGCAGCGCCGCTCCGGCTTTCAGATCACGAACTGGGCGACGAAGGAGCACGCCGTCTTCGCGCACGAGTCGCTCAAGTCGCGCGTGCGCTCGGGCAAGTACGGCGTCGACCTATCGGCGCTCGAGAACCTCGGCACCCGCTCCCTCGCCGAGGCGCGCGAATCCGCGGACGTGATCGTCATCGACGAGGTCGGGAAGATGGAGGTGGAGAGCGAGGCGTTCACGAAGAGCGTCATCGACACGCTCGACACGAACAAGTCGATCGTGATGACCCTCCACAAGAAGTCGCGCAACCCGCTCCTCCAGGACATCCGGCGCCGCGACGAACTTCGACTTCTCGAGGTGACGCCGGTGAACAAGAACCTGCTCGCCTTCAAGATCGTCCGCCTCCTCACCGGGCGGGCCCACTAGTGCTCCCTCCGCTCTCCCGAGAGGGAGGCACGGCGTTGCACCTTCCCGCCCCGGCGGCGCTCCGCGGGCCGGGGCGCCGCGCGCCGGTCTTCTACAACGCCGCGATGTGCGTCGACCGCGATCTCGGGGTCGCGTTCGCGCGCGCCTGGGCCCGTCGCGTCGGTCCCGGCCGGACCGGCTGGGAGATGCTCGCGGCGACCGGGGCGCGCGGGCTTCGCCTCCTCAACGAGTCCGATCTCTTCGCGGCGCTGACACTCACGGAACTCCACCCGGACGCTCTCGCCGTCCTCGAGGCGAACGCTTCGCCGTGGGCGTCCCGGGGCGCCACCGTGCGCCGCCACGACGCCCGTTCCCCCCTCGGCGAACGGGCGTTCGAGGTCGTCGACCTCGACCCGTTCGGCTCGCCGGTGCCGTTCCTCGATGCGGCCTTCGCCGCGCTCGCCCCCGGAGGGCTTCTCGCCGTGACCGCGACGGACATGATGGTCCTCGCGGGCGTGCTTCCGGGCGCCTGCGAGCGGCGCTACTCCGCGCGACCCGTTCGCGGACGCCTCGCACCGGAAGCGGGTCTGCGCATCCTGATCGCGGACCTGTCGCGTCGCGCCGACGTCCTCGCGCGCCACCTCGTCCCTCGGCTCGCCTACGTCCACGACCACCACGTGCGCGTGTACGCGTCCATCGAGGAGGGACGGTCGGCGACCCCCGCGCCGTTGGGGGCGATCGACCCCGCGACGTGGGACGGGCCGACGCTCGGAGGCGCGCCGCCGTTCGGGCCGATGTGGCTCGGCCCGCTCCTCGATCCCGGGATCATCGCCACGCTCGAGGTCCCGGCGACCGCGGCACGGCGTCGCGAACTGGAGACGTGGATCGGCCACCTTAAAGGCGAGGCCGGGGTCGACCGTCCGTTCTTCTTCGAGCCCAATGAGATCGCACGGGCGCTCGCGCTCCCCCATCCTCCGTCACGCCAGGACGTGCTCGACGGCCTGCGGTCCGCCGGGTTCGCCGCGGCGGCCTCCCACGCGCGCCCGGGCGCCTTTCGCACGACGGCGCCCCGGTCCGTCGTCTACGAGGTGGCGCGCGCCCTCGCGCGCTAGTCCCAGAAGGCCCGCGTGCGCGCGTAGCTTCGTTCGGCCCGAAGGATCTCGGTGAGGAACTCGCTCTGGTCGCGATACAGCCGCATGAGCAGGCGACGCGCGGTATCCGGCCCGACGCCGCGCGCGGCCAGCGAGAGCAGGGTCCGCTCCCCGTAGTTCGCGAGCAGCTCCGCGGACGTGTACGCCTGGCGGACGAGCGGCTCGATGCTCTCGGGAGGGCGATGGGCGGAGCGCTGTCCCTTCCACTTCTTCTTCGCGTAGCGCACGAGGGCCGCGATCTCCTCCGTACGTCGGGGCGAAAGGACCGCCGAGAGGGCGCCGTGGCACAGACGGCACCGGCTCCCTCCCTCGGCGCGATAGCGGGATGCGGTGGTCGTCCGGGTGAATCCGCACCTCAGACAGACGAGCGCGAGGTCCTCGTGGAGGAGGCGTTCCTCGACGGCCCTGAGGAGCGTGGGGGGCGGGACATCGGGAAGCTCGGTCCACTTGAGCCGGGCGACCGGTAGGTCGCTCCAGGGCCCGGGCGCCATCGCACGGACCGCGATCGTGCCGCGGCCGATCGCGTCGAGGACCTGACGCGCGTGGGCGAGGTCATAGCGGTCGTGCAACGTCTTCTCGAGGACCTCCTCGCCCAGCGGGAGCTCGCGGGACGCCTCGAGGATCGGCTCGAGCTGTCGGAGGTCCCTCGGGTCGGAGGAGGGAGGGAGGACCCCGAACTTCCGGGCGACGGTGAGGAAGGTGTACCGGTAGTCGAGCCCGCTCGGGACAAGGCGCTCGACCAGACCATCGAGCGCCTCGGGGGCGATGCGGACGGCCTGAGCGAGCGCCTCGGCGTCGACGGCGACGGGGAGCCCCAGGACGAACCACGTCGGCTCGACCGCGAGATGCTCGACGCGGGCGCCCAGGCGTTCCGTGAGGACCCCGGCCGAGGCGAGGGCGAGCGTCTCGTTCGTCCGAGTCCCGAAGCACGCGCCGAACACGGCGATCCGCCCCTGGCCGGTGACGGTGATCGTCCGGTCGTCCGGACGGACGGGGAACGTCCGGCCGAGGGCGAGACGCGCGTTGAGGGACGCTCGCGCGGCGGCCTCCAGCGGGTAGGCGGAGAGGTCGCCCTCCCGACGTATCCGTCCGATCTCCTGGGCGACATCGAAGGGGACCGGCAGGTCCTCGCCCACCCAGCGAGGCTCCTGACCGATCTCCAGCACGGTCTCGACGAGGAGCTCGTCGTCTCGAAACTCGACGACGCGCCAGGTCCGCCCGTGGAGGAGGAAGATCTGCTCCGGCCGGGCGAGGACCTGCGTGATCACGAATCGCTCGTCCAACGTCCCGATGAGGCGCCGGGTGGCGAGGTCCCGCAGCCGGTAGGTCCGCTCGTCCGGGATCAGCGAGAGGGTCGCGTAGAACCGGTGGAGCGTGCCGCGACCCGGACGCAGCGCCCCGCCCTCGTGTCGCAACGAGCCCAGTTCCGCCAGATACCGGAGGAGCGCCTCCCATTCGCCCTCCGTGATCCCTTGGGCGGGAGCGGCGTGACGAAGGCGCTCTCCCAGGCGGCGCGCGTCGGCCGAGCCCTCGGCGCGAAGTTCGGCCACGATCTGGTTCGCGACGGCCATGCGATTGCGCGTTCGCCACACGGTCGGCTCGACCTCGTGGGCCATCGCCCGACGCGCGAGGACCGCCGCTTCCTCGAGGTCCTCCACGTCGAGCGCGATCACCGTGCCCCGCACGTCGCGGTCGAGGCGGTGCCCCGAGCGTCCTACGCGTTGGAGGAGTCGCCCGGACTGATGGGGCGAGCCGAACTGCAGGACGAGGTCCACGCTGCCGATGTCGATCCCCAGCTCGAGCGAGGAGGTCGCGATGAGGCAGCGAAGCTCGCCCTCGCGGAACCGACGTTCGGCCTCCTCCCGCACCTCCCTCGAGAGCGAGCCGTGGTGGACGGCGACGGCGAGGTCGGGCGCGAGTCGGGCGAGCCGGGCGGCGAGGCCCTCGGCCGTCGGGCGCGTGTTGACGAAGACGAGGGTCGTACGGTGGGCGCGCACCTCGCGCTCGACGGTCCGGAGCGCCGCCAGGAGAGGTCCGTCGGCCTTGAGGTCCGTCGCCAGCGTCGGGTCGAGTGCCGGGAGTCCTTCGTCCGGGAGGGTGGCCCGAACGTCGATGCGCCGGGGTTGCAGCGCGGTCCGGACCTCGACCGACCGGGGCGATGGAGAGAGGAAGCGCGCGACCGCCTCGGGATTGCCGATCGTCGCGGAGAGCCCGACCCGTCGCACCGGCCGCCCGACCAAGTCGTCGAGCCGCTCGAGGGTGATCGCGAGCTGGGCTCCGCGGTCGTTGGGGGCGAGTTCATGGACCTCGTCGACGATCACCGTGCGCACGTTCCGCAGCCCTTCGCGAAGGCGTCGACCGACGAGCAGTATCTGGAGCGTCTCCGGGGTCGTGAGAAGGAGGTCGGGTGGCCGCTTCGCTTGTCGCAGCCGCTGGGCGGAGGAGGTGTCCCCGTGGCGGACGGCCGCGGTGAGCCCGATATCGCCCACCAGCCTTACCAGTCGATGCTCGAGGTCACGGTTGAGCGCGCGCAACGGGGTCACGTAGAGGAGGCTCACCGGCGGGCTCGGGTCCTTCAACTGGCGGGAGAGCAGGGGAAGGAGCGCGGCCTCCGTCTTTCCGGACCCCGTCGGCGAGATGAGGAGCGCGTCGGCGTGGGTGTGGAGGAGGGGGAGGGCGAGCCGCTGGATCTCCGTGAGCTCGTGGATCCCCCGTTGCTCCACGGCGTTGACGAGCCGCGGGTCGAGCCGTCGAAGCAGCGGATCGGACGTGTCGTCCATCGAGTTCCCGTGAGGAGACCGGCGTCGCGGAAAGGGCTGACGGTGGGGTGGAACCCGGGTTCGGACTCCCGGAAGGACGCACCCCCGTTCGGCGGGAAACGCTCGGGGGTGGAGCGTTTCGGTCCCTCTCACGGTCCCGGTCGCAAATGGTTTTCCGCCCCGAGCGCTCCGTAGGGTCGATGTCGAGCGTCGTTCCCGAGCCGCCCACGGCCACGCCATGGCCCCGAGCCCGGATCGTCGAGGCGATCGCGTCCCACGGAACCGCCGTCGTGGCCCTCTCGGGAGGCGTCGACTCGTCCGTCGTCGCGCTGCTGGCGCACGAGGCGCTCGCCGAGCGCGCGACCGCGATCACGCTCGTCGGTTCCGCCGTGGCGGCCGTCGAGATCGATCGGGCGCGTGCGGTGGCGGATCGCATCGGCATCGCCCATGTCCTCGTCCCGGTCGACCCCCTCGGCGTCGCAGGCTACCGGGAGAACCCGTCGAACCGGTGCTACTTTTGCCGCAGCACGGAGGCGGGCGCGCTCCGGGCCTGGGGCGAACCCCGATCGGTCCGGCAGTACCTGGACGGAGCCCACCTTGACGACCTCGGCGATCTACGGCCGGGCCTTCGGGCGATGGACGAGGCGGGGGTCCGCCATCCCCTGCTCGAGGCCGGCTGGGGCAAGTCGGACGTTCGTGCGCTCGCCCGGTCCGCGGACCTTCCCAACTGGGACGTCCCCTCGGACGCGTGCCTCGCCTCCCGAGTTGTCCATGGGCAACCCCTTACCGCGGCCCTTCTGGGACGCGTCGCACGGAGCGAGGCCTGGCTGAGGACCCTCGGATTCCGCCGGGTGCGCGTCCGCGTTCGGGGTGCGACGGCCCGCATCGAGGTCGACCCGGGCGAGGTGGCCCGCCTCGCGGACCCTCGGACGGCCCCGCGGGTCGTGACCGCCCTACGCGGGTTCGGATTCACCGACGTCGAGATCGACCCGTCCGGCTACCGCCCTCGGGCCGGGGCGTGAGGGGGGAGGATCGCATGCCGAAGCGCACCCCGGGCACCACTCCCGCCCCGAGTGCGGCGTCCGGGCGCTTCGAGCTCGAGACCGAGATGGTGCCCCAGGGTGACCAGCCGACGGCCATCCGCGGGGTGGTCGACCGTATCCGGTCCGGCGAGAAGGCGGTAACGCTCCTCGGGGTCACCGGGTCGGGGAAGACGTTCACGATGGCCCACGTCGTGCAGCAGCTGCAACGTCCGACGCTCGTCGTCTCGCCCAACAAGACCCTCGCCGCCCAGCTCGTGAGCGAGTTCCGCGCGCTGTTCCCCCACAACGCCGTCGAGTACTTCGTGAGCTACTACGACTACTACCAGCCCGAGGCCTACGTCCCTCAGATCGACCTCTACGTGGAGAAGGACGCCTCGATCAACGAGGAGATCGACAAGCTTCGGCACCGTGCGACCCAGGCGCTCCTCACCCGGCGGGATGTGCTCATCGTCGCATCGGTATCCTGCATCTATGGCCTCGGGTCGCCCGAAGATTACCGCGCCCACGTGATGGAGCTCGTCCCCGGCGTCGAGATCCCGCGCGCGGAGCTGTTCGAGCGCCTTGTCTCGATGAAATACCAGCGCAACGACTTCGAGCTCAAGCGGGGACGGTTCCGGGTGCGGGGAGGAAACGTCGACCTCATGGGCACGGGCGAGTCGATCCATCGCCTCGTGTTCGACGGGAACCGACTCGAAAGCGTGATCGAGCTCGACCGCACCACCCAGGACGAGGTGCGGGAGGTCGAGCGCCTCGCCGTCTTTCCCGCGACCCACTTCCTCACCGTCGACGAACGCCTGACGACGATCCTGGGCCAGATCGACCGGGACAAGGAGGCCCGCGTCCAGGAGCTCCTGCGTCAGGAGAAGATCGTCGAGGCGCAACGGGTGAAGAGCCGCACCGAGTACGACCTCGAGATGATCCGCGAGACCGGATACTGCTCGGGGATCGAGAACTACGCGCGCTACTTCTCGGGGCGCGCCCCGGGCGAGCCACCCTACACCCTGCTCGACTTCTTCCCGGCCGACGCCCTCGTCTTCCTGGACGAGTCCCACGTGACGGTGCCCCAGCTCCAAGGCATGTACAAGGGCGACCGGGCGCGCAAAGACAATCTGGTCGACTTTGGCTGGCGCCTTCCGTCCTGCCGCGACAACCGCCCTCTCAAGTTCCCGGAGTTCCTCGGGCGGGTCCCGGAGCTCGTCTTTGTCTCGGCGACGCCGGGACCGTTCGAGCGCAAGGTCTCCCACGGCGTCGTCGAGCAGATCATCCGGCCGACCGGGCTCGTCGACCCCGAGATCGACGTGCGCCCGACCAAAGGGCACATCGGCGACCTCATCGAGGAGCTCAAGGTCCGCATCGCTCGCGGCGAGCGGGCCCTCGTCACGACGCTCACGAAGGCCACCGCCGAGGAGCTCTCCACCTACCTCGCGAATCTCGGCCTCAAAGTCCGCTACCTGCACTCGGACGTCGAGACCCTCAAACGCATCGAGATCCTGCGGGACCTACGTCTCGGCAAGTTTGACGTGCTGGTGGGAATCAACCTGCTGCGCGAGGGTCTCGACCTTCCCGAGGTGAGCCTCGTCGCCATCCTCGATGCGGACAAGGAGGGCTACCTCCGCAGCGAGACCTCACTGATCCAGACATCGGGTCGCGCGTCCCGCAATGTCCTCGGTCGCGTCATCCTCTACGCCGACCGTGTGACGGGGTCGATGGCGCGGGCGATCGCCGAGATGAACCGCCGCCGTGCCGTCCAGGTGGCGTACAACGAAGCCCACGGGATCGTGCCGTCCACGATCCGCAAGGAAGTGCGTGCGCTCCTCGCCAGCGAGGACGCGGCGCCCTCGAGCGAACTCTCCGTCGAAGGTCTGGGGAAACGCTGGAAGGACCGTCTCCCGCTCCTCCTCGCGAACCTCGAGGAGGAGATGCGCCTCGCCTCCGAACGCCTCGACTTCGAGGAGGCGGCGCGCATCCGCGACCGGATCCGCGAGCTCGAATCCAAGTTTGACGTCTACACGCACGCTCGCGCCGTCCCGAAGGCGCGGGCGAGGTAGACCGGCGCGAGCCCTCCCCGCCGTTTTTATCATCCGAGACCGTGCGGTCGGTCCGATGGGAACCTCGGCCGCCGCGCGCTCCGCCGGTTTGGGCGAGCTGCGGCGCAGCGGCGCGGTCACCGAGCTCCTCATCCTCTACGCTTGCCTCACGACGGAACCGACCCAACTCCGCCCGATCGCGCTCGAGCTCAACCTCACGGTCCAGGCGGTCTCGCACTCCTATCGCGCGCTCGCGCGGCGCGGCCTCGTCCGGGTCCGGGACGGCCGCTACCGCCCGACGGTCGCGGGGGTCGCCTGGCTGCACGAGTCGCTCGGACGCTTGGGGGACGACGTACGGGCGCGGCTCGATCGCCTTCACGTGATCCGCTCGACGCGCGCGATCGCCCTCCAGGATCTCGCGGCCGGCGATGCGGTGTCGCTCGAGCTGCGAGGCGGACTCCTCTCCGCCCGACGGGGGGGCAAGGGACCGTCGCGCGGACGGGCGAAGGCGCCCGCGCATCGAGGTTCGCTCGTCGAGGTCGGCGAGCTCGAAGGGATCGTCCCCCTCACCCGGGCGACGGTGACCGTACGCACCCTCACCCCCTTGGACCTCCACGATCCCGCGATTGTCGGACGCCTTCGTCGCACGTTCGACGCCCTGCCGGACGGGGGGCTCCTCGGCGTCCTCGGGCTCGAGGCCTACCAACTCGCGCGACGGGCCACGGAACGTGCGGTCCTGCGGTTTGCGGTCGCGCCCGCGGCCGGCGAAGCGTCGCGCCTGGGTGTCCCCAGCTCGATCCTCCTCCTCGAAACGGACCTCCCTCGCTTCCTCGCCGAGTTTGCGGGAAGCGACCCGCCTCCCCTCGACGTGCGGCCGCTACGGAGAGGCCACCGTGGCCTCGCCCACTGAACGGGGGGGTGGGGCTCGACGAACCAGGTCACCGATCCCCGTGAGCACGTCGTGAACCGTGCGCACGGGTCGCGCACCCCGCGCGATCATCTCCGTAACGATCCTCTCGGCGCGCCCGCCCGTGAAGTCGCGTGGTGCGATCGGAGGGTCGACGACGATGAAGGTCGGGCACCTCTCCACCGCGTCGAGCGTATCCTCGAGGTTGGCGAGGTTGGAGGGGCCGACCGCGAACGCGGCGAGCACGATCGCGCGAGCCTGGGACAGGAGGACGCGGTGGCGACTCCGAACGTCCTCGCCGAGCGGCGCGAACGGCACCTCGACCACCGATGGCACGCGGAGCGACTCCGCGAGCTCGGAGTCGGAGTCGAGCAGGTGGAGGGCTCCGGTCGTGACCGAGTAGCCCGCTTCGACGAGCGCCCGGAGGATCGGCCCCGCGGCCCCCCCGCCCCCCACCACATGCACCGGGCCGAAGCGAAGGTCGGGCGTCGGGCGTGCGGTCCTCGGGACGACGGCGTGGGGCAGAAGGTACGGGGCGCCGGTGCGGGGGTCCCGTCGAAGGTCCGCCTCCACTCCCCAGACCCGGGCGAGGAGGTCCTCGGAGAGCACGTCGGTCGGAGTTCCATCGGCGACGCACCTCCCGCGCGAGAGCACGACGATCCGATCGGCGAAGCGCCCGGCGAGGTTGAGGTCGTGGAGCGCGGCGACGACGGTCGTGCCGCGGTCCCGGACCAGCGCGCGGACCCGGCCGAGTAGGTCGAGCTGGTGTCCGATGTCGAGGTGAGCGGTCGGCTCATCGAGCAGGAGGAGAGGCGCCTGCTGGGCGAGTGCCCGCGCGAGGACGGCGCGCTGGCGTTCGCCCCCGCTCAGTTCGAGCACCCCGGCGTCGGCGCGATCGAGAAGGCCGACCTGACCGAGCGCGTCGCGGGCGACCGCGAGATCGGCCGGCCCTTCGCGGTCGAGCGGGAGGAGGTGCGCGTAGCGACCGAAGAGGACGTAATCGAGAAGGGTGACGTTGTCGCGCGGGAGCCCCTCCTGCGGGACCCACGCGACCTGGAGGGCCCGCGCGCGGATCGTCAGGTCCCCGGCACTCGCCCCGAAGAGGCGGATCGTACCGTCCCGCGGTCGCTCGAGTCCGAGGACCGCCCGCAGGAGCGTGGTCTTGCCCGATCCGTTCGGGCCGGTGAGCGCGAGGAACTCCCCCGGACGGACCGCGAGGCTGACGTCGGTCACCGCCGCACGTTCGCCGAAGTTCACACTCAGCCGCTCGATCGCAAGGGGAAGCACGGCGGCCATGCCTACGGCGCTCCCATCGTCGTGACCCGGCGCCGTCGGTAGAGGATATAGAGGAAGAAGGGCGCTCCGGCGAGCGACGTGACGATCCCGACGGGGAGCAGGGAGGACGGGAGGACGATCGCGGAGAGATCCTGCGCGCCGAGCAGGAACGTTCCCCCGACGAGCGCCGCGCCGGGAAGGACGGTGCGGTAGTCGCTCCCGGCCGTCCTCCGCACGACGTGGGGCGCCACGAGCCCGACGAACCCGATGATCCCGGCGAACGCGACGGCCATCGCCGTCGCGACGGAGGCGAGCAGAACGAGCCGTACACGCACCCGCCGAGCGTCCACGCCGAGGCTCTGGGCCACGTC
Organism: Thermoplasmata archaeon; assembly: GCA_050749685.1. Lineage (GTDB taxonomy): Archaea > Thermoplasmatota > Thermoplasmata > Lutacidiplasmatales > UBA184 > Lutacidiplasma. The sequence goes on from JBOGRS010000005.1 coordinate 45,910, forward strand.
CGGACCGAGTTGGAGGAGGTTGAGCTCCCGTCCGTGCAGGGCGAGGAGGGCCGCGACGATGAGCACGACGCCGAAGGCGATGCCGTCCCGCGGCCACGTGGCGCCCCCAAGCCCCCCGAGGAGCCAGAAGCTCACCTGGAGGCTCCCGATCGGGTTGTAGAGGAGGACGATCGAGAGCGCCGCCGAAAGGAAGCTCTGCAGGGCGACGCCGGTGAGGAGGAGAGTCTCGACCGACCCTCGTCCGCCCCGCGCCGCCGCGAGGATGACGAACGCCGTCGCCATCGCCGTCACGAACGCGAACACGGGAAGGAGGAGGTTCGCCTCGGCCGCCCCGAGCTCGAAGACGAAGAGGAGCGCCGCCCCGAGCGCTCCCCCGCTCGACAGCCCGAGCAGGAACGGGTCCGCGAGAGGATTGCGGAAGACCCCCTGAAGGGTGCCTCCCGACATGCCGAGGGCGGCGCCGACGACCAGGGCGAGAAGGATCTCGGGGATCCGTTCGTTCCACACGATTTCGGTCCACGCGGAGCAGAGCCTCGGACTCGCCGCGGTCCCGGCGCAGGGAGCTGGGGCGATCGCCCCGCCCGAGACCTGGTGGAGAAGGATGCCGGCGACCGCGTTCGCCGGCACCGGCACGGTCCCGACGAGCGGGCTCAACGCGACGATCGCGAGACCGCCCAGGACCAGGAGGAGGGTCGCACGGCGTATGCGACGAGGGCGGGTTCCCGACCGCGTCGACGGGGACCGCCCCTCCGGCGAGGTTGTCGGCACGGTTGACGGAATCGGGTTACGGGTGGAAGGCGTGAAGGAGCGCGGGGAGCCCGACGAGGACCATCGTCGGATCGGGTTCGGTGAGGTAGTTCGAGTTGATCGCGACGACCGATCCCTGCTGGACCGCGGAGAACTGGCTCCAGTCCGGCCCCTGCGCGTAGGAACTCTCGTTGAGCCCGAACCCCGTACCGTAGACGATGAAGCTCGGATCCGAGGCGAGGACCTGGGCGCCCGCGAGCTCGGGGTAGGGCAAGGTCGAGTTCGCGCTGATGCTGGCCGCGCTGGCGAGCTCGATGAGCGACTCCCCGAAGGTTCCCGGTCCGAAGGAGTAGTAGCCCGGATCGGGACTCCCCGACGGATTGACCGCGTAGGTGACGAGGACCGTCGGGAAGGGAGCGCCGGTATCGGTGAGATTCTGGGCGAGCGTCGTCGCGTTCCCGAGCGCGGCCTGGATCGCCCCATTCAGCTGGTCGGACGCCCCGCCGACGTGGAAGATCTCGCCGAGGAGCGAGACATCCACCTCGACCCCGCTCAGCGTCGCCGGCTGGAGCATCACGACCGGGATGTGGTAGGTCGAGGTCAGGGTCTCGACCGCCGCGACCGAGATGATCGTGGACGAGAGGACGAGGTCCGGGCTCGCGTTGAGGAGCTGCTCGAAATCGAAGGTCGGTCCGACCTGGACGCACAGGGAACTCGAGAGACCCCACGCGGCGACCTGATCGGGCGAGTAATCGGCGGAGAGGCCCCCGAACGCCGCGCTGTAGCAATCGACCGCGACCACGTCCGCACGCAGACCCAGGCGCACCATCGAGTCCATCGCGCTCGGCGAAAGGACCGCCACCCGTGTCGGGTGCGTCGGCACGGTCACGGTCCGTCCAAGGTCATCGGTCACCGTGAGGCTTCCCACCGGCGCGGCGGGACGGTACGCGTAGTAGGCCGCGGTCGTGGCGATGGCCGCGCCCGCGACCAGGACGATCACGAGGAGGAATACGCCGACGGAAATGCCACGTCGCGCCCCCGAGGCGGGGGTAGTGCCGGAATTCAATGACATTGGATTCTAGGCAAACTCTATTTCACATAAACCTTGCTGCGGGCACGCCCCGAACGTTCCCGACGCCGGAGCGCCGACAACAAAGGATATCTCCCGGGGCGGTCCGGGGGAGTCGGAGGGAGCATAGGCTAACTTGGCAGACCAGCGGGCTCCAGTCAGGGCCACCGAACGGTGGTCCTGCAATTAGGGTCTGCGGAGGGGCGCGCCCGCGCCCCGATGACGAATGACTGGAGCGCGCGGAGAGACCCGCATATCGGGGTTCAAATCCCCGTGCTCCCACCCTCCACGTCCCCCCGATCGGCCGGCGGTCGTCGACGCGCGGCAAACGGGGTTATTACTCCGGGGCGCTGTGGGTCGAGGGCGCCCGTACGAGGAGGCGGCCCGTGCCCCCCCGTCGGGGCGATTCGCATGCCCTCCACAGGATGCCCTAGTGTGCTGTCCGATGAATGAATGAGCTTATAGCCGGAGGACCCCTGCCGATCTTGTGCGGGTCGCTCCGCCCATCTCGCTCACCATCGAGGAACGCCGCCAGCTCGAGTCCTGGGCGCGCGGCCGCTCCACCCCCTTCCGCATCGTCCTGCGTGCCCGAATCGTGCTCCGCGCCGCCGACGGAATTCAGAACAAGCAGATCGCGTCCGAGCTGAACACTCAGCGCAACACCTGCGCGCTCTGGCGTGGGCGATTCCACCGTCTCCGACTCGCGGGCATCGAGCAGGACGCCCCTCGGCCCGGGGGTCCCCTGACTCTCCCCGATTCGAAGATCCGCGCCATCGTCGACGATACTCTCCACTCCAAGCCGTACAACGCCACCCAGTGGTCGGTCCGACTGATGGCCGCGAAGCACAGGGTCAGTCCTGACACGGTGGCCCGGATCTGGAAAGCCCGACGGCTCCAGCCGCACCGCCTCGAGCACTACAAGCTCAGCACCGACTACCAGTTCGAAGAGAAGCTCCGGGACGTGGTCGGCCTCTACCTCAACCCTCCGGAGCACGCCCTCGTGCTCAGCGTCGATGAGAAGACCCAGATCCAGGCCCTCGACCGGACCCAATCGATCCTTCCCCTCCGCCCCGGCGTTCCTGAGCGACAGACGCACGACTACCGTCGAAACGGCACCACGGACCTGTTCGCTGCGATGGACGTGGTCGAGGGGCGGATCATCGGGGAGTGCCACAAGCGGCATCGGGCGAAGGAGTTCCTCGCCTTTCTGCGCACCCTCGACCGGAGCACGCCTCCCGAACTCGACCTCCACCTGGTCCTGGACAATCTCTCGACGCACAAGACCCCGGAAGTGAAACGTTGGGTGCTGCGGCACCCCCGGTTCCACTTCCACTTCGTGCCGACGGGCTCGTCGTGGCTGAACCAAGTCGAGCGGTGGTTCAACGACCTGACCCACCGACAGATCCGTCGGGGAACCTTCCGCAGCGAGCGCGAGCTGATCGAGATGCTGAAGCTCTACATCGAGCGATACAACGAGGTCCCTCGCCCGTTCCAATGGTGAGCGACCGCCGACGAGATCCTCGTCAAGGTCACCCGGAACCGGTTAAACGTAGGTCTGGCTGGTACAGCACACTCCTGAGAAAGAGGACCCGCCTTGTGATTCGTAGTCATCCCCTCGCCCCCGATAAGACCGCCCGCGCCGACGGGCTCAGTCGGGCCCATCGCTCCGCGACATCGCGGAGGGGAAGAGCTCGGGC